>CAYQFU010000001.1:0-22781 GCA_964416775.1 uncultured Ktedonobacterales bacterium
TCGAGCTGGACACGGTAGGGCTCGGCATCACCCCGACGGTCGAGAAGTACTCCGTCGCGATCGACAGTGTGCTGGAGGCGCTCAAAGACCAGAAAGTGACCGGCGTCTCGCGGGTCACGCAGGCCTTCCGCCGCGAGTACTACGAGATCGTCAAGCGCACGCTGCGCGAGCACAAGCAGATCATCCCCTGTATGGCGGGAGTCGCCTCGGCGCAGATCGCGCCCAACGGCGACGTGTGGACCTGCTGCATTCGCGCCGAGTCCATGGGCAACCTGCGGGAGTATGACTACGACTTTGCCAAGGTGTGGCGAACGGCCAAGGCGAACGAGCTGCGCCGCAGCATCAAGGCCGGCGAGTGCTACTGCCCGCTGGCCAACGCCTCCTACACCAACATGCTGACGCACACGCCCACGCTGACGAAGGTGGCGGCCAAGGTGGCGCTGCCGATGGCGAAGGATATGCTTGCCCGCAAGGCAACATCCGCCGAGCCGGCGCCAGCGGCGGCCGCTCCAGCGCCGGCCGCGGAACCAGAACCAGTACTGGCCGCCACAGCGCACAACCATCCGTGAGCGCGGCTGACGGGGTGACCCAGTCACCCGCATAGAGTGCGCATTGGCGGCCACGATCGCATGTCGGATCTGAACGCGACACCATGGTGCCTGATTTGAGCGAAAGGAAGTGAGAGGTGTGATGGAGCAAGTCGTGCCAGCAGCCGTCGCCACAGGGACACAGGATGTGGTGACCCTGCGCACCGGCGACGACATCGCCAGCGTGACCAGGCGGGCCATCGAGCTGCTTGGCGGCATGTCGACGATACTCGCCGGGCGCAAAGTCGCCATTCTCAAGCCCAATTTCGTGGCCGGCCGGCCGGCCCGGACTGGCGCCACCACCAACCTGGACCTTATGGCCGCCGTGGCGGAAGAGGTCCATGCGGCCGGGGCCACCCCGATGCTCTGCGAGACACCCGGCACCGAATTCGACTACGAACAGACCTACACCATCCTTGGCATGGAAGAGTTCTGCCGCCGCCACGACATCCGCATGGTCGGACAGGTAGATCGGTGGGTGGAGTTGCGTCCGGCCGGCGCACGCCGCTTGAAGCGGTTCCACATGCCGGCCGTCCTGGAGGATGCCTGTCTGATCAATCTGCCCGTGCTCAAGGGACATGTCGTCTCGGGTATGAGCGTGGCGATGAAGAACCTGATGGGCCTGCTGCCGCGGGAAGACCGCCGCAACATGCACACCCTCGGCATCCAGCAGTGCATCGTGGACATGAACCTTGGCATCAAGCCCGACCTGAACATCGTCGACGGCAGCATCGGCCAGGATCAGGACGGCCCACTCTATGGGCGCAAGGCCGACCTGGGCATCCTGGTCGCTGGTCGCGATGCGCTGACCGTCGATCTCGAATGCTGCCAACTGGTGAACGTGGATCCGCGCGTCATCGGCCACTTCCGTCTGGGGATCGAGCAGCTCGGCCCGCGTGCGCCACGTGTCATCGGCGACGCCATCGAGCCGATCACCCGCTTCGAGCTGCCGCAGGTTCCGCCGCTCTATCGCTTCGCCTTCTGGATGATGTATCCGCTGGACTATCCCTTCCACCGGCTCACTGGAGAACACTTCGTCAAGGCGCTGTACAAAACCGGTGTGCTTGGCACGCGCCCTACCATCCTGGCAGATAAGTGCACCCACTGTGGTATCTGCGTGCAGACCTGCCCACTGCCCAACGTCATCAACCTCACCACCCTGCAGGTCGATCCGCGTACCTGTGCGCGCTGCCTGCTCTGCTACGAGGCCTGCCCGGAGGGCGCCATGGCCGTCAAGGGCATGAGCGGCGCCCGGCAGGAGGACACTCCGCCAGCGACTGCGCCTGCGGATCGCGCGACGGACGGGAGGGAATAAGCGGTGCGTGTGCGAGATCATGTCGCGCTTTCTACGGCCGCCAGCGCCGTGCTGTTCCCCTGGCTGCGGCGCGCGGTGGTCCTCCCCTGGGCCGCCAGCATCCTCATCGATGTGGACCATTACCTCTTCGCCTCCGTCCGCGAGCGGACCCTCGATCCGCGCAAGGCGGTGCGCTACTTTAACCAGGCGCAGCCTGAGCAACATGCCGGGACGCGTGTGCTGCATCATCCGCTGGTGCTCCTGCTGGCGCTCGCGCTCTTCGGCCGCTGGCGGTGGGCCCGGCTTATCCTGCTGGGCATGGCGTTTCACGTTGGCCTCGATGTCTTTCATGGCATCCGCACGCGCGAGGCGCGACGCGCGGCGCTGCTCCGAGACGACCATACCTGCCAGCGCTGTGGCGCGCACGGAGCAGATATCGTGGCACACCTGTTTCGTGAGCGGCACCTCCTGCCGACCTATCGGCCGGAAGATCTCATCAGTCTCTGCCCCCCTTGCCACGAGCTCGCCCATGCCAAGGGCAACGATACTGTGATCACGACAGATTTGCCGATGGTTGCCGCCGGCACAAGCCCCGCCCAGCGAGGAGATGGATGAAATGGCTCAGGAAGTTGATCTCCCCGCGCTGGTACACACCCGCGAGGGAGGCACGCTCGCAGAGGAGCAGGTGATCGGCTCAACGGGCGCTCGGCCAGCCACGCCACGTGGGCGCCGCCCGAATGACCTCGCGGTGCGCACGGGCATCGGTCTGGCGGTCGCGGCGATACTGCTCGTGGCCTTCGCCCGCCTGGTCAACCTGGGCAGCGTCTTCCAGCGTCTGGAGCATCTGAGCATCGGCGTGGCCCTGCTGTCTGGGGTTGTCTTTCTCGGCGCATACGTCGTGCGTGCTCTCCGCTGGCGCTGCTTCCTGGAGCCTGATCCGGCCAGTGTCCCGCAGGTGGTTGGCATCTATCAGGTGGCCACCCTGGTCAATTTCCTCCTCCCAGTGAGAGGGGGTGAGCTGCTGAAGGCCATCCTGTTGCGCAGGCTGCGCGGCACTCCCATTAGCCGCTCGCTGCCAACCATCGCGATGGACAAGATTATGGATCTCCTGCCGGCAGTGGGCCTGCTCGTGGTCCTCCCGTTCTTGCCGATCCACCTCAGCGGCCCGCTCTGGGGCCTGTTGCTGACGGTGCTGGCGGTGTTGGTCGGTGGCGCCTTGTTCCTTGGCCTGGCCGCCTGGCGCCGACCCGCGGCGCTGGCGCTGCTGGCCTGGATGATGGAGCGGCTGCCTGGGGTGGTGCGCCGGAGGCTGGAGCCCTTCGCGCTGCGCTTCGTCGATGCCCTGCTCGGGTTGGTCGTGCGTCCGCGTCTGCTGTTGGTCGCCTCGGCCTACACGCTGGCGGCGGTGTGCCTGGATGCGCTCTTCTGCTTCCTCGCCTTCGAGGCGGTCGGCGCTCACATAGCCTTTGTCGTCGTTCTCTTTGGCTATACGTTCTACAACCTGGCGTATATCCTGCCGACGCCGCCGGGGCAGATCGGCAGCAATGAGCTGGTTGGCTTGCTCGTATTCGCGGGATTGTTCCACGTCAACCCCACGGTGGTCGCGGCCATGTTTCTGTTCGCGCACCCCTGGACGGCCATTTTGATGGTCATCTCCGGCGTCGTCTGCCTCAGTGCGATGGGTCTCTCTCTTCGCTCCACGCTCGCGCTCACAGGAGAGCCGGCGCGCGCGGCGAACCCTTGAGGGTCCCGTAGCAACGGGGAGGAGATGCCAGAACACCTGGGCAACCTCAACCGAACCAACACTCACTCTTGCCCCGACTATAACCATCAAGGCGGATAGTAGGTTCAGGTAAAGAAACGCGCTGGTCGCCACCATGGCCGATCATTTCTGGCCTCGGCCCAGGTGGAGAGGGATGCGTGCGCCGGCAACATGGCTCGTCCGCACACGTAATCCGCGACGCGCTGCACGGACCAACACCACATCTCGCGCATCCATGCCTCCCAGAGACGGACGCATGCAGCCCGAAGCATGGATGGATGAAACAGGAGGCAATCATGACGTTTCTGGTGACGGGAGCAACCGGCTTCCTCGGCAGCCATGTCGCTGACGTACTGGTGGAGCGCGGTGAACACGTCCGCGTCCTGGCGCGGCCGAACGAGGATGCCACCCGGCTCGAAGGATTGGGGGTGGAGGTCTGCCGGGGCGACCTGGGAGACCGCCAGTCGCTGGAAGCGGCCGTCCGCGGAGTGGATCGGGTGCTCCATTGCGCGGCGCGGACCGGGCCCTGGGGACCTGAGGAGGAGTATGAGACGGCCAACATCCGGGGACTCAAGGCCCTGGTAGAGGTGGCGATGGAGGCGGGCGTCCAGCGGTTGGTGCACGTCAGCTCCATCACCGTGCATGGCAACGACGTGCGCGGCGCGGCGGATGAGACGGCTCCGCTGTGTGGTGATCCCAATCCGTACAGCCGGACGAAGCTGATGGGCGAGTACCTGCTGCGGGAGATGATCCGCGAGCGCAAGGCGCCGGTCACCATCGTCCGGCCGGGCTACATCTACGGCCCGCGCAGTGTGGATAGCTTCGCCCGCTTTGCCACCATGATCCGCCAGGGCAAGATGATCGTGTTTGGCTCCGGAAACAACCATATTCCGCTCGTCTACGTCCGCGATGTGGCGCAGGGCATTCTCCAGGCGAGCGAAGCGCCCAAGGCACTCGGGAAGACGTATCTCCTCGTCAATGACGAGCCCGTGACGCAGAACGCCTACCTCAACACAATCGCTGCCGAATTGGGCGCGCGAGCACCCAGGCTGCATCTCCCCTACCACGTGGCGCTCGCCCTCGGCGCGACCGCGGAGACCGCCAGCCGCGCGGCCCACCGCCGCCAGGCGCCGCCGGTCATGCGCTATGGCGTGCAGCTGCTCGGCGGCGAGAACCGCTTCAATATCAGCCGAGCTCGCTGCGACCTTGGCTACGCGCCCCGCGTCAACCTCGCCGAGGGCGTGCGCCAGAGCGTCGCCTGGTATCGCGCGGAGTTTTGGGCATAGTGGGGCGCGCCTGGCGCGCAGGAGCATACGCATGGAAATTCTCATGACAGGAGCCAGCGGGCTCCTTGGACACCACCTGATCACCGCGCTGCAGGAACGGGGCTACTCACTCCGCGCACTGGTCCTTCCCAATGAGGATGCTACCCGACTCGAGGAGCGCAACGTCGCGATCTATCGGGGGGATGTGCGTAACCCAGAGACGCTGATTGCCCCAATGCGGGGCGCTGACAAAGTCCTGCACATGGCCGGCATGATGGGCGTCTGGCGTCCCATGCTGGACTACTGGGCTGTCAACGTGACCGGCACCGAGCATGTCTGCCGGGCCGCGCTCGCCGCGGGCGTCAAGCGTCTCGTCCACATCAGCTCCTGGACCGTCTACGGGATGAATCTGGGCCAGCCGGCCTACGAATACTTCCCGCTGCGCCCCTTCCAGGAACCGTATGCGGTGACCAAGGCCGCGGGCGATGAGGTGGTCCAGCGCTTCATTGCCTGCAACGACCTGCCGGCCGTCATCGTCCGGCCGGGCACGTTCATCGGACCGGGCGACCACCTACACTTCGAGCGCATGGCCGATCGTCTGCGCGCCGGCAAGGGCATCGTCATCGGCAACGGCCGCAATGCCCTGCCATTCTGCCATGTGACCGACGTGGTCCAGGGCCTGCTCCTGGCGCTGGAGCATCCAAACGCTGTAGGACGCGCGTACAACATCAGCAACGACCATCCCATCACACAGGAAGAGTGCTTGCGGGCCATCGCGGAGGAGATCGGCGCGCAGCCACCGCGCATCCATGCGCCCTATCACGCGCTCTACGCCGCCGCTACCGCGGCCGAGCAGGTTCCCGCGCTGCTGCACTCGCAGCGAGAGCCGGCGGTCACCCGCCTGGGTGTCAAGCTGTTTGGCACCGACAACCGGCATGCCATCGACAAAGCACGCAGTGAATTGGGCTTCGCGCCCCAGGTGAGCCTGCGCGAAGCGGTGCGTCTGACGGCGCAGTGGTACCTCCAGTCGCACGCCGCCGCCACTGATGAGCCCCAAACGGTCGCCGCGTACGCGTAGAAGGAGAACGCTCAGTGGTAACGATGCAGCAAACGGTGCAGAGGGAACAAGCAGTCGCGGACACGCGACCGCTGGCAGGGAAAGTCGTGCTCGTGACCGGCGCCAGCTCGGGCATCGGCGCCGCGACGGCGCGTGAGGTGGCGCGACGTGGCGCGTGCGTCGTGCTGGCGGCACGGCGGGTCGCCGACCTGGAGGAGCAGGCGCAGGCGCTGCGAGCGACGGGCGCGGAGGTCCTCGCCGTCCCCACCGACATCACGGACGGCGCGCAGGTCACCAGGCTCGTAGAGCGCGCGATGGAGACGTTCGGGCAGATCGACGTGCTGGTGAACAACGCCGGCGTCGGCTGGTACAAACTGCTGGTCAACAGCCCGGAAGATGAGATCGCCAACATCATTGACGTCAATCTGCTGGGCACCATGCTCATGACCCGTGCGGTGTTGCCGGGCATGCTGGAACGACGCCAGGGCAGCATCATTACCGTGTCGTCTGTGGCGGGTCGTGTCGCCGTAGAGCCCGTCTACAGCGCGACGAAGTACGGCGTGCGGGGCTTCGCGCTCGGGCTGCGCCGCCAGCTGCGGATCCTGGCAGGACCGCGCGCCATCTCAGTCTGTCTGGTCGAGCCCTCAGCCATTCGGACCGCGCAGACCAGCGACATGACCGGACCGCTGCCAGGGCCAGAAGTGGTCGCCAACACTATTGCCGACCTCATCCTGCGCCCGCGGCGTGAGGCGGTCGTGCCGCGCAAGCAGTACGCTGTTGTGTGGCTGGAGCAGCTGCTCCCCGGAATCGCGGATATGGCGTACCAGTGGAGCCACCGCAATGGATTGAGGGAAAAGTAGCGGACGGCGGCATGACAGAGCCGACCCGGGGTCGCCATGGCACCGTGATTGATGCGCTTGCGCTGCCGGCGGTGTCACACCGTGGGGACCGGTCCACTCAGGTGGGCTGCGCCACATGCAGGGCCGAGGTGCGAACATGCGCCTCGGCCCTGCGCTGGTCTAAGGCGGTGCTCGGTCGTAAATCGTGGAATCCCCCGTCGGAAGAGGCGCGACACATCGTCGCATCGCAGACGGAGCCACCTGAAAGCCTGTCTGCGGCCTGTGGACGTGCCCGCCGCGGGCACGTCGGCCATTGGCCAGCTGGCAGCGTGTTGCGTCGGCAGCGCACTCGACGGCCTTCGACGCTGTTCGATG
Organism: uncultured Ktedonobacterales bacterium; assembly: GCA_964416775.1. Taxonomy (GTDB): domain Bacteria; phylum Chloroflexota; class Ktedonobacteria; order Ktedonobacterales; family JADMIN01; genus CAYQFU01. The sequence goes on from CAYQFU010000001.1 coordinate 7,180, forward strand.
CGAGCGCTCCACTGTCTCGGCAGGCCACCGCTCGCCAGATCTGTGCGCGCTACACGCATGCACGAGATCCGCCCCATGCCACTTGGCTGGTTTACGTCATCTCTCACCTGTGCTACACTGCGCCCAACCATGACCTTGCGAATCCGGGCCGTGAGAGAGGTGGCTGCGCGTGTTCAGGCGGAATGACGAGAAATTTCTCACGACCGCGGGCGCTCGGTTGAATGGCCCGCGCCGTTCGTCGGGCGTGGCGGAGATCGCGGGGCAGGTGAACTGGCTGCTGATGGCGGGGTTCGTCGTCGTGCTGGGGGCCGCGCTCTACGCGACGGGGATGCCGGCGTATGTAGGTGTGGCGACGTTCATATTCGTGCTGGTGGGTTGGCTGTTCAGCCTGACGCTGCACGAGTTCTCACACGCCGCGGTGGCCTTTCTGGTGGGCGACCGGAGCTACTCGACACGGCGCTATCTCTCCGGAAATCCGTTGCACTACATCAACCCGCTGCTCAGCATCGTGTTGCCGCTGCTGTTCGTGCTGATCGGCGGCATTGGGCTGCCGGGCGGGGCGGTGATTCTGCAGACGGCGAACATTCGCGAGCGCTGGCGGCACTCGGCCATCTCGCTGGCCGGCCCGGCAGCCAATCTGGTAGTGTTGCTGCTGCTGGCGGTGGTCTACCGAATCAGCATGGCCGTGCCGGCCCTGGGGACGACCGCGGCGGCGGCCGTAGCGTTTCTGGCGTTTCTGCAAGGGACGGCCATCGTGCTGAATCTGATCCCGATCCCAGGGCTTGATGGGTACGGGGTCATCGAGCCATACCTGAGCTATCAGACGCGTCAGACGTTTGAGAGCATCCGGCCGTATGGCTTCATCATTATCTTCGTCCTCTTTCTATGGGTGCCGCTGTTCAACCAGATCTTCTTCGGCATTGTGACCCAGGGCGTTGGCCTGCTCGGGTTCGATCCAATCATGGTATTCTCGGGCCTCGCGAACTTCCGTTTCTGGATCCACTGAGCCGGCGCCGCGCGAGATGAGCGCGGGTCCCGGCGGTTTTGTCCACGGTCCCGGCGGATGCTACAATCGAGTAAATATTGGGGGACTCGTCTCTCGCTGGCGAAGGGGGATGGGGCGCTGGACGATATCTCTCCTATCGTGGGGGCGAGCGCTGAGCGAACCGGAGGGCAGGCGTGCGCGTAAGGCCATCGCTGGGTGGGCGCCGCGAGCAGGGAACGCGTGGAAGGGCTAGCGGCGAGACAGGCTCCTCCAGCCGTGTGACCAGCGGAGCCCCTGTGACCGCGCCGGTGGCGCCGCCCGCGGATGGCGTGCGCGGGCGGCTGGCGAGCGCGTTGAGGCGGCGAGCGCGCCAGTTGCCGTGGGCATGGCTCGGATTGGCCGCCATCGCGCTGGTGGCGCTGGCGCTGCGCCTCTACGGGCTGAACTGGGACGCGAACACTCACCTGCACCCGGACGAGCGCGAGATCGTCTTCCGCGCGATGTGCCTGAGCTTCCCGGGGCAGGTGGCGCTGCGGCCGGGCAACTGTGATCCGGCCACGACCGCGCCGGGATGGTTCTTCTCGCCCGCGTCGCCGCTCAACCCTCACTTCTTCGCGTACGGGTCATTTCCGCTGTACCTGTTGGCGGCGGTCTGCCATGGGCTGGTCTGGCTGACGCATGCGACGGGCGGCCGGTTCGTGCCCTCAGACGGCGGCACATGGGATGACTTCAACCACTTCACGCTGGTTGGGCGGGCGCTCTCGGCGCTCTTCGATACGGGGTCGGTGGTGGTGGTGGGGCTGCTCGGGCGGCGGCTGGGCGGCATGTGGACGGCGCTGCTGGCGGCGGCATTGGTGGCCGTGATCCCATTCGAGATTCAGGTGTCCCACTTCTATGCGGTAGACACCGTCCTGACATTCTTCGTGCTCTTGACGCTGCTCGGGTGCGTGCGGCTGGTGCTCGGTCCGGGGACGGCGCACGACGAGGGGCGGGGACGCCTGGGTGGGGCCTGGGCGGCCTGGCGTGGCGGGTTGCTGATTGGCGTGGCGCTGGGCCTGGCCATGGCGAGCAAGGTGAGCGCGCTGCCGCTGGTGGTGCCGGCGGTGCTGGCGCTCGTGCTGCGCTGGCGGCGGCGCGGGATCGACGAGGCGCTGCTGGCGGGGCTGGGGGTACTCTCGGCGGGGATTCTGGCGTTCATCGTGACCAGTCCGTACACATTGATCGATTGGCACAACTTCCAGGCTCAAGTCAACGAACAGACGGCGCTTTCGCGCGGACAGCTGGACTATCCATACGTGCGGCAGTTCACGAACGAGCCTACGTACGTGTACCAGATACAGCAGATGCTGGCGTACGATATGGGGCTGGCGCTGGGCGTACTTGGGCTGCTGGGGGCCGTGTGGGCCGCGTGGCGCGTGTGGCGGCGGTGGGACGATGTGTGGATGCCGCTGGTCGCATGGCTGGTGGTGTACTTCGCGATTGTGGGCGGAGCGTACACGAAGTTCCCGCGCTATATGCTGCCGGTCTTCCCAGTGCTCGCGCTGTGTGGGGCCGCGGCGCTGGTGACGCTGGCGCTCGCGGGCGAGCGCTGGATGTCCTCTCCTCCCAGCCGCTCTCGATGGCGACGGGCCGTGGACGTGGCGCGGGCCGTGGCAGGGAGGCTGACGGCGCTCTATGGGGCGAGGTGGTGGCGGCTGGTCGTAGGCGCCGCGGGAGTGGCGGTGCTGGCGAGCACGGCGTTCATGGGGCTCGCGCTGGACAACATCTACAGCACGCCCAACACGCGCGTGCAGGCGTCGCAGTGGATCTACGACCATGTGGCGCCAGGATCAACCGTCACCAATGAAGTGTGGGACGATCCGCTGCCCGTGCTCGTGCCAGCGGCGCACGCGGGACCAGGCCTCGGCACGACCGCGGCGGGGCACGTCATCGACCCGAGCGCGTACGTTCCGGTGCCGCTCAATCTGTATGATCCGGACACGACGCAAAAGGCCGGCACTCTGGCGCAGCAACTGGCAAGCGCGGACGTCGTGGTGGTCAGCAGCCAGCGGCTGGTCGGATCGATTGCCAAGCTGCCCGACCGCTATCCCATGACGACGCGCTACTATCAGCTGCTGTTTGCCGGGAAGCTGGGGTTCAAGTTGGCGGCGCACTTCGAGAACGCGCCGCACCTGCTCGGGGTGACGTTCCCAGACAGCGGAGCGGACGAGAGCTTCTCGGTCTACGAGCATCCGCCGGTATGGATCTTCGTGCGCCAGGGCGCGCCGCAGTCGGCGGCCACGCTCCAGGCGGAGCTGACACAGGGCATCTACCTGCCGGCCGAGTCCAACCGATCGGGAAGCCAGAAGTCGCTGCTGCTGACGCCGCGGGAAGTAGCGGCGGACGCGCAATCGGCGCCGCTGGGGGTGCAGTTCCCGACGTCCAGTCTGGCCAACCGCATGCCGCTGGTATGGTGGCTGGTAATCGTGGAGCTGCTGGGGCTGGTCAGCTTCCCGCTGGCGTACCTGGCCTTCCCAGGGCTGCGCGACCGCGGATGGGGACTGAGCAAGCTCCTGGGGCTGCTGTTGGTGGCGTACCTGGTGTGGCTGCCGGCGAGCCTGACGGTGCTGCCGTTCACGAGTGCGACGGTGACGGGGTCGTTCGCGCTGGTGGCGGTGGCAGGCGCGGCGGTGGCGTGGTGGAAGCGGAACGAGCTGGGGAGCTTCGTGCGCGAGCGGTGGCGACTGCTGGCGGTAGGTGAAGGGGGATTCCTGGCGGCGTTCGGCTACTTCGCATGGGTGCGCGCGCTGGATCCAGACCTCTGGCACATCTGGCGCGGCGGCGAGAAGCCTATGGAGCTCGGCTTCCTCGACGGCATTCTGCGCAGCCGCTACCTGCCGCCAGTGGATGTGTTCTTCAGCGGCGGGCACATCAACTACTACTATTACGGGCAATATCTGGTCGCGGTGCTGGTGCGGATGACGGGCATCACCCCGACGACGGCGTTCAACCTGGCGATTCCGCTGTGGTTCGGGTTCGCGTTCGCGGCGGCATTCTCCGTGGTGGGCGGGCTGACGGGACGCTGGTGGGCTGGGCTGGCCGGTGGCGCGGCACTGGTGGTGGTGAGCAATCTGGACGGGCTGTGGCAGGCGATCGGGCAGTGGAGCGCCTTGCTGGCGCACCGGTTCGTGCCGCCGTTCGACTACTGGGCCAGCTCGCGGGTCATCCCCTACACGATCAATGAGTTTCCATACTGGAGCTTCCTGTACGCGGACATGCACGCGCACTTGCTCGACCTGCCGGTAGTGGTGTTCCTGGTGGCGGCGAGCGCGTCGCTGCTGGTGCGGCGAGACGACGGGTGGCGTGCGACGCTGCCGACGCTGGCGGTGGTGGCGCTGGCGCTGGGCGCAACGGCGCCCATCAATACGTGGGACTTTCCCACGTTTGGGGTGCTGGTGGCGCTGGTGCTGGTGGTGCGCGAGCTGACCGCGGGCAACGGCCGCGCGGGATGGCGCGCGGTGCGAGCGCGGTTGGGCTGGCCGCTGGCGCGTCGTCTGGCGGCGACGGTGCTCCTGACGTTGGGTGTGGCGTATGCCCTGTACCTGCCATGGTACGCGCATTACCAGGCGTTCGTGTCGGGAACGGGCACGGTCATGACGCCGACCAAGCCTGGCCAGTTCTTCACGCTGTTCGGCATCTGGCTGTTCCTGGTGGCGAGCTTCTTTGCCGTGGAGCTACATGACCGGTGGGAAGCGTCGGTGGCGGCGCTGGAGACGCCCGCGCTCACGACGCCAGGCCAGCGAGCATGGCTGGTGAGCGGCGGCACGCTGCTGGTGCTGGTGATGGCTTTTCAGCTGGGCGTGAAGGCCCTGCTCGTGGTGCTGCTGCTGGCGGGCGTCGCGCTGGCCCTGAATCCTCGCCATCCGCCCATCAAGCTGCTGACGTACATCCTGCTGCTGCTGGGACTGGCCATCGCGCTGGGAGTGGAATTCATCTACGTGCGCGACTTCCTGGACAACAGCGACTATGAGCGCATGAATACGGTCTTCAAGTTCTACTACCAACTGTGGGTGTGCTTAGCGCTGGGCGGCGCCCTGATTTTCGCGCAACTGGCGCCGCGGGTTTTCAGCGCGGCGAAGAACACCGCGGAGTCGGTGGGGGCGGCGGCGCAGGCGTGGTCCGTTGACTTCGACGGGACCGTGCTGATCCGTGTCGGGTGGGGACTGGTCTTCGTGGCGCTGCTGGCCGGGTCGCTGGTCTTCGATGTTGAGGGGACGGCGGCGCGCGTGCAGGATCCCGTGGTGTGGGCGCAGGTGCAGCCGCCTCCCGGTGGTATGCAGCCGCAGGGGCTGTCGCTCGACGGGATGGCCTACATGCGCGGGTGGTATCCAGGCGACTACGCGGCCATCAACTGGATCAACACGCACATCAGCGGGATTCCCACGATCATGGAGGCGAGCAACGCTCCGTACCAGTGGTACGGGCGCGTGGCGATCTACACGGGGCTGCCCGACGTGATGCAGAACATTCACGAGGCGGAGCAGCGCTATCCTAACGAAGTATACGCGCGCGAGAATGACGTGCAGCTGTTCTACACGACAATAGACCCGCAGGCCGCGCTCGACATTTTGCACCACTATGGCGTACGGTACGTGTATGTGGGCGATCTGGAGCGCAATTGTCCGACTGAGAACGGGCCAACCTGTGTCGCGGCGCCGGCCGCCGCGGTGCAGAAATATCAAACGCTGGTGGAGCAGCGTGCGCTGGCACCGATTTATCAGAATGGCGACGTCACGATCTATGAAGTGGTGGGCTAGGCATGGGTAACCTGTTCAGCTGGTGGCTGGTCGTCGAGGTGGTGGGCGTCGTTTCGTTGCCCATGGCGGCGGTGCTGTGCGCGAATCTGCCAGACCGGGGATGGGGTTTAGCTCGCCCACTGGGGCTGCTCGTTTTAGGCTGGCTGGTGTGGTTCCCGCTGTCGATTGCGCAGGGGCTGCCGTACAGCAGGGCGTGGATCGCCGGGACGCTGCTGGTGCTGGCGCTGGGCAACGCGGCGCTGCTGCGGCAGGCGAAGCTGCGCGACACGCTGCGCCGGTTCGTGATGCGCGAATGGGGCTACATCCTGGCGGGCGAAGGCGTGTTCGCGGGGGCGCTGGCGCTGATGGGGTGGCTGCGCTCGTTCACCCCGGCGGTGGTGGACACCGAGAAGTTCATGGATGTGGCCTTCCTGGCCGCGATCTGGCGCGCGCCGCACCTGCCGGCGCCGGACCCGTGGCTTTCGGGCCAGCCCATCAATTACTATTACTTCGGGCACTTTCTGATGGCGACGCTGGCCAAGCTGCTGGGTACGCAGCCTGCGGTCGCCTTCAACACCGCCGTGGCGCTGACGTTCGCGCTGACGGCGGTTGCGGTGTTCGCGCTGGCGACCAATCTGGCAGCTGCGCTGCGCCATGGGACGCGGCGCAGCCTGTGGCGGAACGCGCCGTTCGGGTTGGCGTCGGTGTTGCTGGTGCTGGTGCTGGGCAACCTGGACGGCGCGGTGGTGTGGTGGAAGCAGGCCGTCACGGCGGTGAGCCAGCACACACTGACGAGTCCGTGGGGGTGGTGGACGCAGCGAGCGCTATGGACACAGTACGACTGGTGGAGTCCCTCGCGTGTCGTGCCCAATACAATCACCGAGTTTCCGGCGTTCAGCTTCATCCTGGCGGACCTGCACGCGCACGTGCTGGCATTGCCATTCGCCACACTGGGATTAGCAGTCGCGCTGAATCTGGCGCTGGCGCGCGGCGTAGGGCTGCGCGTGTTCGGTAATCGCGGCACGGGGGCGCTGGCATTGCTGCTCGCGGCGCTGGTGCTGGGGGGGCTCTACGCGATCAATGGCTGGGACCTGCCGACGTACCTGGGCGCGGCCTTGCTCGCGCTGGGAACGCAGCAGTGGATCGCGCATGGGCGCCGGTGGGACAGCATCTTCGCGCTGAATGTCATCTCGAGCGGCATCATGCTCGCGGCGCTGGCGGTGCTGCTCTACATCCCGTTCTATCGCGGCTTCGTCTCGCCGGCGCAGGGAATTGGCCTGGTGCCGGCATCGGCGCGCACCCTCATCGGCGATGAGCTGGCGATGTTCGGACTGCCGCTCTTCCTCGTGGGGTCATTGCTGGTGGTGCGGCTGGTGGGGGTTGCAGGTGGCGGAGCGCGCGGCCGGCCGCTCTTCGCCAGCGAGGACGATGAGGCGCGGCGCGGCGCGGCGCCGGTGGTGCTGGTTGGGACAATTGTGGCACTGCTGGGACTATGGACGCTGAACACCAAGCAAAGTCACGCCTGGGTGCTGATGTGGAGCGTGCTGCTGGTGGCGGGGTGTGCGGCGCTGGTATGGCGTACGTTGGCCGGGCGGTGGACGTCCACCGGGCGCCCATACGCAACAGAGACCGGACGCGAAACACATGATGTGGATGAGCGGGAGAACGGCGGAGGCGGCGGCGAGGATGTCGCGGGACAGGCCGAGGTGTTCTTGTGGTGCCTGGTGGGAACGGCGGCGGCGCTGATCGGCGTATGCGAGCTGATCTACCTGCGCGATGTGTTCGGCGGAGGCGTCCTCTTCCGGATGAACACGGTCTTCAAGTTGTACTACCAGGCGTGGCTGCTGCTCGGCGTGGCCGGAGGCGCGGCGCTGGCGGGGCTGCTCGCGCGGGTGCGCGCGGTGGCGTCGCGCGCGATGGCGGCAGTGGTAGTGCCAGGCGGAAGTGGATGGGTGCCGGCTGGGAGGCGACGGGTGGATGTGCCGGCAGGCACGGCGCAGGCGAGGAACACATCGCTGGCTGTGGCAACAGCGTACGCGCACACGCAGGCGGGAGCGGCGGAGCCGCGGCCGGCTGGGCGCGAGGCCGTCAGCACGGCGGCGGATGACGCGGTGGCCGGCACCACGGGACTCGCGCGCTCGTGGGGCGGCGGCTCCCCCATCCGTGCGAGCGCATTGCGCTGGATGGCCGCGGGTGGTACGCTGGTCTGGACGGTTGTGCTGGTGGCGCTGGTGTTGGCGGCGGCGGTCTATCCGGTGCAGGCAGCGGCGGCGCGGACGGGCATCTTCAGTCTGCCGCGTTCGCTGGATGGCATGGCCTACGTGGCGACCGATCCACTGAGCCAGGGCGACGCGGCGGCCATCGCCTGGCTCAACGTGCATGTGCAGGGCGACCCGGTGCTGGTAGAGGCGGTGGACGCGCAAGGGGGAGACTGGACGCACTTCGGGCGCGTCTCGGCGTTCACGGGCCTGCCGGCCGTGATGGGCTGGTTGGGCCACGAGTGGCAGTGGCGCGTGAACTGGGTCGACGACCCGGCGCACGCGGGCGACCTGGAGCGACGACAGGCGGACGTGAACCAGATCTACACGAGCACCGATGCCCAGACCGTGCGGGCGTTGTTAGCCCGCTATCATGTGCGGTATGTCTACGTCGGGGGGGAAGAGCGCCAGCGCTACCCAGGCGTGAACATGGGCCGGTTCAGCGCGTTTCTGCGCGTGGTGTACGCCAGAGGCGGCGTGACGATCTACGAAACGAGCTGACGAGGAGGAGGATATGGGGCAAAGGACGGCGCAGCGTGGTCCACGCGCGCGGCGTGACGCGCAGGCAGCGCGAGACGGCCAGGCGCGGCGCAAGGGTGGCGCGAAGTCGGACCTGACGCCTACCCAGGCCCAGCAGATGGTGCCCGAGCTGGCTGGCCCGACCTCAGGCGCAGACGCGAGCGATACGCATGCTTCCGCGCCGGCACAGGCGCCCAGCGCGGCCGAGCGACAGGCGCCGGCCGGCGTGATGACGGCCGAGCCGGTCGCTTCCCCACCACTCTCCGTGCCCCTGATCGCGCGGGCGGTGTCCGCCGCATCCTCGGCGATGGTCGCGATGCGCTCGATGCGCTCGATGGCCGCCTTGGTGGAGGCGCCGGAGGCGCCAGAAGATGCCGCGCCGCCGTCTGGCGGCGCCAGGGCGGTGGAGTGGGCGGCTGCCGCGCGGGATTGGAGTGTCGCGCACGCACAGGCTGGCGGGCGTTGGCTGCGCGGGCTCTCGGCGGAGTCGTGGGTGTGGATAGGCATCCTGGCGCTGGCGACGCTGCTGCGCTTCTGGGGTCTGGGCGACAAGCCGCTGCACCACGACGAGAGCATGCACGCGTTCTACTCGCTGCAATTCGCGCTCGATCCGGCTAGCTACTGGTACGATCCGCTGCTACACGGGCCGTTCCAGTTTCATGCCGAGGGAATCATCTTCGCGATCATCATCGCGCTCTCGCATATCTTCCAGGTAGCCAGCAGCGCGGGCAATCCGTGGATCAACGACACGACGGCGCGCATTCTGCCGGCGACGACCGGCGTGGTCCTGGTGGGACTGACGTATGGACTGCGCCGCCAGCTGGGACGCATTGGGGCGCCTATCGCGGCGTTTCTGCTGGCGGTGTCGCCAGCGTTCGTATACTTCTCGCGGTTCCTGCGTGAGGACATCTATTTCTGCTGCTTTATGTACGCGACGGTGGTGTGCGCCGTGCAGTTCTGGCAGAAGCGCACGATTCGCTGGCTGGTGGCGACGACGGTGGCCTTCGTGCTGATGTATGCGACGCTGGAGGCGGCCTTCCTCAACGTGGCGATCTGGGGATCGTTCCTGGCGGTACTGATCGTGTGGGAAATCGGGCACAGCGTCAGCCAGAAGCTGCCGAGCGCGTTCAGCGACCGCGAGCGAGCGTTCTTTGGGCATACGGCGCCGCTCTTGTTACTAGGCGGCATTGGGTCGGCGGCAGGTGTGTTGGGCTTGCGCTGGCTGGAACAAACCAGCGTCTACATCAACAACCACACGCCACAGACCGACGCGATCGTGAAGCAGCTTGAGGACAATACTGTCACGGTGTTGCTGTATGCCAGCATCGCGTTGGCGCTCATCGTGATCGCGGTGCTACTGCGACAGATCTTCTACGACCTGGACACGAGCGGCGACGCCGCCGATGACGCCGCTGTGGAAGTCAGCGCTGTGGACGACGTCACGCCGCCGTCACACCATCCCCCAGCGCGTCGCCGGCTGGCCGAATTGGCGGACCGGCTGGATCCCGTGCATCAGCCGTTCCTGCGCATGCTGCTGGGTATCACGTGGGTGGGCTGGTTCGTGGCGTTCGTGGCTGGGTGGGTGCTGTTCGCGGCGCTGTATTGGGTGATCCCGGGGCCGGACCACGGAGTGCTGAATATCGCGCAGGGCTTCCAGGTGGGCGTGGGCAGGGGGATCTGGCAGGGACTCTACTACTGGCTGCAGCAGCAGCACGTGGCGCGCGGCGGCCAGCCATGGTACTACTACCTGCTGCTCATTCCGCTCTACGAGCAGCTGGCCGTGGTGTTCGGCGTCGCGGGCATGATACTCGCGCTGGTGCGGCCCACGCGCTTCCGGCTGTTTCTAGTATGGTGGTTCGTTGGCTCGCTGGCGATCTACTCCTGGGCGGGCGAGAAGATGCCGTGGCTCTCCATCCAGATTCTGCTGCCGCTGATGCTGCTGGCGGCGCTGCCGATCGCGGCGTTGGTGTCGCAGGGCATCGTGCTGCTGGGGCGGCTGCGGTCTGAAGTGCGGAGTGTGGGATTGGCGGTCGACGGCGACGGCGTGGAGGCGGGCGCGTGGCAGGGGCGATTCCCCTCGGGCGTCTTCGCCAGCACGCGCGTGCGGTTGGGAGCGGTAGCGCTGGGGCTGCTGGGGGCGGTGGCGCTGCTCGTGCCGATGCTGTACAACATGGCGATTCTGTCGCACCAGGATGCGGCCAATGGGCCGCACGAGATGATGGTGTACGTGCAGACGACGCCGGACGTGCAGGTGGTGATGGACAAGATCACCCAGGCAGACGCGCGGATGTATGGTGGACAGCACCGGCTGCGCATTGGCGTGGGCCAGGGCGAGGAATGGCCGTTCTACTGGTATTTGCGGGACTACTGGCTCATGCCGCATCCTCTAAGCTATGTATCCTTCGAGTATCCCGTGCAGACGGCGAGCGCGCCAACGGAGGATGTGCTGATCCTGACGCCGGAAGACGCGGCGACGTTCCAGCAGCAGCATCCGACGGGCTATTCGTACCACACCTATCAGCTGCGGTCGTGGTGGGATGAGGGATATAAGCCGCCTCCGTGCATTCCGACCAAGCAGAATCCGTGCACTGGCGCGGCTGCCTGGGGCGGCGGCGTGGGGGTGGGCAACTGGCTCAGCTATGGCGATACGCCGCCGCCCCACGCACGCTTCAACCTGGGGCGGGCGGCCTCACGGGTGTGGCAATGGCTCTGGCTGCGCAAGCCGCTAGGCGACGCGAGCGGTCCGTACTACGAGTTCGTGTTCGTGGTGCGCAATGGGGTGCCTACCCGGCCATGACGCACAGCGCAGAGAGTGAGGAAGGCGATGCGGCGCAAAGGGACGGCAGACGGGGCGTCGCATGCGCCAGGGCAACAGGACCACGTACGTGACGAGGCGCTGGACCTACTGGAACAGCGGCTGGGGGTGCGCTTTCGTGACCGTAGTCTGCTGCTGCGGGCGCTGACGCATCACTCATGGTGCCCGGAGACGTCTACGCGCGACGCCTATGATACGCTGGAATTCCTGGGCGATGCGCTGATTGGGGCGCAGGTGGTGGAGCATATCTTCCACGCCTATCCTCACGCGGACGAGGGCGAGATGACGGCGCTGAAGTCCGAAGTGGTGAGCCGGCGCACGCTGGCTGCGGTGGGCCTGCGGCTAGGACTGATGGAGGCGATCCGGGTGGATACGGCGAATCTGCGGACGTTCAACGAGCGGTCGCGCGAGTCGCTGTGCGCGGATGTAGTGGAGGCGCTGGTGGGGGCGATCCACCTCGATCAGGGACGCGAGGCGGCGGAGGCGTTCGTGGCCCGCGAGATCCTGCCGCTGGTGCCACAGGTGAAGGCGACGCTGCGGCTGCAGAATCCGAAGGGGGCGCTGCAACAGCACGTCCTGCGGCAGACCGGGACGCTGCCGCGGTACGAAGTGCTGGCGACGGGGGGGCAGAGCAACGACCGCATGTACACGGTGGGTGTGTACGCGGGAGAGCGGCTGTTGGCGACAGGGCAGGGGACGAGCATCAAGGAGGCGGGGAAAGAGGCGGCGCGGGCGGCCTTGCGGGGTGAGCTGCCTGATCAAGCGGTGGGGATGTAGGCGACGATGGTCGCGGGTGAGATACGATATTCTGTGACGACACGTCACATCATCACGATGGAGTGAGCACAACGATGGAATTCTCCACGCGCGCTATTCACGCGGGGCAGCCGCCCGACCCGAGCACTGGGGCGACGATCACACCAATCTTCCAGACGTCCACCTACACACAGGCGGGGCTGGGAGAGAACAAGGGCTATGAGTATTCGCGCACGAGCAACCCAACGCGGACGGCGCTGGAAGCGTGTCTGGCGGCGCTGGAGAACGCGCGCTTTGGGTTGGCCTTCGGCAGCGGCATGGCGGCGACGAGCGCAGTGCTGAGTCTGCTGCAGAGCGGCGACCACATCGTGGCGTGCGACGATCTGTACGGGGGGACGTATCGCATCTTCGAGAAGGTGTTGCGGAAGAATGGCTTCACCTTCGCCTATGTGCCGGCACGAGACACGGCGGCCTATGAGGCGGCCATCCGGCCGGAGACGAAGATGATCTGGATCGAGTCGCCGACCAATCCCTTGCTAACGCTGGTGGACATACAGGGTGTGGCGGAGATCGCGCGGCGGCATGGGCTGTGGCTGGTGGTGGACAATACGTTCGCCAGCCCCTATTTGCAGCGGCCGTTGGAGCTGGGCGCGGACATCGTGGTGCACAGCACGACAAAGTACATCAACGGGCACAGCGACGTGGTTGGTGGAGCTGTGCTCACCTCAGATGAGACACTCTATGAGCAGATCAAGTTCTACGAGAATGCGGCCGGAGGCGTGCCGTCGCCGTTCGACGCGTGGCTGACGCTGCGGGGAGTGAAGACGCTGGCGGTGCGCATGCGCCAGCACTGCGAGAACGCGATGCGGGTGGCGCGGTTCCTGGAGGGGCATCCACGAGTGCAGCGGGTGTACTACCCAGGATTGGAGTCGCATCCGGACCATGCGCTGGCGCGGCGGCAGATGCGCGACTTTGGGGGCATGGTGTCCTTCGCGTTGGAGGGCGATCGGTCAGACGTGGATGCGTTTGTGCGCCGGCTGCGAATCTTCGCACTGGCGGAAAGCCTGGGAGGAGTCGAGTCGCTGTGCTGCCACCCGGCGACCATGACGCATGGCTCGATCCCAAAGGAAGAGCGCGAGCGGCGAGGAGTGACGGACACGCTGCTGCGGCTGTCCGTGGGCATCGAGGATGCGGAGGACCTGATCGCCGACCTGGATCAGGCGCTGGCCGGCGTGGAGGCGGACAAGAAGACGCGCGGGCATGGCAACAAGGAGTCGGTGATCGGGTAGGCTCCCCTGCTGCGGTGGAGAGCGGAGACCGAGGATGCCGCCGGATGGCCGGTGGCTGCTCGGTGGACAGAAGAAGCCGGTGCCACCACGCATCGGGGGCAGCAGACGCGCGTGGCTCGCCTGTGCCGGAGGGGCGTCCGGTGGACGCCCGCCGCGGCCGGTGGACGCCCGCCGCGGCCGGCCCCCACGGGTGGGTGGAACCGGGGAAGCCACGGAATTTGACCGCCGGGTGGGGGTCTGGTAGAATGCGGAGAAGGCCGAGTACAGCGGCCAGCGACGCAGGACAGACATGCGGTGGAGCGGATCCGGCAAGCGCGGAGAGGTGCCAGGCCATCGCCGGGAGGAGTTGACGCGACCGATGGGAAACTTGATCACGTGGCTGTTCACCGATCCGCTGACCGCGTGTTCCAGCGTGACCGCTGCGAACAAGGTGTGTGCCGCCATCAGCACATCGAACGGGACGCAATATGTGGAAGTGTTCCGCTTCTATCTGCCGTGGATCATCTTCTGCGCGCTGGGACTGCTCATCCCGATCTACTATGCCGCCGAAGGGCGCAGGCGCTTCGTCAAGGGCAATATGCTGCTCAAGAGGAACATGGACCGGGTGATGAAGCAGCTGGCCTGGGTGGCGGGCATCGGCTGGCTCATCATGGGGGCGCGATACGCGATGGACTCGTCATTCTTCGCGTGGCGCTTCTGGCGGTACGCGTGGCTGGCGTGGGCAGTGGCGCTCGTCATCTACTGGGTGGTGTACCTGGTGCGCCGCTTCCCAGCGGAGCGCAAGCAGTACCGCGATTACATGATTCTCTCGCAGTATGTGCCAGAGCCACGCAACAAGCGCACGAAAGGTGTGGCCAAGGCAGGATCGCGCTGATTCCTCCGGCCGCAATGGAAGCAATCAGAAGGCCCCGACTCCCGCGTCATGAGTCGGGGCCTTTCGCGTGGAGTGGGAAGGGTTATGATCGCCTTCGATTTGCCTGATGCCTGCTTCACATACCGTGTGGCGGCCGTAGCATTGCATGATGGACACGTCTTGTTGCACCGTGCCGAGTGCGACGACTTCTGGGCGCTGCCTGGAGGCCGGTGCGAAGCGATGGAACACTCCACAGACGCCATCCTGCGTGAGATGCGCGAGGAGTATGGCGAGACGGTACGTGTGGAGCGGCTGCTTTGGGTCGTCGAGAACTTCTTCACGCACGCGGGCAAGCCCTACCATGAATTGGGGCTGTACTACCTGGTCGCGCTGACGCCTGGCTCGCCTTTGCTAGACACCCGTACAGTATGTGGCGGCCAGGAGGGAGACCTGCCGCTGATTTTCCAGTGGTTCCCCCTCGACGCGGTCGAGCGCACGCGCATCTATCCCGTCTTCCTGCGGACCGCTCTCCAGTCCATACCAGACACAATCGAGCATGTCGTCAACCATGACAGGCAGGACGACGACGGCCTCTTGTGAAGGAATCTTGGGCGAGCGGCGGAGGATCAGCGCCCGCGTCGCGCGGAGTTGGGGCGGCCAGGTGAGCGGCGGGCGGCAGTGGAGGCGCTGGTAGGGCGAGAAGTCGCCGCCGAGGCCGAAGGTGCTGGAGCAGTGCCGACGCGACCCGGCTGGGTGGCACGGACGCGGCGGGCGCGCTGGATGCGGCTGTCGGCGGCCCAGATGCTGGGGACGAAGAAGAGGTGGGCAGCCATGAGCAGCCATACGCCGTCACGCAGGATGCTCCAGACGCTGACATCGTCGCGAAGGGAGGCGCCGACCGCGGCGCCGAAGCAGCCGCATTGCAGCTGGAGGCCGCGGGCCACGGCCTGACCCATCGCGATCATGAAGATGACGAGCAGGGCGCCCGTGACCACGGCGCTCCAACGGAGGTAGAGGCCGGCGAGCAGGTAGATGCCGAGGAGGATCTCCAGCAAGGGCAGGCCGTACGCCATGATGGAGATGACGGGCCCCGCGGGCAGCATCTGATACGCCTTGATGTCGGTGGCGAAGCCACCGGGATCGAGCGCTTTGGCCACACCGGAGAACAGAAAGACGCCGCCCAGCACGGCCCGCGAGATGAGCGTGGGGTAGGGGCCGCGAATGATGGGCCAGGCACGGTCCCACCAGACGCGCAGGGAAGGCCGAACAGGCTTCGATGCCGCAGATGCCGCAGATACCGCAGATGTCGCAGATGTATGGGACGTGCCGCTCGCGATGCTCTCCTGGGTTGC
>CAYQFU010000001.1:22881-82263 GCA_964416775.1 uncultured Ktedonobacterales bacterium
CCGCAGATGTCGCAGATGTATGGGACGTGCCGCTCGCGATGCTCTCCTGGGTTGCGGCGGGGAGGGCGCGACCGTTCTGCTCAGCGGGGCGCGATTGATGTGTCGCCATGAGTCAGCTTCCCCTTGCGTGTGCATGCGCCGTACGCGGGTCCATTGGGCGAGCGCGGGATGCGGGACTGGAGGCGGGCGCCTGACCCTGAGGACAGTCAGGCGCCCGCGGCGAGGGCGTCCAGAGACGCCCCTATGGGGTGTGGGTGGCCGCCGGTGCCGCGGTGGTCGCGGTGGGAGCTGGCGGGGTATACGGGACGTTCAGGGCCTGCTGGATCTGGTTCTGGAGGGTGGTGTAGGACACTTCGCCCGTCTCACCGCTGTTCCACGTGACGGTGCCGTTACGGTCGACGACGTACATCTGTGGATAGCCGACGACGCCATAGCTGTTGGCGACCTTCAGGCTGGGGTCGAAGAGGGCGGGGTAGGTGACGTGGAAGTTGTCCACGAACTGCTTGATGTCGTTCAT
The DNA here is from genome assembly GCA_964416775.1 of uncultured Ktedonobacterales bacterium. Taxonomy (GTDB): domain Bacteria; phylum Chloroflexota; class Ktedonobacteria; order Ktedonobacterales; family JADMIN01; genus CAYQFU01. Next base: position 23,399 of record CAYQFU010000001.1, read on the forward strand.
GGTGATGGGGGACGTGTCGCCGGTCGCCTCGTAGTTATAGCCATATGGAGAGGCTGAGACGCTGAGGATCTGCACGCCCTGGCCGCTATCCACGCTGGCGACCTGATTGAGGACGGTGGTCTCGTTGCGGCAGTGGGGGCACCAGGGAGCGAAAAACTCCAGCAGGACGACCTTGCCACGGTACTGGCCCAGGCCGTAATTGCCGCCTTGCTGGGCTGGCAGCGTGAAACCCGGAGCAGGCTTGCCGGCGGCGAGGGGCACGTTGGAGTTGTTGAGCTGGCCTGGGGTAAACTTGAAGCTGGAGGCGGCGGTGCCGCGGATCCAGGCGAAGATGCCAATGGCGAGCACGGCGACGATGGTGAGGCCCAACACCCATTGATTGGTGCTAAGGCCGGATGCGCGGACGGAGCGACGCCGGCTGTTTTTGCGGGAGGTGGTGACTGAGTCCGGAGTCACGCGGCTCGCCCTGCGATCCGAGGAACGGGCGGTGGACGTCTGGGTGGCCAGGCGCGCGCGTGCCTGCGGTGAGAGCCGGGCGGCCGGACGCGCGCCGCCGGCTCGGGTGGCCTGCGAGGCAGGGCGACCCTGGCCGTGCGCAGTGGAGCGTTGTTGCGACATGCGGGGACTTCCTGTTCTGTGCGACACGGAACGGTGCGTCGAGATGTGTGATGAGTGCGGGTTGGCCCATGATGATGCATGTCACTTGTGGCCGAGGTCCGCAACGTTAGTATATATGATCGAGAGCGGGCACGAAAGGTGTGAATGCCCCGCGGGTGCCGCGGGCCAAGGGCCACGGCCACGCTGGCACGAAAACGGCGGGGACAAGGGCCTATTGTGCGCCGCCGTTCGTTCACATCATAGGAACCTGAATGGGCCAGCCAGCGCTGCATGGCGTTGGATGTGAGCGGCTGTCGAGGCAAACGGGACCTGGAGGAGGAACCACGTGCGAGGGACGCAGGCACAACCGCAGGCACAACCGAGTGGGCGGAGCTGGGCGCTGACAGCGCTCGGGTTGGCGGCGGGAATCGGCGCGATCGCGGTGGCGAACCGGCTGATCGCGATGTCGGCGGGGGAGCTGTACAGCGTGCTGGAGGGGGAAGAAGGCCGCTACGCCTGGGAACACGGCGACATCTTCTATACCGTCCGCGGGCGCGGGGCGCCGCTGCTGCTGGTGCACGGCATCTATGCCGGCGCGTCCTCGTTCGAGTACCGGCGGGTGTTCGAGCCGCTGTCGCACGAGTTCCGGGTGTACGCGCTGGACTTGCTGGGCTTCGGATTGTCGGCGCGGCCGTCAGTGGTGTACACACCGCAGCTCTACATCCGCCTGATCGAGGACTTCACCCGGCAGGTGATGGGCGGAGCGGACCATCCGGTGTCCGTCGTCGCGTCATCGCTGAGCGCGGCGTTCGCGATCCACGCGGCGGCGGACCGGCCCAGCCTCTTCGAGCGGCTGGTGCTGATCGAGCCGACCGGGCTGGAGGTGCTGAACGCGCCGCGGGTGACGCCCGAGCGGCAGGTGGCACGCGGGGTGTTGCGATCGCCCGTCGTGGGAGAAGGGCTCTATAATCTGGTGGCGTCGCGCCCGAGCATCCGGTATTACCTGGGGCACCAGGCGTATGCCGACGCGGCAGCGGTGACGGATGAGCTGGTGGACTATTACTACCTGACGGCGCACCAGGCAGGGGCGCGTTATGCGCCGGCGAGCTTCATCAGCGGGACGCTCGATACGCCCGTGGGCGGGGTGTATCCAGAGCTGCGGCAGCCGATCCTGCTGGCATGGGGCAAGGACGCGCGCATCGCCCCGCTGGAGCAGGCGCGGGCGTTCCGCGAGGCGAACCCGGGAACGGAGCTGCGGGTCTTCGACTCGGGTGCCCTGCCACAGGACGAGATGCCCGAGGAGTTCGCGCGCGAGGTGGCGCTCTGGCTGCGCGCGGGGAGCGGCAGCCGGCGGACGCGGTGAGCGGTCCCCGGTCCCGACCCGTGTCTCCTGCGGCGGAAAGGGAATCGCCGGCCGCTGCGGATGTGATATGCTTCTAGGCGCATCCTCGCATGCTGACGATCATCGACGCGACACGGCGCCAGGAGGGCGACGCGTCGCGACGTCTCGCGATGTTTCGCGCGTGAGCTGCATGTGGTGCGCGGTGCGCCATATCCAGGTGGCAACTGGTAGTAACTGCCGGTGGATACCCAGACTGGATGGCCCGCGACCGGATTATGTATATGTGTGCAGGCGCACTGCCCAGCATAGGTATGCGTCTGCGCGATAGTGGAGAGCGATCATGGCCAAGACCCCGCCGTCCAACCCGAAGGGCACGCGCGACTGGCTGCCGCGTGACCTGGTGTTTCGCAATCGGGTGTTTGGGCAGCTGCGCGAGACGTTCGAGCGCTATGGCTTCGAGCCATTGGAGACCCCGGCGGTCGAACAGACGAGTGTCCTCGAAGGGAAATACGGCGAAGAGGGCGACCGGCTGCTGTTTCGTGTGCTGAAGCGAGGCCATGACCTGGAAGTGGCGGCACAGCGCGTGGCAGCCATGCCGGAGGAAAAGCGGACGGCGGCGGCGCTCGCGCGGGAATTGGCGGACATGGCGCTGCGCTATGACCTGACGGTGCCGTTCGCGCGCGTGGTGGCAGCGCACCTCAACGAACTGGCGCTGCCGTTCCGGCGCTATCAGATTCAGCCGGTGTGGCGGGCGGACCGGCCACAGCGCGGTCGCTACCGCGAGTTCTACCAGTGCGACGTGGACTGCGTGGGAAGCAAATCGGTGACCGTCGAGGCGGAGATGCTGGCGATGGTCAATGAAGTGTTCAGCACGCTGGGCTTCGAGGACTTCACCATGCGCATCAACCATCGCGCGCTGCTGGACGCGCTGATGGAGGTGGCGGGCGTGCCGGTGGAGCGGCGCGTGGCCGCACTGACGATCATGGACAAGCTGGACAAGATCGGCGCCGCGGGGGTGCGTGAGGAGCTGGAGAAGGCGGGGATCACGGAGTCGGCCACCGGCAAGCTCATGGAAGTGGCGGCGCTGTCGGGCACGCCAGAGGTCATCCTGGAGGCGCTGGGGCCGCTGGTGGGTGGCAATGCCAATGGGGAGACGGCGCTACGGGAGCTCGGAGAGCTGTTCGGCTATCTGGCGGCGATGGGGATACCGGCGGACCGGTATCGCTTCGACGTCTCCGTGGTGCGAGCGCTATCATATTACACCGGGATCATCTACGAGACCGTGGCGGCAAGAGCCAACGTCGGCTCACTGGCGAGCGGCGGACGGTACGACCGGCTGATCGGGATGTTCCTGGGCCGCGAGCTGCCATGTGTGGGTATCTCGTTTGGGATCGATCGCATGTTCGACGCGATGGCAGCGCTTGGGCTGGCTAGCGATGAGGCCAGTACGACGACGCAGGCGCTGGTGACGCTCTTCGCGCCGGAGACGGTGGCGGCATCGTTCGCGCTGGCAGCTGATCTGCGGCGAGCGGGGATCCGCACGGAGGTATACGCGGACGTGCGCGAGCTGCGTCCACAGTTGGCCTTCGCCAGCAAGAAGGGCATTGCCCTGGCGTGCATCCTGGGGCCGGACGAGGTGGCGCGAGGAGAAGTGACGCTGCGTGATCTGCGCGATGGGACGCAGCGGGCCGTGCCGCTGGCGCGCGCGGCGGATGAGGCGCGGACGCTGCTGGGCAGCGCGGCGGGGGCCTGATGGCCCGCGGGGAGGCGGCCAGCGATGATGGTGGTGTTCTGGCTGCTGGGCGCGGTGAGCGCGCTCGGGATTGCCGGCTGTGCTGTCGCTACCATCACCGTGGTGCGGCGATTCTCTGAAGCGGGGACGGGTGACGTGCCTCACGAGGCGCCGCCTGCGCTGTCGATGATCGTGCCCATCAAGGGCGCGGACGCGCACACAGCGCGCAATCTTTCGGCGCTGGTGGCGTCCGATGTGCCTGGGCCGGTCGAGTACCTGTTCGCCATGGAGTCCACCGATGACCCGGCCTATGAGGTGTGCGAGACTGTGCGGCACAGCCACCCGGATAAGGCCATTCGCGTCGTGCTGACGGGACCGGCCGAGGGGCGCATGGGCAAGCAACATAACCTTGCGGTTGCGGAGCGGCAGGCACGCTATGACGTCATCGGCTCGATGGACGCGGACGTGTGGGTGGATGCCGATACACTGGCGACTGGTCTCGCACGACTGAGCGAGCCGCGTGTGGGGGTCGCGTACTTCCTGCCCTGCTACTGGGGCGGCGGGCCGGTGGGAGGCGCGCTGGTCGCGCTCTACACGAACTACTCGTTCGCATTGAACATGGCGGCGCTGGCGCTACAGCGGGACCAGGCGTTCATCATCGGCAGTCTGTGGCTCATGGCGCGCGACACACTGCAACGGATTGGCGGGCTGGAGCAGTTCTGCGCCACGGTGAGCGACGACGCGGCCATCGGCGCGGCTGTCGCCAGGCACGGGCTGCGCAACGTGCTGGTCCCGCGGGCGGTGCGCATTCCCTTCGAGCCATTAGGGCTGCGCGGCGGGGCGACGCATGTGTTGAAGTGGCTGGCCATGTTGCGCGCCGAAGGGCTGGCCGCGTATAGCAGCATCCTGGCGCTGTGGCATCCCGTCCTCTGGGCGGCGATAGCGGTGGTCGCGGCCCTGGCGTTGCGCGGGCCCCGGGCCGTATACCTGGCGTACGGCGTTGGGTTGCTGGCATCCGCGATCCTGATCAGGATCGCGAGCGCGCTGTGGTTGAACCGCCGAGTGTACCACATGGCGGCGACTGGGCTCGCGCTGCTGCTGGCACCATACGAGTTACTGGCGGTACCCGTGCTGTTTGGGCTGGGGCTGTTCCGGCACACCATCGAATGGCGGGGGCGGCGCTATCGGCTGGGCCACCACGGGGTCATCCAGGGAGTAGCCGAGGCCCGGTGATCGACGCTCGCCAGGAAACAACGGGTTGGCGGCCGAAGGCCCGAGCAGATGCGCTACGGCATGCGCGTGCAGGGGTTGAACATCAGCATGAACGTGGGAGCTGTTCTATGGCGCGCCATGGGTTGGCATTGTCTCGTCTCTTTCGCTCTCGAAACAAGCGCATCGAGCAACCGTGACGCCGCAGCGCGACGGCGACATCCCCCCGTCAGCCGAGCTGGGTCTGGCGCTGGCGCGAGCCAATGGTTTCAGCCTTGACGACCTGGAGGCCACTCGCGACGGGGTGCTCTCGCGGCGCCAGAACGTGCATCTGGCTGGTACTGTTGGGTTCATAGCCGCGATGGCCGCGCTTTTGGGGATCGCACTCCCAGCCGGCATTCTCATTGTGAATTTGCCCGAGGCGCGACCTGGGCCCTGTTTCGCGTACACTGCGCTGGTCCCCGGCCTACGCTACACGATCTTGTTCACGCCGCGCACGGATACACTGCTGAGTATCGAGCCGCTGGGTGATCACGAGGGCGCGGGTGACCCAGTGCGTGGGCCGGCCGGCGGTGAGCGGCCGGCATGACGGCGATCTACGCAATGTAGAACACGGGGCCCTTGGGCACGAACGGCAGCGAGCGGCCGGCGGGCATCAAATACGCGTGCTCGCGGCGGACGCGCAGCACATCGCACTTGCCATCGGTGATGATGAGAAGGGGTCCATCCTCAGGGAAATCTTCGGCGCGCTCCAGCAGATCGATGCCGGGTTGAAGGACGGTGCCGCCGCGACCGCGTACCTTCACTGTCTCGGCGATGGCATCGGGGGGCATGTAGCCCTGATCATAGGCGGCGGCGTCGCAGAACACGACACGCGCGGCGGGGACGTCGCGCGAGAGGCTGTAGCTCGCGATGGCACCGAGCGTCTTCGCCAGGAGCTTGCGGTCCATGGAGCCGGATGTGTCGAGCAGGACGCCAAAGGTACGGCCGTCTTCCCAGTTCGGCGGGGGAACCCAGCGTGGGCGCGGGATGTCGGGGGTGGAGGACTGGTGGCGGCTGGGCCTGGCGTACGAGCGCACCTTCTCGACCGGCGGGAAGTAGTGGTCGAACCAGCGGGCCAGCTCAACGTCCCACGGAATGGGCGGCTGGCTGAGCGCCTCGATCTCTTCGATCAGGCCCGCGGGAAGGAAGCCGCGCCCCTGGTCTTGATGGTACGTCAGGCCCTGGCTGAGGCAGTCGCGATAGAAGCCGTCCAGGGCGACGCCGTCGCCGAGCCGCCACCAGTCCGGAGTCCGCGGCTCCAGGATGTCGCTCAAGCCGACGCCGCGCAACGTCGCGAGCTTGCGATAGCGGCGCAGGTCGGTAACGATGCGGTCGTAGATGCTCTCGGCGGACTCGCCCTTCAGCTCGGGGTCATGGAGCGCGCCAATGCGCGGCATGTCGCCGACATGCATTTCCAGGAGCCAGCCGTTGATCACATAGTCGCAGGCGACATTCCAGAGGTAGGGGTCGCGGCCCTGGCGGCGAGCGTCGTGACGCAGGCCGACATGGAGCAGCTCGTGCGCCATGACGAAGCGGCACTCGTGCTCCGTCAGGACGGCCTGCGGGTTGAAGAAGATTTCGCGGCTCTCGACGTCCACAGCGGCGACGGAGATTTCCATGCGGCGGCACACCTCAGCATCCTCGACGATGCGAAAGCTGGCGGCCAGGGACCCCAGCAGGGGATAGCTGCTGATGAACCAGGAGCGGGCGCGCTGGGCGGGGGTCTGCATGCGCTGGGAGGAGCCCAGAGATGGCGTGAGGCCCGCCGCGACCTCCACGGCGCTGTTGACGGCGGCAACCAGCCCCTCGCCGAGGACGTCGGCCCAGCGTGTCTGCCGCCACGGGGAGATACGCTGCCGCACCACGATATCGCCTGCATGGAGGCCAGCAGTGCCGCCGGCGAGCGGCGGATCGGGCAGGCCGCGCTCGCAGAACAGCTCGTAAACGCGCTCCTCGGTGGTGGCGGGCGGCTCGTCGCGGTAGAGCAGGTCCTCGGGGGCACGGCCAAACTTGAGGGCGGAGAGAAAACGGGCGACGAAGAGGTCGCAGGCCGCGTTCCACTCGCGCGGCTGAGGGCGGGCGCGCACGTGGTCGAAGCCGAGGTGCAGGAGGCAGTGCGCCATGACGTAGGCCCACTCTTCCGGTGCTGCGCGGCGAGTTGGGTGGACGTGCACTTCGCCGTCGCTCGTGACGACGGCCCAGCCGTCCGCGGGGCATAGATTGCCGGCGTAGCGTAGGATGTGGGCGTGGAGCCAGAGCGGGCGGAAGATGGGGTGCTTTTCCAGCAGCGCCACGCCCTGCTCGAAGTGCTCGCGCGCGATGTCGCGGGGAGCGCCGGAGCCAGCGGCTGGGGTGCGCTTGCGCGGCATGCTACTTCTCCACCAGACGAGGCAGGTCGCGAACGATCTCGACCATGAGCCAGCCAGGCAGCGCCTCGCCGTCCTGGTCGGCGACCACCATCTGGGCCATCTCCAGGCTGATGGCCGCGAGGTCCTTGATGAGCGCCTTGGCGCGGTGAGCCAGCTGCCGATGTGAGTCGGCGCGGGCCGCGGCGTCCTGGGGCAGCTCCTTGATGAGATGGGCGCGAAACGACTGGGAGAGGAAGTAGAGCACGTCCCTATCTTCTGGCAGGGCGGGCCAGCTCATGTCGCCTTTGAGGATGGCGTTGAGGCGGTACTTGCCGCGGACCTGCTTCACGAACGCCTTGAACTGGCCGGCGTGGTGCGGTGAGAGGCAGCCATAAGCCAGCACGCCAAGCCACTCTTCGCCGATACCCTCGCCGTAGCCCTGGAGGGCGTCACTCAGCATGTGCCAGGAGCGAGGCGTGGAGAACGGCTCCTCGTGCTTGGGCGGCTGGCTCCAGAGGTGATCCGGCCGGGTCTGGATGTATTCGGTGACGAGGTGGTGGATGCCATTCGCATAGGCCCATTCCAGCCAGTCGCGGTGAGAGACCTTGAGGTGGACGTGGATCATGCGATTGAGCAGGGCTGAGGACATCGGCTTGACGATGGCACTGTCCTGGGCGCGGTTGCCGGCGCCGATGACGATCGACCCGGGTGGCAGCATGTACTCTCCGATGCGGCGCTCGTGGATCAGGCTGTAGAACGCCTTCTGCACCTCGTGAGAGCAGGCGTTCAGCTCGTCGAGGAACAGGCAATACGGCTCCTGCCGGGCGATCATGCTCGGCGGGCAGAAGCGGCTGGTGCCGTCCACGATCTGGGGCACGCCGATGATGTCTTCGGGCGCGAGCTGGCTGCCCAGCAGCGAGACACAGGGAAGGCCGACCTGGGCGGCGAACTCCTGGACCAGCGAGGACTTGCCGATGCCAGGCGGCCCCCAGATGAAGACGGGACGCGCTGGCGCCACGTTGAGCAGGAAGTCGGCGAGCTGCTTTTGCGTGACGGTGGTGCTCGAATTCACGCGCGCAATGAGTCCCTTCACGGAGGAGACGGAGCGGCCCCGGCCCGCCCTGGGAGCCGGCGGCCTACGGTCTTCCTCAGCCAAGGACACAGCATATCACACGTCGAGCCACGGTTGCTGGGTTCGGAGGCGTACGGGGCGCTAACCTGTTGCGGACCGAAGCGGCGAAGGCAGGCGGAACGTTGACCCCGAGCCAGACCGCGAGTCAGGCAACGCGGATAAGCGTGCCCACGTAACTGGTCCGCTCTTGACGGCTGGCCCGTGTTCCGGCATGATAGCTCTGCCCCACCCCCTCTTGCTGCCGTCGGCGCGAGGGGCTGGTGGAAAGGACTTTCATACCGGAGCGCACGACTATGTCATTCATTCCGTCTCTCACCCTGGGTGATCTCTTCAGCACGCTGCACGAGTGGGCGCAGTACTCGCAGGCGTTCGCCGGCATCCTCACCGGCCTGATCGCGGTGCTGGGCGTGCCGCTGGCGCTGCGCCAGGTGATCAACTTGCAGCGGGAGCTGCGCCGCTACGAAGAGGAGCGGGGGCGCCGGCTGGACGCGGAGGCGAACATCACGCTCACGGCGCACTACTCGCTGACGCGTCCGAGTCCAGCCGATCACGTCGAGCATGCGCCCCAGCCACGGCCCAAGGATGGGCAACAGGGCGCTGTGCCCGCGCACCCACCAGAGCCGGCCGCCCAGCCCGGCAAACGCGTGCTGCGGCTGGACCTGACGCTGGAGAACGTGGGTGAGGGGGCCGTGGACGTCCTTGCCTGTCTGGTGGCCGCGCGGGAGATGGAGCACCAGGGCGAAGACGTAGTGGCTGAGGGACGCGACGCGCAGTGGGACGACCTCACGCGCCACTACTGGAATGAGGGCAATGGGAGTATCGCGCCTGGGCTCTCCACTACCAAGCACACGGTGTACGCGCCGGATGCGCTGGCGCGCATCAAGGCGCGCAGCAGGAAGACGCTGGCGCGCGTGGATCAGGTGCGCGACTTTGAGACGGAAATCTACCTGCTCTACCGGGTCTTCGTGGCGGCGCGGCGGTCGTCGCGCAGCGTGACCGAACTGGAGAGCTGGACGGCGCTGCAGCGCGCGCTGCTCAACGTCAACGCGCCGGCCTTCCGCGAGGCCACCACTGAAGAAGATCCGCTGGGGCTCGTAGCGAGCCCAGACGGATGGCGGCTGTTCCTGCATCACTACGAGCGCCTGGCTGACCCGAAGCTGGCTGTGCTGCGCGCGCAAGCCGATCGGGAGCAGCGTGCGATCCACGATCCCGACGAGTATGAACGGACGCGGGTGCGGCTGGATACAGAGTTGCAGGAGTACTGTCAGCGCAACCTGGTGCCAGCCTGGAAGGCCTATCGTGCGGATCTGGAGCGCATGGGCCGTGATGCGCGCGGATTCGCGGCGTTGTTGAACAACAAGAGCTTCCGGCAGCGGCAGCGTGAGATCGAGCGCCGCTTCCCCTGGCTCGATCAAGAAGTGTGGGTGGAATACTTCTATGTGACACTGGAGGCCGAGTGAGCGAAAGCCCAGGTGGCGGCATCGCGGAGCGGGCAGTGGTGGTCCGCGGGCTGCGCCTGGCTACGGCCGTCAACACGGTGCCACGGGAGCATTTGCGTCGTCTGCCGCTGGTGGTCTTGCCGGCGGCGAATTGTACGTGGCGCGACTACTTGCCCATCCTGGAGCGATTCGCGCCCGAGCGGCGGGTGCTCGCGCTGGATTGGCCGGGATTCGGCGCCTCCGACCGGCCGGCGCCGGGCGAGTTCGCCTACAGCGCTGAGGGATTCGCGCAGCTGCTGGGGCCATGGCTGGACGGGCTGGGCATTGGCCGAGCAGTGCTGCTCGGCAACTCAGTGGGTGGAGCGGCGGCGGTGCTGCACGCGCTGGCGCGACCGGAGCGCGTGGCAGGGCTGGCGCTGGTGTCGCCAGGCGGCTTCACGCCGGCGAGTCCGGCGCGTGCGGTTGCCTGTCGCGCCTTGGGCACGCCGTGGATCCTCGCGCGCGTCGAGCCCTGGCTGACCTCGCTCTCGCTGGGGCCAGCGAATCCGGCGACGCGCGCCATCGTGGCAGCGCACCGTGCCCAGCGCGGCACTTCGAGATACCGGGCGAGCATCGCGGCATATGCGGCGCTCTGGCGCAGCTTCGACGCGCCGGCGGCGGACCTGGCGCCGCAAGCGCGCGCCGTGCGGGCGCGCGCGATCGTGATGCGCGGCGCGCTGGATCCGATCATCTCGGCCGCGGACGCGCGGCGAGCGGCGCAGTCGCTCGGCGAGCAAGGGGTATTCGAAGTCGTGCTGCCTGATGCTGGGCACCTGCCGTTCTTGCAGCAGCCGGGTCCGTTCGTCAGCGCGGTGCGGGGGGTGCTGGAAACGATCGAGTCAGGATAGGGCCCACCCTCCGCTGAACCATATGACCGTTGTCTGAGCAGTCTCGGACGAGGATGCGCAGAAACGTCGAGTACTCAGCCCACGCGGGAGTGGCCGGGTTGTCGAGGATGGTGCTATGGTGACGATCTGAGTGTTCGGTGGGCGTGACGCAAGACGCTTGAAGGAGGACAGTGTCCGATGGATGATGTGATCGCGGCCGTGCGGGATGTGCTCTCGACGACGCCGGCGCGCTGGCAGACGCTGGTGGGGACGCTTCCGGCCGAGCTGCTGACGAGGCCGCCTGCCGCGGGCGAATGGTCGGCGGTGGAGTGTCTGCGCCATTTGCTGGATACTGAGGCGTACGTCTTCCCCGTGCGGGTGCAGGCGTTTCTGCAGGGACGAGATCTCGTGGCTTTCGATCCAGACACGCAGGGGACGCGGGATGGGGAACAATCGCTGGTGCAGATGGTGGCTGAGCTGGCGCACAGGCGCACAGCCAGCCTGGCGGTGCTGACGGAGCTTACCGCCGACGATCTGGCTCGCACAGCGCAGCACAGTGAGCTGGGCGCGGTGACGCTGGGTCAGATGCTGAACGAATGGGCGGCGCACGACTTGATGCACACAGTGCAGGCCGAGCGCGCGCTGATGCAGCCATTCATCACGGCGTGTGGGCCGTGGCGCGACAACTTCACCGACCATGACGTGGCGGCGAAGGGATAACTGGACCGGAGGGCATCGAGCCATGCGGGTGCTGGTGATCGGGTCAGGCGCGCGCGAACACGCGCTGTGCTGGGCGCTCAGCCGCTCGCCGCGCCTGAGCGCGCTCTTCTGCGCGCCCGGCAATGGCGGCACGGCCGCGGTGGCGGAGAACGTCGCGCTCGATCCGGCGGATGCGGCCGGCTGCGCTGAGTGGGCGGAGCGCCATGGCATCGAGCTGACGGTGGTGGGGCCGGAGGATCCACTGGCGGCGGGACTGGCCGACACGTTCACCGCCCGCGGCCTACGGGTGTTCGGACCGAGCGCGGCCGCGGCGCGCATCGAAAGCAGCAAGAGCTGGGCGAAGGAGCTGATGCTGCGGGCAGGGGTACCCACCGCGCGGGCGCGGCGCTGTGGCAGCCGCGCGGAGGCGGAGGCGTATTTGGAGGAGCTGGAAGCGCGCGTCGGAACGTATCCTGTCGTCATCAAGGCAGATGGGCTGGCGGCGGGTAAGGGAGTGGTGGTGGCGGGTGATGCCGGTGAGGCACGGGCGGCGCTAGACGACTTCATGGTGGCGGGGCAGCTGGGCGCGGCCGGCAGCACGGTGCTGATCGAGGAGTTCCTGCGCGGGACGGAGATGTCGCTGTTCGCGCTGACGGATGGCGAGGTGGTGGTGCCGCTGGTGCCGGCCTGTGACTACAAGCGGCTAGGCGACGGGGATACCGGGCCGAATACAGGAGGGATGGGGGCGTATGCGCCCCCAGGGTTCGCGACGGCGGCGCTGCTGGCGCAGGTGGAGCGCGAGGTGTTGCGGCCGACGGTGGCGGCGATGGCGCGCGAAGGGTGTCCCTTTCGGGGCCTGCTCTACGCGGGGCTGATGGTGACGGACGAAGGGCCGAAGGTCGTGGAGTTCAACTGCCGCTTCGGAGACCCCGAGACGCAGGTGGTGCTGCCACTGCTGGAGAGCGATCTGGTGGAGCTGCTGCTGGCGGTGGCCGAGGGCCGACTGGGCAGTGTAGCGCTGCCGCGCTGGCGACCGGGCGCGGGCGTGGGCGTGGTGGCGGCGGCGGCCGGATATCCAGGGGCGTACGCGAAGGGGCTGCCCATCACGGGGCTGGAGACGCTCGATCCTGACGTGCTGGTGTTTCACGCGGGCACAAAGCGGGACGCCGATGGACGGCTGGAGACGGCGGGCGGTCGCGTGTTGACGGTGGTGGCGCTGGGCGCAACGCTGGCGGACGCTCGTGGACGTGTCTATGCGAACATGCCGCGTGTACGCTTCGAGGGAGTTCAGTGGCGTAGCGACATTGCGGCGCGCGAAGTTGAATGAGCCCGGCCGTGCAGGTGCATGTGGCCAAACAGTGGTGCGAGCTTGGACGGTGATCTGATCTCTGATCGTCGTTTCGAGCGTCTTGTTCGATCATCCGCAACAGGAGACTTCCCATGCTCGATCTTACACAGGAACACGACGCCCACATCGACCAGCGGCTGCGCCACGAGCCGATCATGTGGCTGAGCACCGTCCGGCCCGACGGCATGCCTCATCTGGTGCCGGTATGGTTCCTGTGGAATGGCCGCACGATCTTGTTCTTCAGCCAGCCCAATCAGAAGGCCCGCAACCTGCGGCACAATCCCCACGTCGTGATGGCGCTGGAAGCCGCCGACGACGGAGACGACGTGGTGCGCATCGAGGGGGTGGCTGAGCTGCTCGCCGGCGAGGACACGCCGACTCCCGCGCTGCCCGCCTACGCCGAGAAGTACGCCGAGCTCCTGGCAAGCATGAACACAACCGCCCGCGACATGGCGGCGAGCTATACACAGGCTATTCGCGTCACGCCGAGCCGCTTCCTGGAGTGAGGCGTAGGCCCCGTTGTGGCGGCTGAGAAGAGTCCGCGCAGACAGGCCGCACGGGGAGCCGGTCGGCCAGGCGGGTACGCAGCCATGCGTCCGCGAGGAGGAGCATCTCACCCTGCTGTGAGTCGCCCGCGAGCAGGGCGTAGGGGCTGCCGCTCAGGACGTGTGCGCCAAGCACAGCGCCCAGCGCTGCCTCGTACGTGTCTACCAGGTAATCCTCGGCACGACCGCGCACCTCGGCCGGGGGCGGCAGGCCCGCCCAATCGAGGCCGAGGGCAGGGTGAACCAGCAGCGCATGGAGATAGTGGATCGCCTCCCATCTCCGCTGGGCATTCGGCTCGCGCCGCTTGTAGCGCGGCGAGCGCTGCGTGGTGAAGTGGGGCGCGAGCCATGACCGCTCGCCCGGCGCGACGAGCGTCCGCAGCAGGTCGCGGCTTTCGAGATACGCCAGCACCCGGTAGACGGCGTAGGGATACATTTCGCGCACGTCGAGTGCGATGAGTTGGGAGGCATGCGCGGCGAGCAACGCATCGCGCAGGCGGGGACCGCGCTCGCCCGCGGCCGCGGCTGGAAGCGCGGCGATGCCGGCGTGCGCGAGCGCCCTGTCCAGCGGTCGGGTCGCGCGGCCCTGGAGATGGTGCATCCCCTCGATGGGCACATCCAGCAGCACGAGCACCGAGGCCGACGGGGGCAGCCGGTCCAGTGTCGCGTGGATCATGGCATCCGAATGGTCGCCAGGCATGATGGCGACGCGGCCGCCCGGGCGACAAAGGGCGACGGCGACGCGATGGTTGGCCACGTTCCAGCCGAGATCGGCCGCCAGCACATGGGTGTATGGCAAACTATCCACCTCCCTGGTTACCGCTGGACTCGCCGAACCGACATGCCCATAGCGTTGGGCTGCACCGCGTGCGGTGTGGTATGCTCGGTAAGATCGGTGCAATGGCGCTCGATTCCGCGGCGGCCGGCGACGATGGTCGCGGACCGATCGCTGCCCGCCGCGCCATGCCCGATCGAGAGAGACCGAGACAGCGCAGTCGCGCTCATTCCGCACCCGAGGCGAGCCGATATGATCGCAGGAGCCAAGTGGGGGGCCATCGTCGGCGCCCTCGTGTACATTGTCTTGCTAGGCGTCAATAGCGTGGGCAATCTGCTGTTCGCCGGGATGTCAGGCAGCGTGATGGAGCACCCGACACTGCTCATCCCCGTCTGCCTGAGCTTTTTCCTGCTGCTCTTCGCCTTCTCCACCGCCGGCTTCTACGCGGGACGCGAGACGGGCAAGGCGAGTCTGGGGGCGATAGCCGGGATGGTCACGTTGATCGTCCAATACCTGCTGTCGCTGATCTATAATCCCGCCGGCGGCGGGACCAGCGCAGCCGCGCCCGCCAGCGGGCACTCCACGCTGAGCCTCGGCGCGCAGCTGCTGGCGGCGGCCGTCGCGCCGCTGCTCTTCCTCGGTGTGGCCGCTTCGATGGGTTGGCTGGGCGGGCGTCCCGGCGCGCAGCAGTACGCGCGGCGGCACCAGGCGGCCAAGACGGAGCCGGCGCCGGTCAATACGCAGCCGCCTGCATAGCCGGAATGCGGGGCCTGGCTCCGGTGTGAACCCGAGACACGAGTGTGCTCGCGCGACGAGGGCGGGAGGCGCTTATGCGCCGCCGGGCACGCGGTCTTCCTGGCCGATGATGCCGGCAAATGCAGGCACCACGTCCGCGTCAGCGCGCACGACCAGCTCATTCTCAACGCGCGCGACGCCCGGCACGGCCTCGGCCACTTGCGTGGCCGTCGAGCGGGCCTCTGGCGTGCTGACCACGCCAGCCAGCCGTACAACGCCGAGGGTGGGATAAACGCCAATGTGTTGCCGCTGCGTGCGCGGATCGTGCGCCAGTGCCGCGGCTACGGCGGCCGCCAGGTCAGTGTCGTTGATCAGCTCGTTGTGCAGCGCGGCGATGCCCTCAATGCCCACGAGCTGGTCTTCCGCGAGGCGGCTGTTGAGGTCGCTGGACACATGCCCGCGCAGCCAAACCTCGCCATCCATGGCGCGCGCCTCGATACCGCGCAGATCAACGCGCAGGCGCGGATAGTTATACAGCGCGTCGGCCACCTCTCGCATCAGTTCGCCGTCGGGTCGATAGACGATCTGCCGCTTCGCCTGTGTCTCGTCGAGCTGCAGCGCGATATGCTTGGTGTCCAGTCGGGTGGTCGCGTCCACGGGCACAAGCACTTCGTCTCGGCCCAGCCCGCGATTCACCACCAGCCGCCGGATGGCGAGCGTGGCGTGGGTCACGCTGACCTGGACGAGATGGCCGAGGCGCTTGCCGTTGATGTCCACCGTGGTGGAGTCGCTCAAGCGGGCCGAGCCAGCCGGCACGGTTTGCGCTTTCTGCGCCAACTCTTCGCGGGCAATGGTCAACTCAACGCTTTCCGTGCGCGCATCCTTGACCAGCTCGACGGGGATGCTATAGGAGTCGCCGAAGAAGCGCGCTGTCTTGACGCCCACATGGGTGACGGTGCGCGTGTCGGGATCCGCGATCACATGGTTCACCACACCGGACGCTCCATCATTCGCCACAACTGGTGCGCCAAAGCGAAACTTGATGATCTCCGTGAGCTCCGTCGCTGCCATCGCCATCCCGTGCGCCTCTTCCCTTCACTCGTGCGTGTCGACCGTTCCCCTGGCTGGCGCGGCTCGATCACATCGTCGGCTGGAGCGTGCAGGGCGTCGCGAAGCCCCGCAGTGACCGCATTCTCCCAGAGTGTAGCACGGGGCACGGGGCCTCGCAAGCTTCGCGGAAACAGGTCCTGCAGCAAGCGGACAGTTCAGCGTTCAGGTGGCCTGCTGGCTGGCATGGAAGTTGCCCTCTGGACTCAAAGGACCAGGCACGGCGCCTGGCCATCAGGCCGCGGCTGTTCCGGCAGCGCTCGCCACGGGCGTCGAGTTGCACGGCGGCGGCACTGGAAAGCGAGAAGGAGACGCAATATGGATCGAGATCGGGATCGGGATCGGGATCGCGACCGTGACGGCGATTTGGGCGCTGAGGGAACCGCCGACAAGGCCAAGGGCAAGATCAACAAGGGTCTGGGCGAGGTTGAAAAGCGGGCAGGCCGTGCTACGGGCAACGAGGACATGGAGGAGAGCGGCCTCGAGCGCGAGGGCAAGGGCCATGTGCAGGAGGAGATGGGCAAGGCGAAAAAGGCCGTTGACGACGCTCTCAATCCGTAGCACGTCCCGTGCATGCACGTAGAGTGACGCGCCGGCGCGCGAAGCCCCACCATAGGCCTCGCGCGCCAGTCGTTTTCATACGGATAGGCGCGGGCACGGAACCCGGCGCCGAGATGAATGGGTACTCATGAGGTGGCGCCGTGGAACGGGCCAGCGCCACAGCCTGGCACGGAGGATCGAGCTAAGCACGCATTGAAGGGCAATGGGCGGCTGTGCTACCCTCTCTTACGTTGGCTGACCCCACCGCCATGCGCGGCGGGACACGTTCGGCGAGGAATAGAGGGCAGCTGTGACAGAGCAGCATGACGAGGAGATCGCGCGTGAGCGGGGTGTGTCCGATGACACGGAAGAGCGGACGCGCGACGAGCTGGACCCATTTCTCAGCCTGAAGAACGGTGGCACCGAGATCTATCTCATCCGGCACGGAGATGCGCTGCCGGACGCCGCCGAGCTGCAACCGGGCGACTACAATGCGCAGAATCTGAGTGAGCTGGGCCGGCGGCAGGCCCAGGCGCTCGCCGAGCGGCTGCGCGACACGTCCTTCGACGCGCTCTACAGCAGCCCGCTGGGCCGCGCGCGCCAGACGGCGGCGCCACTCGCCACGATGCTCGGGCTCGACGTGGACGTGGTCCCGGACTTACGCGAGATCGGTCTCGGGCAAATCGGCCCCGCGCTGCCGGAAGGAGCCACCCCGGAGGAGGTCGCGAGCCACCTGCGCGAGCGTCTGCGGCTGATAGCGCTGCATGCCGCGACATCAGGGAACTGGACGAGCATTCCCGGCAGCGAGCCGAGCGCGGCCTTTCGCGCACGGGTGGTGCATGCCCACGATGCGCTGGCGGGGCGCCATCCGGGCCAGCGTATCGCGTGCTTCGGGCATGGTGGCTCAATCAATGTGTACCTGGCGGCGGTGCTTGGGCTCGACCGCGACTTCTTCGTGCCCCTCGCCAACACGGCGATGAGCATCGTCCGGGTCAAGGGGACACGACGGGTGGTGCTCACCATCAACGACGTGTGCCATCTGCGCGAGGCGGGGCTGCTCAAGGACTTGCGCTGAGCGGCGTTGCGCCCGCGACATGGGATCAGCGATACCAGAAACGATCCCACAGCTCCCAGAAGTTGTCGCCGCGGGCGACGACTTTACGTGGCCCTACGATCTCGACACCCTGGCGACCATAGAACGCCGCGGCATGGTCGGGCGCGGCAAGCTCCACGGTGAAGGTGACAGGGCTGGTCGGCTTGTATGGAGCGGGCCAGTCGCGGGTAGAGAGGGCGTGGCGCACGCGCTCCTCGATGAGGGCGCAGGCATCGGCGGAGCAGAGAGAACGAGCGGAGTAGCGGCCAAGGCCAGTCTTGACGGGGGCGGTGACGACGTTGGGGCCGAGCAGCTCCCTCACCTCGCGGCAGGTAGCCTCATCGCCGGCGACGAAGACTATCGGGGTGTCCCAGACGCCGCAAATGGCAGCCTCGATGCCGCTTTCGCCGACGAGCTGGTCGTTGATCCAGGCGTTGTACCAGGCTTCACTGGAGACCGTGTGGCACATGACACCATCCGGCGTGCCAGCCATCGCGTGCGCCCCGACGAGAAGCGCCGCGTCGCAGCCCTGCTTCAGTGGCTCGACATAGCGACACCAGGCATGGCCGAGCACGTAGCTGGCGCCGCGCTCGAGCTGCTCGGGGATGAGGCTCTTGAAACTGTAGGAGCCACCCGCGCCGTGGCAGTCGATGACGATGATGTCGTCGGCGCCCGCCGCTTTGGCGCCGCGCACGGCCGCGTTGACTTCGGCGGTCATGAGGCGGCGGCCTTCTTCGTACTGCGGCTTGCCACCGGACACCTGGTCCCAGGTCTCGATGCCGGCGATGCCTTCCATGTCCACCCAGATCATTACGCGCATGCAACCCTCCGTCCAGTGAGCCGGTGTCAACGATCCACTGCCCAGCCGCCAGACACCGCCGTTTGCGTGTTAGGAGCGCCAGCGGCCATTGTGCCACACCTGGCGGCAGCCCGGCACGGCGGGCAAGGGTCGCCGATGGATGCGGGCGCAGCATACGACACACGACAAGCGAAGAGCCCGCCGGAAGGCGGGCTCTCAGGTGCGACGGGGAATGGCTGGGTGTGCGCGGCCTCAGTTGGAAAGCGCCAGCGCCGCCCAGTGCAGCGCGGCCGAGCCGGCATCGTCGGCGGCCGCATCCACGACGACGCGCGCGCTGACCAGCAGATCGTGCTCTGGCTCGTCGCACAGGCGCGCTGGACGCTCATCGTCGTCGTCATCGTCGTCATCTTCGTCCTCGTCGGAGATGTACCATTCGCCGCGGCGCTCGAGGTCAGCACCGGCGGCGGAGAACGCCTGCAGCAGCTCGGCCGTCGCATCCAGTGCGTCGGCGATGCCGAGACGACCCGAGCGATAGCGGAGTGCGACATCTTCTACGCGCACGGCTCCCGGCTCCGCGTGCGCCCTCTGCTGCAGCCGAGGCAGCACGCGCGCGAGCCACTGACCATCGCCGACGGTCAGTCGCGGCAGGAAGATAGAGTCTCGCACTCGCCGCTCAGCGTCGACGCCAGCGAGCCAGTTCAGTTGCGACTGATTGTGACCGTTGTGCCCTGTGTGACTGAATCGTGGCATATCCGTTCCCGCGGCTCTTGGCCGCGGTCGCCGAGACAGCAAAGCCGCGATCATTCCTTCGATCTCAGCGCGTGCCCCGTACGACTCCACGCCGGCGAGCGTCTCAGCCCATCTGAGCGCTCAACCCGGCAGGCCGCCAACCCAAGACGAGACTGTTTAGCAAGTGCCGTTCCAATTTTGGGGGCGACCGCACAATCGCGGCGAGATTTGTCTGATTCCCGTCGCTTCGCCCCAATGCTACCACATGCGCGCCGTCCAGACCAGCGCTTCTTGGTCGCCTGCCAGCGCCACACGATGCCCTCCGGGCCGCATCCACAACGGCCCCCCGCGGCGCGATTTTTGAGCAGGCACGTCTCACATCTATACTGCCGACCAGAATGTATACGTGGGCTTGGGCCATTGGGTTAGAATTGTTTCCGTGTGTCACAATAGCATGGTGGGAATTTTGATGTGTGAACTCGATTTGCGAGGCAAGTTGCGAGGCAAGTTGCGGCGATGACGTCTTCCTCGTTCACCGATACCGTCCAGCCCTCGCTCGCGCTTGACGTTGCCCTGGCTCCTGTCCTGATCTCGGAAGAAACGGCGCCGCGAGAGCGCACGGTGTACATCGTCGTGGATGTGATCCGGGCCACCACCACGCTCTGCGTGCAGCTGGCCCAAGGATGCCGGCGTGTGTATGTTGCTGGGAGCATCGAGGCGGCGCGCGTGGCAGCACGCACGCTGGCGGAGGAGCGCGGCAAGCGAGCTGGCCAGCTATTGCTGGCAGGTGAAGTGGGCGGCGTGGCGCCCTCTGGCTTCGATCACGGCAATTCGCCCGCGGAGTTCGCGGCGTTGGATCTGAGCGATCACGAGATTGTCTTCGCCACTACCAACGGCACGCGGGCGCTGCGTGCCAGCGCGGGCGGGGCAGCGGTGCTCGCCGGGTCGTTACGCAATGCTGGCGCGGTCGTCCACGCCGCGCTCACTCTTGCGACGCGTCTCGCGCGCACGGCGACCACCACGCAGAATGAGGGCGCGCAACCGGGCATCCAGCGATCGAGTCAGGCCTCGGAGGCGTTGGTGGACGAAGACCGAGGCGCTGACGCGGCGATCGTGATGGTGTGCTCTGGGCGAGGTGAGCGCCCCGCCTATGACGACACGATCTGTGCGGGCTATCTCGTCCGCCAGATGCGGCGCCAGCTCGAGCGGGCTGGTGCACCGTTCGTACTGGGCAATGGTGCCCGCATCGCCGCCGCGACCGCATTCGCCGCCGAGCGTCAGGGATTGCGTACCGCGCTCGCCGAGTCTGGCGCGGCCCGCGCCATCGAAGCCGTGGGATTGGGGAGCGATCTGGATTGGTGCGTGGACGTCGACGCTTGCGCCAATGTGCCAGTCGTCACTGGGTATGATTCACGGCTAGACTTGCTCGTCGTCGAGCCACTGGCATTGGAAACGCTACAACGCACGTGACGACGTCGGTCGCCGACGTACGTCTGTTTCGTGTAGATCGCAAGGGGCCGGAGAAAGAACGGCGCACCATCTTCACCTTAGAATTCGTCTTGTGAAAAGTGACGGAGACGTTACACACTGTAGTCTGTCTAATCCTAGCGCTCACGGCACCAGACCAAGCTCATGCTCAAGGTCACGGAGAGAGAGGCAGGAGGCGATGTTCACGAGGGACGAGCTCCTGGCAGCGGCGGATGTCCGACCGACCGGGGGCACACTGCCCATGCGTTTCTCAGGGGCCGCGGTAGACAGTCGCCTGGTACAACACGGACAGATGTTCGTGGCCCTGCGCGGCGCGCATACCGATGGCCACCAATTCATTCCAGCGGCGGTTGAGGCTGGGGCCGCTGCCATTCTGTGCGCTGTTCCCGACCAGACAGCCCTGGCTCATCATATCCCCCAGCTGGTCGTCGCCGACCCGCTGTCCGCATTGCAGCAGCTCGCCCGCGCACGGTTGGCGCGGCAACCCCAGACACAGGTGATTGGCATCACGGGCAGCGCCGGCAAGACGAGTACCAAAGATGCGGTCGCGTCGCTGCTTGCGCACCTTGCGCCAACGCTCAAGACACCGGCATCGTTCAACACTGAGACCGGCTTACCGCTGACGGTTCTGGGATTGGAGCCAGAGCACCGCTATGCCGTGCTGGAAATGGGCGCGCAGTGGGTCGGTGAGATTGCGATGCTCTGCCGCATCGCTCCACCGCATATTGGCATCGTCACGCTGGTTGGTCCGGCTCATCTCGAATATTTCGGGAGCATCGAAGCGGTGGAGCGCGCCAAGAGCGAGCTGGTGCGCGCACTGCCGGAGGACGGTGTCGCCATCCTCAACGACGACGATCGCCGCGTGCGCCGGATGGCGCGTAAGACGCGCGCACGCGTGGTGACGTTTGGACGGCGCACGGGTGCCACTGTGCGTGCGCTGCGCGTCGGTGGCGACCCCCTCCAGGGTCTACGATTTACGCTCGCGCATGGCGACCGGCAGGCGCGGGTGCATCTGAATATGCCCGGGTATCACGCGGTCACTACCGCGCTCGCCGCCGCGGCGGTGGCACTCTCGTGCGGCATGCCCATCGAGGCGGTGGCAGCCGGGCTGGGCGAGCTGCGGGCAGCCAAGCGCCGAGGCGAGGTGAAAACGGGCTATAACGGCAGCACGTTGATTGACGACAGCTATAACGCCAACCGGCAATCGGTCGAGGCGGCGCTGCAGACGCTGCATGCGGCGCAGATACCCAAGGGTGCGAAGCGGTGGGCAATCCTGGGCGATATGTTCGAATTGGGGGTGTACGCGGCGGAGGAGCATGCGGCCGTCGGTACGAGTGCGGCGACGATGGCCGACGAGTTGGTGGCGGTGGGCGCGGATGCGCCGCACGTGGCACGCGCTGCGCGCGAGGCGGGGATGCCAGCGGAGTGCGTTCATCTGTTCGCGGCCGACGTGAACGATGCCACGAACCTGGAGCGGGCACGAGATGCGGCGGCGGCGCTCGTGCGCGAGCGCGTGCGGCCGGGCGATCTGGTGCTGGTGAAAGGATCGCTGGGCATGGGTATGGACACAATCGTGACGCAACTGCTGGCGTCCAGCTCGGCCGAGGCGAGAACGCGACAGACATCGCGGGCACGGGCGCCGTCGCCTGCGGTCACGCTGGCGCAACTTGACCTCGTGCGCAACCCTCGGCGATAAGGCTCCCACGCCCGGCTTCTCCTCACTGGGCTGGAGGGGGAAGCAGAGCGCTTGCCGATGCGCGCGTGCGCCCCCGCGGGCGATCTTGCCGTGTGTGGCATACTATCAGCGGCGCCGCTCGCGCTGCGAGCCTGGCTGACCGGTGTAGATGTCACAGCATACGCGTGCTCCCGCCGAGGGGGCGAGCAAGGCATGTTCGGGGCAACTGATGGCGGAATCCGAATATCCCCGCACGAGATGGCGCCTGATCGTCGATGCACAACCGCGCACGGGCGCGTGGAACATGGCGATCGACGAGGCCATTGTCGAGGCGGTCGCCGAGGGGCAGGTGCCACCGACGCTGCGCTTCTATCAATGGGAGCCGGCCTGCCTGTCGCTGGGCAAGCGCCAGCCGCTGGATGGGGTGGACCTGGAGCAATGCTGGCGTGACGGGGTGGATGTGGTGCGGCGGCCAACAGGAGGCTGGTCGATCCTGCACACGGACGAGCTGACCTACAGTGTGGCAGCGCTTGACAGCGATCCGCGCACTGCCGGGCCGATTCTGGACGCCTATCGCCGGCTAAGCGCCGGGCTGGTGGAGGGGCTGCGCCGGCTAGGCGCACCCGCGCAGATGAATCCGGTCAATCCGTATGGGGTCCACAACGCGAGCGCGGCATGTTTCGAGGTGCCATCGGCGTATGAGATCGTGGTCGGGGAGCGCAAGCTGATCGGCAGCGCACAGACACGGCCGCGGGGTCGAGTGCTGCAACACGGGTCGCTGCCGCTGCGCGGCGATATCGCCCGGGTGGCGGACTATTTGTCGTTCGAGAGCGAAGAGGAGCGCGCGCGGCTGCGGGCGCACCTGGCCGAGCGGGCCACGACGCTTGGCGCCGCTCTGGGGCGGGCCGTGACGTTCGAGGAGGTGGCGGATGCCTTGCGGGATGGATTCGCCGCGGCGCTGAACCTGGAGCTGGAGGTTGGATCGCTGACCGTCGCTGAATTGTCGGCCGCCGAACGGGTGCAGGCAGAGAAGCGCGCGGAGGTGGGTGTACTGGCGTGAGGTGAGGTCTGAACGGAGGATTCCGTGTCGCGGTGGCGAGTGCCTGCCGGTTGGCCGGCCGTCAGCGCATGGGGCAGGAAAGAAGGATATGGCGAAGAAGCTTCGAGTCGGCATCATTTTCGGTGGACGGTCCGGCGAGCACGAGGTCTCCATCGCCTCGGCGACCTCAGTGATGGAAGCGATTGACCGGGAGAAGTACGAGGTCGTGCCCATCGGCATCACCCACGAGGGACGATGGCTGGCGGGCGTCAATCCGCGTGCACTCACTACGGGGGGAACCATGGACGAGCGCGCGCAGGGCGTGACGGCCGTCACGATGACTGGCGACCCCACGCAGAATGGGTTGGTGCCAGCGCAGTCCGGGAGGCAGAGCGGCGCTGGGGCGGGCGAGCCGCTCGACGTGGTCATTCCTGTGCTGCATGGGACGTACGGAGAGGACGGCACGCTGCAAGGACTTCTCGAAATGGCTGGGGTGGCGTATGCAGGGTGTGGCGTGCTCGGCTCGGCGCTGGGCATGGACAAAGAGAAGGCCAAGCTCGTCTTCAAGGCCGAAGGGCTGCCGGTGGTGGATTGGCTCGTGGTGCGGCGCTACGAGCATGACCGCGTCCCTGAAGCGCTGTACGCTCGCGTCGAGGCGCGTTTCCCCTATCCCGTGTTCGTGAAACCGGCGAATCTGGGGTCGAGCGTCGGAGTGGGCAAAGCGCATGACCGCGATGAGTTGCGCGGCGCGCTGGCCACGGCGCTGGAGTTCGACCGCAAGGTGATCGTGGAGCCGGGGGTCAATGCGCGGGAGCTCGAATGTGGCGTGCTGGGCAACGACGAGCCGCGGGCTTCGATCGTCGGCGAGGTCGTGCCGAGCAATGAGTTCTATGACTATCGCGCGAAGTATCTCGACAACGCGTCGCGACTGTACATCCCAGCGCAGCTCTCAGACGAGCAGGCGGCAGAGGTGCGGCGACTCGCGATTTTGGCCTTCCGCGCGCTGGACCTGAGCGGGCTGGCGCGGGTGGACTTTTTCCTGGACCGCGACACCGGGAGTCTGTATGTGAACGAGGTCAACACGATGCCGGGGTTCACGCAGATCAGTATGTACCCGAAGCTATGGGAGGCGAGCGGCGTCTCATACCCCCAGCTGCTGGACCGGCTGATCGAGCTGGCCATCGAGCGGCATGCGGACCAGCAGCGCACGCGCACGAGCTATATGCCGGACGCGTAGCGAAGAGAGCAAGCCGCGACATTATCCCAGCGCGGCGATGAAGTCGCTCAGCCGCGCGATGGCGCGGTCCAACGTGGGGAGTGGGAGTGGCGCGGGGTGGTCGGTCTCCAGCGCATCCGCGGCATCGAGCAGGCCCCAGAGGGCTGCTTCGCGCTCATCCGGGGACGTGGGGCCATCTGGCTCGAACAGACGGCTCGTGGCCAGGCGGAGGCGCAGGACGTCGGGCCGCTCGCCAAACTCGCTCGCGGGCAGGGTGGCCACGCCCCAATCAGCCAGCAGGTGACGCGCCAGCTCCATGCCGGTGGTGACGCCGCGGCCGGCCAGAGCTTCGCGCCACGGCTCGAAGTCGGGATAGAGATAGAAGCCGCCAGCCGGACGCGCACAGAGCACGCCTCGCTCCGTCAGGGCGGTGTGCAGACGGGCCGTAATATGCGCGTGCAGATGCGCCGAGCGCCGGACGTAGCGGTTCACGTCGGCGTCGTCGGTGTAGGCGAGGGTGGCGGCAAGCTGGATGGGTCCAGACGCGCCAGACCAGATCTCACTCGCGAGCGCGCGCACGGCGGAGAGCACGCGCTGGCCAGCGAGGCCCGCCGGCACGACGGCGTAGCCGAGGCGCCAGCCGCCGGCAGAGAACGCCTTGGAGACGCTGCCCGTGACGATGGTGCCTTCAGGATAGTACCGGGCGGGCGAGACATGTGCGCGCCAGCCATGAGCCAGCTCCGCGTAGATCTCATCGCTGACGATGGTGATGCCTTCTTCACGCGCCCAGGCCGCAAAAGCCGCCACATCGTCGTCCGCGAACATGCTCCCGGTGGGATTGCTGGGCGAGTTCACCATGAGCAGACGTGGATTGGCGCCATCGTGGCGGGCGCGGGCGATCGCGCCGCGTAGCGCCTGGAGCGTGAGGCGGAGGTGGTCGGCCGGGTCGGTCGGCACGGGAATGACGCGCTTGCCGGCCAGGCGGGCCTGGGGGGCATAGCTGACCCATGACGGAACGGGGATGAGGATGTCGCCCTCGATGACCTGAAACAGGGCGTAGATCATCGGCTTGCTGCCGGGCCCGATGCCGACCTGCTCGGATGCGACGGCCACGCCGCGCGTTCGGCTGAGGTAGCTGGCGATGGCGGCGCGCAGCTCGGGGACGCCGAGCACCGGCGGATAGCCGGTGCGAGTGGCACTGGCGGCCAGAGCCGCGCGCAGCGGGGGCAGGAGCGGAAAACTGGCTTCGCCAAAGCCGAGGTGTATAGTTTCCTGGCCGGACGCCAGTCGGGCGGCAACCAGCTCGTTCATGCGCAGCGTCGCGGACGTTGGCAGCTTGCGCGCGGCCGCGGTCAGCATGAGTGGCTGCGCTTGGCCACGAGCAGCGGTGCGCAGGCGCGTGGCGTGGGCGCGCCCCACTCTGTGTCGTGCCGAGCCACCATGCGAGCTTGTGTCGCGCACGCCTGTGCCTCACATTCATCTTGCCGCGCGTGTAGCATCATGTGCGCCCATTGTAGCCGGGGCACACAGATCGCCCAGCGGTACCGGATACAACAGCAAGGAGCGGCTGGAAGAGTGGACATTCCATCCGGCCAATCCGTACGTTAGGACCTATGTGAGCCTCAGTATATCGCGCCAGGGAATCGGCGCGCAGCGGGCCAGAGGAGGCATCGTCTCGCATGATGGGCAAATGGTATCGCACAGCGGCCGCACTCGCCGGTCTGGCGCTCCTGATTGGACTGTTGGCCGGGTGCGGTGACACCGGGAGTGGCACCCTGACAAAGTCACTCTGTATTGCCACGGACTTTCCCGCATCGGGGACGGACGCCGCCATTGGCAAGCCAGCGCAGAATGCTGTGGATCTCGCGGTGAGCCAGGCGAAGATACACGGTGGATATAGCGTGACGGTCAGCCACTACGACGACGCCGTCAACGGTGTCCAGAGTCCGGTGCAGGGGGCGACCAACGTGACGGACATGGTGAGCGAGCCGTGCGTCCTCGCGATGGTGGGACCGCTGAGCGACGCCGTGGCCGTCGCCGAGATGCCTCTCGCCGCGAACTCCAGCCTGGCCATGATCAGCCCTGGAGCTACCAATCCGGCGCTCACCAAGAAGCTAGATGCACCGGTGTATGGGCTCGATTACAATGCGCTGCATCCGGCGGGCCGGCCCACGGTGTTCTTTCGCCTCCCAGCCACCGACGACACCCAAGGCGCGGCGGATGCGCGGATCGCCATTGCCTCGGGGCTGAAGCGCGCGTACGTGGTGGACGATGGTGAGCAAACCGGTGCGGGGCTGGCCACCTTCTTTACGCAGGCGTTCACCACATTGGGCGGCACGGTGTCGGGCCATGAGTCTATCCTCAACGCCAACGCCGCGCAACTGGTGACCGCGGCTGGACACATCAAAGCGGCGGCGGCCACAGTGGTGTATTACGCCGGTCTGACACCGGCCGCGGCCACGCTACGCGCGGCCATGGGGACGGCGGGACTGGCGGGAATTCCGCTGCTTGCCGGGGGCGGGGTTGCGGGCGACGTCACGTACATGCAGACGGCCGGCCCGGATAGCGCGGAGGGCACAATTGCCACGAGCGCGCTGCCGGAACTGGCTTCCCTTTCGGGAGCCACCGCTCTGCAGTTCGCGCACGATTACCAGGCCAAGTTTGGCACGACGCCCACCGCTCTAAGCGCCTACGCGTACGACGCTGCCAACATCGAGATCGCGGCAATCAACGCCGTCATTGATGCGGGTCAGGCTCCCATCCGCACCAACGTGCTGACGCGGATCGCGCAGACGACCTATCCGGGCGTGACGGGATACTGTGCCTTCGACGCCATTGGGGACAACATCGCGGCCGGACAGGTGAGCGAGTACCTGGTGACGAACGGAGGGTGGACGTACGTGAAGCAGGTGATCCCCTGAACGTCTGTACCTGCTGAGTGTGCTCGACCAGGTAGTGACCCCGAAATACTCGGACATCGCGGGGTCGTGCTGGTGTGCCACGACGCCACTGACCGTCGTGAGCGTTCCCTATGCCGGTCGGGTCGGGGCGCGCCCACTGGAAGGTGCTGCCGGTGGCAGCGCTGCTACCGGCAGGTCGCCCTAGTTTTGAAACGAATCCTTGTAGACGTCGACGGTGTGCTGCTACACTCGATCCCGGGGCCAGCCGAGCCAGCGCGTTCTGGCGGACACGTGGACCGTAGAGACGCGAGAGACGCGCGACGGCCGTTGCTTCACTTACACGGCATACGACTCGATGGTCTATAAGGGGGTTGTGAGCATGCGGTACGTATCTGCAGCTGCCGCAATGGTTGTGGCCATGCTGCTGCTGCCTACGCTGTCCGGTTGCGGAGCCGCAACGAGGTCGGGCCACACGGGCGCAGGCACGCCAACGGCGACGTCGGCTCCTCCTACCGCCACCGCGGGTCCACCTACTCCCACCCCAACCGTGATGGAGCAGCGCCTCGATGCGCTCGTCCAGCCGGCCATCGGCACGCTAGCCCACGACGTCTTTGTCCGCTTCGACCCTGTGACCGAAGCAGCCAGCGTAACGGCGACGGTCAACCCCGGGCCAGACACGCCGACGACACAGGAGCTCGTGAAGACGGTGGCCTTTCGTGCGCTCAAAGCGCTGTGGACCAGCGGTGTGGCCTCCAAGGACGTCTCCGTGGCTGTGCTGGGACCCTTCCAGGACGATTTTGGCAATCAGGTCCTCCAGGCTTACGGATCGGCCGATGTAACCGCGCAGACAGCGGCAAAGCTGAACTGGGCCAGCCTGACACCCGATACGGCGTGGAACGCCTACACAGCCGTGTTCCTGGCGCCGAGCTACGCGGCTGGGCAGTACTGGGGCCTGCCCACTCCGACGCCCTATGGCGCGATCGACACGCCGGCGCGCCTGGCGGCCTGACGCAGTCCCGCGGGACTGCGCCACGAGCAGCTGTCATACGCTGCTGGAAGCCGCCTCAGTTCACGTCA
Organism: uncultured Ktedonobacterales bacterium; assembly: GCA_964416775.1. GTDB lineage: Bacteria > Chloroflexota > Ktedonobacteria > Ktedonobacterales > JADMIN01 > CAYQFU01. Next base: position 51,871 of record CAYQFU010000001.1, read on the forward strand.
CTGTAATCTGCCCGCAGATAGGTGCTGTCATACTTGTCCCATGCGACATCAGGGGTCAACGTGCTCCAGGCGAAGGGTGTCGCGGTGGCGCCCTTCAAGACCACACTGCCGTAGGCCTGGGATGTGAGGTTTGCGTATTGGTCGAGCACCGGCCCCGATACGGCGACACTTACCTGGCTGAGTGGGGAGGTGCCGCTGGTCCACAACGCCTGCTCTACCTCGAAGCAAATGGTCTTCACTCTTTCCTGAGCGGCAGCGATATCCGCGTTTTGCGTTGGCACGATCCCCTTGATCGGCACGACGGCGCCATACGTGATCTCCACGTCGGTCGTGCCGTCCGCGGCGCGGTATGTCGTCTGGACCTGCACCGCGCCCATGCCGATGGCCTGCCAGACAAGCGTATCGAGGCGCTGCTCCTCCGTCGTCGGCGTCGGTGTAAGCGGGTTGGCCGTATAGGTGGGAGGGATCACCGACTGCGTTGGTAAGGGCGTACCCCCACCGGCACGTCCTGTTCCCGTCGGGCTTCCACAGCCGGCCAAGACGGCGACGAACATCGAGACAAGCATGCCGGCGACGCCACACCGCCACGCGACCGTGCCGCGTGCAACGCGTGTATGCCAAACCGCCATCGCGACACCAGCTTCCTAATCACGCCAACAGCGTCGAGTGTTTGAGAGAACCCGCAGCTTCTGCGAAAGCTCGGTCGGGCGGAGTGTAACAGAGAGCTGCGCGGCCGATCAAGGAATGGTTTCAAAACTTGGATCACGCGCTACTCGTTCCGCGCCTTCGTGTGGAGGGTACGAAGTCCTGGTCTGACCGCGAGTACACACATCGGCTGTCCACAAAAGAAAGCGCCCATGCCTGCTTTCCATGCGCGTCGAGCGTGTCGAACAGGACGTGCCAGATACGCTCCCAGGTGCCATCGGCTTCCCACTGCCTGAAGCGGCGCCAGCACGTAATGGGGCTGCCATAGACGGCAGGCAGGTCGCGCCAGCGGCAGCCCGACCGCAACACATACAGGATGCCGTCCAGCGTGCTCCTGTCGTCGGCGCGCGGGCGTCCCTCCTTGTTGGGTGGAGGCAGGAGCGGCTGAAGCAGTTCCCATTGCTCCTCGGAGAGCGGTGTTGCGGCCAACGACAGCTCTCGACGCTTGACCACGTCTGCCATCGCGCGCCATAGCGCCACCAGACTCCGGTACGACTCATCAAAGTGCCGGACCGCGATTTCCTGGAGCAGGTCGGCTTCGCCGGGTAGGATGATGGCTTCCTGCCAGCGCTCGCCGACAAACGCACGAAGACTGTCGAGGTCGCGCCAGAGGGACACCAATACGAAATCGTTGGGTCTCTCCTCGCGCACGTGTTCGATGCGGGCGCTCAAGCACCCTGGCTGGTCGCGCATCAATGGGAGAGCAGCTTCGCGGCAAAGGCGCTCGTACTCGCCGCGCATGCCGGGCTTGAGTCGCGCGGCAAAGACGCGGATGATCATGTGCCACCTCACTATCCAGCGAGCGTGAATGGGCAGTATGTGTAGGCGGGCGATGGGGGTGGACCTGGACACACGAGCGGCGTCGGTGGACTGGTCGGCGGCGGGAGCTGTGCCAGCATCTCGGGGCGGTACACGCCTGTCCGCTCCACTCGTGGGCGGCTCCGGGTCGAAGCGCTCGCTCACCACGAGACGCGCGTTCGGCCCAGTTTGATCTTGCCACAGGCCGATGACAAAGGTATACCATCCGGGTGTGGGCATAGTGCGCCCATTCACCCATGTCGCTTGCACTTCCCGCTGGCGGGAGTCTAGCATGGAGGCAGACCAGCGCTCAAGGTTTCGTTTCAAAACCCCTCGACTCGTCCCTTGATTGGCTGACGAGTAAGAGTGGATGGGGTGGTCCGTGTGCGGGTAGCCTGGAAAGGAAACGCACGTGCCGCAGGACCAGGGACGCGAGTCCGGAGACGGGTTTCGCGCGGAGCTGAGCGACCTACGAACTCCTCCAGGGCCGGCGGGGGACGCGCCTGGAGATGGCGCACACCTGCCCTGGCAGCGGCGCTCTTCTCCGGGGCGCCGGGTGAGCCGGCTCGTCGTGCTGCTTGCGATCGGCCTGGTGGCCGCCGTGCTCATCGCGGCGAACCTTCCGGGCGCACGGAGCGCGGCGATCGGCCTCTTCATCCGCCCGACGCCGACGCAGACCCAGCCACCCAATGTTGGCGACTATTACCTCCTGCCGAATCCTCCCGGCGTGACCGTGTGGTTAGATGGCTCGCCCGTGCCGACGCCGCCGCTGCCCGGGACGCGGCCGTTGCACCTCACGGCCGGACGCCACAATCTCGAATGGCTCCCAGGGTGGTTCCCGTTCAACGAGGAGTCGTGCGTGGTGAGCGTGCCGCGCACCGGCGATGACACGTGCGCGTTCCAGCCAGGCTACTCGCTCCCGGCGAGCCTGATACCGGCGGGGATTAACGCGATCTACCTCACCGTCATCGAGACGCGTGAGTCGCTGACAACGCTGCCCGCCAGCCAGGCGAGCGCACTGACGGGCGCCATTCAAGCGGTGCTGGATGCGCGAACGTCCACCACAACTGTCGCGCCGGGCGAGCACTACTACTCCTACACGCCGAACGGGAGCGGCCGGGTGACGGTGGCGACCCAACCGCTGCGTGCCACGCTGCGTCTGGTGCTGCGCGGACCGGGTGCGCCGGGGACATGCGCGCTCGCGTCGGGCGCTCCGCAACCCTGCCGCGCTCCCGGCCAGGACTGCTCAGAGTTCTGTACCCTCACCAACCCATCGCTCGCGCTCTCGGGATACACCTGGCCGGCAGGAGTGGTCGTCTCGGCGGACTGGACATACACGACGCTTGCGGGACAGGTGGTGGCGCAGCATGTTGGTGAACCCGGACTGAACGCGAATCTGGCGGTCATGCTGCTGGATTGGGACGGCTCACAGTGGTCCGTGACCCCGGTTATCGGCAACCGCGTGAGCACCCCCGAAGCAGACGACGCGTTGTGCGATCCGGCGCGTAACTGGCTAGCGAGCGGGCCACTCTCCGGGTTGCTGCGCGCGGCCGATGCGGGCACGGGACAGCACGCCACGTTTCGGTATGCGTCGTCCCAGGAGTTGACGGGCGGGTGCGTAGTGCGCATCTCGAATTATGGGCAAGGCGGGACGGCCCCGGCGGGACCGCCCGCGCTCTTCCTGGAGCGCTTCGGCGTGCTGCTGGCGGTGAACGGTGCCGCGCATGTGCTCTGGCCTGGACTACCGCACGCCGACGCAGCGGAAGTCGCCGACGCGGCGCAATTGGCCAACTCAGCAAATATCTCATATTAGGATAGAGTGAGAGATTTCGCATAGTCGGCGCGTAGTAGTAATAACCGCACGTGGGGGGAGACTGCCTCCTGGCGCGGTCTGTTGGCTTCATAGTCCCGCGTGCAGGCGGAACAGAGGAGGCATCGTACCGTATGCGAATGTTCTTTCGCGCTAGCTCGGTGTTGGTAGGAGCGGCCCTCGCGGTGGGGGCGCTGGCAGGTTGTGGCGGCGGTGGCGGCGGCGGTGGCGCCACGAATGCCTGTTCAGGTCCCATTCAACTTGTGACGGAGTTTGCCGTATCCGGGACCGACGCCGGCGCGCAATTGCCCGCCCAATACGGCGTCGATCTGGCGGTCCAGCAGAACTCCAACCTGGGCCATGGTTGTACACTCTCGGTCAAGCATGACAACTATGAGGGCACGAGCGGCGTTGACGCCTCTATCGGCGCCAGCAATGCCACGGCAGATGCATCGGATTCCTCGATCGTTGCGATGGTAGGCACGTTCAACAGCGGTGTGGCGAAGGTGGTCATTCCGATCGCCACGCGGGCGCATCTGGTCATGATTAGCCCGGCCAACACCAACCCTGGTCTGACGTTGCAGCAGTACGCGCAGGCCAACGGCATTACCTTCACGACGTTGCACCCCGCCGGCTACCCAGAGGCCTATTTCCGGATCCCAGGCAATGACGTCGTGCAGGGCAAGGTGGACGCGCAGATCGCGGCGGCAGCGCCAATCAATTGTAAGTCCGCCTACTTCGTAGACGATGACAGCACGTACGGCATTGGCCTCGCCAACTACACGACGAGCACGTTCACGGCCAATGGCGGGACTGCTCTGGGGCGGTCGTCCATCCAGGCAACGCAGGCGAGCAGCTTCCCGTCGCTGGCGTCGCGCATCAATAGCACGCACCCTAACTGCGTGTTCCTGGACGGCGTCACCTCCGGCGGTCTTGGTCTGCTGAAGAAGGACCTGGTGGCAGCTGGCTACACCGGCCCAGTTATCGGCGGCGACGGCATTGCCCAGGATCCTTCCTGGTTCACGGCGGCAGGCTCGGCCGCGGCCAACTCGTACGGCAGCGTGATGGCACCGGATACCTCGCAGTTCACCTCCGGCACGTCAGCCGCGTTCCTCAGCGCATACAAGGCCGCCTTCCCAGGCAAGGACATCACCCCGTATAGCGCGATGTCCTATGATGCGGCGATGATCGAGATCACCGCCATCAAGAACGTGATCGCGGCGGGCAAGCAGGTCACCCGCGAGAACGTCCGCGCCGCGGTCCAGTCCATCAGCTTCCCCGGCGTCACCGGCCAAATCTCGTTCGACCAGAACGGTGACAACTCGGGCAACAAGGTGTACAGCATCTACGCGATCACCAGTTCCGCGCCCACCACATGGGCCTTCCAGTCATCTGGAAACGTCTAGCGACATCCGCTTGATGCGTGTCGCATAACGTGCGATGATGTGCGGAGCAGGCTTTTGAGCGAAAGTTTGCTCCGCACGCGCATCATCGCGGTGGCCCCGCCAGTGGCCGCCTGCGCCTGCGTCGTTTCACAGCCTCTCCGGTAAGACGTGAGCCGGAGCCGCGGCAAACTACGCTGGTGGGAGGATGCACATCGCTCTCCTGGCTCTGAGCAGCCAGGGGCCGACTGGCGAGGCTCGATTCAACGCATCTCAAACACACCTCACACGCCAGCGTTCATCTGGACGCGCTCACAGGTGGGTGGCACACATGTACGTATTGGCGCTCGCCGCGGCGGGCTCTTCAGGCATCTTGAACCTCCTCCAATCCATCGAGATTGGCATCACCGCCGGTGCCATCTACGCGCTCGTTGCCCTCGGCTATACGATGGTGTATGGCATCATCGAGCTGATCAATTTTGCGCATGGCGACGTCTTCATGTGGGGCACCGTCATCACCTTCGTGTTAGTCACCGCGCTCAGGTTGGATCACACACTTGGCGGCTGGCAGCTCGTTGGGACGCTCGCCTTGCTGATCGTAGTGGCGAGCGTGTTCTGTGGGGTCCTCAATGTGGCCATCGAGCGACTGGCCTACCGGCCCTTGCGTCGGGCGCCGCGACTCGCGCCGCTGATCGCCGCGATCGGTGTGTCCTTTATCCTTGAGAATATCGCGGAGTTGTGGCGCGGGCCCGGTCAGGTCGCCTTTCCAGATGTCTTCCCGAGCACCGCGCTCATCAATATCAACGAGACGTTCGTCGTGGAATACCGGGACATTTTCATTGTCGTGCTGGCCGTCGTGATCATGCTCGCTCTCGGCCAGTTCATTCGTGCCACAAAGCTCGGCCGCGCGATGCGTGCCACTGCGCAGGATCCCGAGGCAGCGCAGCTCATGGGCGTCAACATCAACCGCACGATTGCGGTGACCTTTCTGATCGGCGGGGCGTTGGCGGGGGCGGGAGCCGTCATCTTCTCGGTGTCCAGTGGTGGATACGTCTGGTTCTTCACGGGCTTCCAGTTTGGCCTGTATGCCTTCACAGCCGCTGTGCTGGGAGGCATCGGCAACGTCACGGGCGCCGTTCTCGGCGGCTTCCTCATCGGGCTCGTCCAGGGACTTTCCATTACGTACCTGCCGCAAGGCTCAATCCTCTCGACAGCGGTCATATTCGCGGTGCTGGTCCTCGTTCTCGTGTTTAGGCCGTCTGGGTTGCTGGGCGCGCAGGTGCCTGACAAGGTGTGACAGGAGAGGGGCAGTTCCCATGTCTGTTCAGTCAGGCGTCCGCCGCAAGCCCTCAAAGATGGCAGGCCTGCGATCCATGCTGGAGAACACCCAGGTCGCTGGCCACCCCCTCGCGTGGTATCTCTCGGGGTGGCGGCTGGGGGTGTTCTTCCTTGTGGTCATGCTGATCTTCCCGTTGTTAGCAACCTCCAAATTGGTGGTAGATGCTATCGCGGTGGGCGTCTATGTGATCATGGCGGTGGGGCTGAATATCGTCGTCGGCTACGCGGGACTCCTCGATCTCGGCTACGTCGCCTTCTTCGCGATCGGCGCCTACGCCGAGGCGACCGGCACATTCGGGGCGCTGCAGATAAACCCGCAAACCGGTCAAACTATCCACACCCCGATGTTTCCGTTCTGGCCGCTGCTCATCCTTGGCGCGCTGGTCGCTGGGATCTTCGGGGTCTTGCTCGGCGCACCGACCCTGCGCCTGCGCGGCGACTATCTCGCCATCGTGACGCTGGGTTTCGGCGAGATCGTGCCCGTGTTGTTCAATTACTTCCCCTTCTGGTTTGGCAACACCGGTATGAGCGCTAGCCCGCCGGGTGATATCAACCTGGGTGGGGCGACCATTACGTTCTCTGATCCGTTGAATCGCGTGCCGTTCTATTATGTTGTGCTGGGCGTAACCGTGCTCGTCATCATTGGATCAGTATCGTTGCGCGACTCGAGTCTGGGGCGTGCATGGGTTGCCATACGTGAGGACGAGACCGCCGCGGCCAGCTCTGGTGTTAATCTCGTGCGCACCAAGCTGCTCGCCTTTGGCCTCGGCGCCACGATGGGAGGACTGGCCGGTGTGCTCTACGCCGCCTTTGTGCAGGCCATTCTGCCCACTGACTTCTCGTTCTACATCTCCATCTCGGTCCTCATCATGATCGTGCTCGGCGGGTTGGGCAGCATTGGTGGCGTCATCGTCGGCGCGATCATCCTGCGATTTATTGATGTGGATCTGCTAGACCGGATTACCGGCGTGGTCCAGAGCAGCCCTGTGGTGAACGCACCCGGCTCACCGCTGCACTTCCTGGCCACCTTCGAATTCACCACGGCTAAGTTCCTCATCTACGGAATTATCCTCCTGCTCATGGTCCTGCTCCGTCCTCAGGGGCTCATCCCGGATGTGCGGCGCAGGCGTGAGCTGCACGGCATTGGCGCCGCGGTAGAGGGCACCTCCGTAATCGGTGTGTTGGAACGCGAAGAAGCCGGGGCGGAGCTGACACCCGTGGATACCCTGGACCAGACGGCATACGCGGGATCAGGGACCGATGACATAGGGCGGAGTGGCGAGTGATGGCAACGGATGACGTGCTGCTGCAACTCAAGGGTCTGACGCGCACCTTTGGTGGCCTCACTGCCGTCGACAGCGTCGATCTGGAGGTGCGGCGCGGCCAAATCTTCAGCATTATTGGACCCAACGGCGCCGGCAAGACGACCGTCTTCAATCTCATCACGGGCATCTACAAGCCCACCACCGGCAGTATCGCGCTCGCCGGTCGTTCCACAGTGGGCTACACGCCCGACCGCGTGCTGCGGGCGGGTGTCGCGCGTACCTTCCAGAATATCCGCCTGTTCAACAACATGACGGTGCTGGAGAATGTGCTGGTCGGGGAGCACGTGCGCTTTCCCGGCGACCTTTTTTCCATCATGTTCCACCTCCCGAACTATCGCCGGGCCGAGCGCACGGCGCGGGCGCGGGCCATCGAGCTGCTATCGTTCTTCGGTCCGTCAATGGTCGAGCTGCAGGACGAGTACGCCGTAAACCTCTCGTATGCCGATCGGCGCCGTGTCGAAGTCGCCCGTGCGCTCGGCTCAAGCCCGAAGCTGCTGATGCTGGACGAGCCGACCGCGGGCATGAACGACGCCGAGACGGCCGAGGCGATTGGCTATATCAAGGCGCTGCGCGATGACTTTGGCGTGACGATCTTGCTGATCGAGCACAAGCTGCAAGTAACGATGGGGCTGTCTGATCGGATTGCCGTGCTCGACTACGGCAGGAAGATCGCCGAGGGTCTGCCGAAGGAGATCCAGGAGAACGAGCAGGTCATCGAGGCCTACTTGGGACGGAAGGCGGCGATCTAGATGCTTGAGCTTTCGGGGGTCAACACCCTCTACGGTCCCAGTCATGTGCTGCACGACGTGACGCTGTCCGTCAACAAGGGCGAGATCGTCGCCTTACTTGGCGCCAATGCGGCCGGCAAGACCACCACGATGAAGACGATCTTCGGGTTGGTGCGCCCGCGCAGCGGGTCGATCTCCTTTGAGGGAGAACGCATCGATGGACGCCCCACCGCCAGTATCGTGGACAAAGGTATGGCGCTGGTGCCGGAGGCGCGCCGCATCTTTTCACGTATGAGCGTGTACGAGAATCTGCAGATGGGAGCATTCCTGCGCTCAGCGGGCAGTGCGCTGGATGCGGATCTGGAGCGCGTCTACAAGCTCTTCCCCCGGCTGAAGGAGCGTGCATCGCAGATCGCGGGCACGCTCTCAGGCGGCGAGCAGCAGATGCTGGCGATGGGCCGCGCGCTGATGACGAGTCCACGGCTGCTCTGCATGGACGAGCCTTCGATGGGCCTGTCGCCGATTCTCGTGCAGACGGTGTTCAACGTGATTCAGGAGGTGCGCAGCCAGGGGGTGACGGTCTTCCTGGTGGAGCAGAACGCCTTCATGGCGCTCAACATCGCCGATCGCGGCTACGTGCTGCAACAGGGACACATCGTGCTCACGGACACGGGGAAGAATCTGCTGACGAACGATCTGGTGCGCCGCGCCTATCTGGGCGGATAGCGGGCCATCAGATGACGAGCTCTTTGCCGTGCACGCGGAGCCAGCGGCGGTGCGTGGCGTAGTCCGGGCAGGCAAGAGCGACGAGCTTCCAGAAGCGAGGGCCGTGATTCAGCTCTTTGAGGTGGCAGAGCTCATGGATGACGACATAGTCGAGCACGGGCAGCGGAGCGAGCAACAGGCGCCAGTTGAAGTTGAGGTTTCCGAGCCTGGAGCAGCTACCCCACCGGCTCTTCTGGCCTTTGACGCTGACCCGACCGTAGCTGAAGCCGTAGCGCTGATTGCACACGTGAAGGCGCTCGGCGAAGACGCGAGGCGCCTGCCGCCGGTACCAGACTTCCAGGGCTGAGCGCGCCAACTCAGGATCACTGTGGGGCAGGGTGAGGGTCAACGTGTCGCTTGAAAGGCCGGCGCGAAAGCGCCCGGCAGGGGCGCCGGTGCGCAGGGCCAGCCGCAGCTCGCGTCCGGCGAAGGACAGGCGCCGGCCCTCCACGACGGGCTGAGGGGCGGCTGCCGCGGATTCGCGGGTCACCCGTTCCAGCGTGGCGAGGATCCAGCGCTCCTTTTCGCGCAGAAAGGGTTCGTGGGCGGCGGGCGACAGGCCGCGCGGCACGACCACCTCCAGGCCACTGCCAGGACGCACCACGAGCCGCAGCCGGCGTGCGCGCGCGCTGACTCTCAGGATGTATGGCACGTGTTGGCCGCCCAACATGACGGACCGCGCCTCGGCCGCGGGCACACGGGAGCGGCGCTGGGCAGGTGTGGGGGCGCTCGAGGGTGGAGGGGGACCAGGGTATTGACCCCGCCCATTGGGATGGACGGGAGGCTCGGAGGGGTGGTGCACGATGTCAATCTCCTGTCGCGTCCGCGCGGCGGCACAGTTGCCGCCGCTCGCACGGTACAGGAGCCAGTATACACTCTGGCAGGCGCTTTCCCAGCACGCGGCAGGACTGCTGGGTCAGCCAACACAGGACCGTTGGGTTACTCGAGCCGTTCGAAGACGATGTCCTGGGCGCCCTCCCAGAGTACCGTGCGTCCCATCTCGCGCAGATGGTCACGACCGTCTATGACGGTCAGGAAGTGGCTGCCGGCGAGCTGGCCGAGCTTGCTGGCGAAGCGGCAGGCGCCATAGGGGAAGAGGATCTCCGTCTCGCTGTAGCCGCCGGGATAGAAGAGGATCTCGCCCGGCGCGGGGTAGCTGGTGTGGTTCTCGTAGCCGACGTCCAGCTTGAAGTCGCCGAGGGGAATCCAGCAGGCTTCGCCACTCCAACGGGCGTGGATGATCTTCTGGCGGTAGGGCAGCAGCCTGGCGAACGCGGCGCAGGTCTGCGGCGCGTCGGCTTCCTCCATGCGGGCGGTGAACTGCCGGGGACCAACGGTCACGCGCAAGGTGGTCATGTATCGCTGTTCTCCTTCTCTCACTCGTGTTGGCCGGTTATGAGGCGGTGAGGGCGGCGAGGACGCGCTCGGGCGTCATGGGCTGCTGGGTGAGCCAGATGCCGGTGGCGTCGTGGATGGCGGCGGCGATGGCGGGGGCAAGGGGCACGAGGGCCATCTCGGCGACGCCGCGCGCGCCGTAGGGGCCTTCAGGGTCGGCCAGCTCGAGGACGACGGGCACGATCTCGTCGGGCATATCGAGGACGGTCGGGAGGAGATAGGTGCTGAAGTAGGGAGTCAGAACGTGGCCGTCGCGCACCTGGAAGTGCTCCAGCAGGGCGTAGCCGAGCGCCTGCGCCAGGCAGCCTTCGATCTGCCCTTCGACTTGCTGGCGGTTAACGGCGCGGCCGACGTCGTGGACGCTGATGAGGCGGAGCACGCGCACCTGGCCCGTGAGCAGGTTGACCTCGACCTCGACGGCCTGGGCGGCGTAGCCGTAGCAGTAGTTGGGACGGCCCTCGCCGGTAACGGGGTGGAGCGGCGTGGTGGCAGGCGGGCGGTACTGGATGGTGGCTTCGGCGTGGTATTCCTCGGTCGCGCTCCACTGCTCACGGGCCGCGAGGGCGGCGTCATGGACGGCGCGGCCACCCATAAACGTCATGCGCGAGGCGGAGGCGCTACCAGCATTGGGCGCCTGGGAGCTATCGTCGCTGATGAGGGCAACCCGCTCGACGGGCAACCCCAGGGCCTCGGCGGCGATCTGGCGCAGGGCGAGGTGCGCGCCCTGGCCCACGTCCGCGGCGCCGATGCGCACGACGGCGCGCTCCAGCTCCGCCTCGCCGAACAACTCCACGGTGGCGGTGGATTGCTCGGGAAAGCCGAAGGAGTAGCCGACATTCTTGATGCCGCAGGCGATGCCCACGCCGCGGCGCAGATGGGGCGACGGCTGGCGACTCTCAGCGGACGTGCTGTAGCCGCGCAGGCGGGCCTCCTCGACGCAGCGCTCGAGGACGGGCAGAGCGCTCACGCCCTGCGGCAGCGGGCGCTGGGTCGGCTCCAGGCTGCCCTCGCGGTAGAGGTTGCGGCGGCGCAGCTCGACGGGGTCCATGCCCAGGGCGTGGGCCAGGCGCGTCACCATGCTCTCGGCCGCGAACTGGGCCTGAGGCGCGCCGAAGCCGCGGAAGGCGCCGCAGGGGACGTTGTTGGTGTAGACCACGCGGCCGTCCACGGCGACGTGCTCGATCTCGTAGCAGCCGGTGGCAAAGAGGGTGGCGACCTTGGTGACTTCGGCGCTGGTGGAGGCGTACGCGCCACCGTCCGCCAGCACCTCGGCCTGCACGGCGGTGATGCGTCCGTCTTTGCGCGCGCCCCAGCGGCAGCGGATGGAGATGGGGTGGCGCTTGTGGTGGGCGATCATGGACTCTTCGCGGCTCCAGACGAGGGCCACGGGGCGTTGCAGCTTCCACGCGGCGAGGGCCAGCAGATGCTGGATGGAGAGGTCTTCGCGGCCGCCGAACGCGCCGCCGATGGCGGCGTAGCGGACGACCACCCGGTCCTCGGGGAGCGCGAGCATCTCGGCGATCTGGCGGCGATCCTCATGCAGCCACTGGCCAGCGGTCTCGACCACCAGGCGCCCAGCGTCGTCCACGAAGGCGATACCGGCCTCGGGCTGCAGGAAGGCGTGCTCCTGCCAGGAGGTGGTGAACTCGCCGTCCAGCACCACATCGGCCTCGGCGAAGCCGCGCGCCACGTCGCCCTTGCGGATGGGCATGTGGAAAAGCAGGTTGGTGCCGATGCGCTCGTGGACGAGCGGGGCGCCAGGCGCCAGGGCGGCGTGGGCGTCGGTGACGGCGGGGAGGTCTGCGTACTCCACCCGCACGAGGTCCGCGCCCGCGACGGCGGCGACTTTGTCCTCGGCCACCACCAGGGCCACCTTGTCACCCTCGAAGCGGACCACGTCGCCACAGAGAGCGGGCTGGTCGGCCTCCACCAGGCCATAGGCGTTGTGGGGCACGTCAGCAGCCGTGAGGACGGCCACCACGCCGGGATGCGCGAGGGCCGTGGAGGTGTCCAGCGCGCGGATGCGGGCATGAGGGCGGTGAGCGAAGACGACGTGGAGGTGGAGCATGCCGGGCCGGACGAGATCGGCAGGGTAGAGGGCGGCGCCCAGCACTTTGCCCAGCGCGTCGGGGCGGGGCAGCGAGGCGCCGATGATGCTTCGCGGGCCAGTGGGGTGGGAGGGCGTGGTCATGCCTGGGCTCCTTCGCGCGCTGTGCCGCCCGCGCTCATCACGGCGTCGAGGATCTTGCGGTAGCCAGTGCAGCGACAGATGTTGCCGCTGAGGGCGGCCTGCGCGTCGGCAAGATCGGGCTGGCGGCGCTCTTGCAGCAACTTGGCGCCCGCCATGAGCATGCCGGGGATACAGTAGCCGCACTGAACCGCGCCGTGCGCGACGAAGGCGCGCTGCAGGGGGTGCAGGCTGTCGCCGTCTGGCACGGTGGCGGCGAGTCCTTCGATCGTGGTGATGGCGGCGCCGTGAGCCTGCGGGGCCGGGACCAGGCAGGACATGACGGCCTGGCCATCGAGCCAGACCGTGCAGGCGCCGCACTCGCCCTCGGCGCAGCCTTCCTTGGTGCCGGTCAGACCGGCATCCTCGCGCAGCGCGTTGAGGAGGGTCTTGCCCTCGGCGCCGGAGAGCTCGCGCGGCTGGCCGTTGATGGTGGTGCGGATGGTGCCGGCGAAACGGCCCGGCGACCTGGGCGGCGGGAGGGCTCCAGCGTCCAGCAAGATCGGGCGAGAGGGGAAGCCGGCGGCGTGGGTGCCGGCGGCGATGCGGCGGAGCCCTTCGGCGACGAGGCCGGCGAGGGAGGCACGGCGGTAGCGGGCCGAGCCGCGGACGTCGTCAATCGGGGCGGCGGCGTCGCACGCGAGGCGGCCGGCTTCGAGGCACGATGCTTCGTCGAGTTGGCGGCCTTCGAGGTAGGCTTCGGCGGCGCGGGCGCGGACAATGGTGGGGGCCAGACTGCCGAGCGCAATGCGGGCGTCGCGCGCGGTGCCATCCGCGAGCGTGACGACCAGCGCGACGTCAATGACGGAGATCGCCTGAGCACGGCGCAGGCCGAGCTTGAGGAAAAGGCCGCGCTGGTCCGGGCGGAGGGCGGGGATTCGAATCTCGCGCAGCAGCTCGCCCGGCTGCAGAACGGTGCGGCGGACGCCACGGTAGAAATCGCGCAGGGGCACGACGCGCTCGCCCTCGCGGCGGGCGAGCACCAGCTCGGCGTCGAGCGCCACGAGGGGGGTGATGGTGTCGTTGGCCGGCGAGGCGGTGATGAGATTGCCGGCGACGGTGGCGCGGGTGCGGATCTGCGGGGCGCCGACCTCCCAGCAGGCCTGGGCGAGCGGCAGCGCCCGGGCGACGCAGGCGGGCGAGGCGACTACGTCGTTGTGGGTGGCCAGGGCACCGAGGCGAATCTGCCCATCGGCCTCATGGACGTATTTCAGCTCGCGCAGGCCGGTGATGTCGATGAGCGTCGCGGTTGGCAGCACGCCGCGCTGCAGCTCCACCAGCACATCCGTGCCGCCAGCGACGATGCGCGCCTGGCCGGCGTGTTCGCGCAGCAGATCCAGCGCCTCAGCGAGGCTTTCCGGCCGCAGGAAGGTCTGCCACATCTACCACTTCCTTTCCACTCGTTGTGAACGCCGGACACCAGAGACCATGCCGGGACGGCCAGTGGATGGCCGTGTCCCCCGTGCGGGCTGGCACGCAACATTATCCCACGAGGAGCCAGGGTCCAGCGAAGGGGAATATCGGGCACGGGGCGTAATCGTGGCGCCAGACGAGCGTGCCGGCCTGGTCGCGCAGCGCCTCGATAGCGATAGGACAGGTCGAGCTAGAACCTCTACCGATGGCGTACATGATACCATTGGTGACCACCGCTCGATCGAGGAGCGTAGGTTCGATTTGATGCGTCCAGGCGGTGGTGCCGTTGGCGGCGCGCAAGGCGGTCAGCACGAAATGGGTGCCGGAGGCGTCCTGGTAGAAGAACTCGTAATACAGCATGCCGTCGCCATAGACGGCGGAGGTGGCGAAGTCTGGATTGGTGGGGCTGAGGGCGCGATGCCAGCTGACCGAGCCATCGGCAAGGCTGATGGCGTAGATCGCGGGGCACACCTGCGATTGGCACGGCTCGAAGTGCAGGTAAAAGATGGTCGAGTCGCTGGCGGCGAGCTTGTCCAGCCGTCTGGATGCGCTGGGGCCAAGACCGCGCTGCCAGAGCGTCGTGCCGTCGCTGATGCGCACGCCGGTCACCGTGGCGGCGGCTGAGTCTGAAATGATGGCAACGTTGGTGGTGACGAGGTCGAGCGAGGCGGCGGTGACCGGCGCGGGCCAGACGCTCTTGCCCGTGGCGGGATCGAGCCCCACAATGAGCTCGCCGCTCGCGCCCTGGTAGGCGATGGTGAGGGTCGCGCCAGTGATGCTGATCGTGCCGGAGGGACCGGCGAAGGCCCCCGCATTGGCGAGTGATTGCTTCCAGGCGAGGGCGCCGTCGGAAAGGCGCCAGGCGGCGATGTACGAATCGCTACGCCCGCTGGCGGCCATGCCCACGACGAGACCATTGCTCACCACGAGATTGGAGATGACGGGTACGGGTGTGTCCACCGTCGGCGCCCGCACGGCAGCGATCGGGGCGCTCTCCCAGAGAACGCTACCGTCGCTGGTGCGGAGCGCGACGAGCGTCAGTGTGCCCGGCTGATTGAGGGGGACCCGCGCCGCGGGGACGATCAGACGATCTCCAGCGAGGGCCAAAGACCCCTCAGCGACAGCGCCCGCATAGGTCCACAATACCTTGCCATCGCTGGCGCGCACAGCCTCGACCCCGTACGTTTGCTGATTCTGGGCGGTCGTCAACTGCGCCACCGCATAGAGGACGCCGCCGGAGACGATGGGAGGCCGGGTGCCGAGATCGTGGGTCCAGCGCGTGGAGCCATTGCCAGCATTCACGGCACCACCGGCAAAGTAGACGCTCGATGGACCCTTGCCGGTCGCGGGCGTGGGAGTTGGCCCGCCACCAGTGACGGGGCTGCCGCACGCCGCAACGGCGCACACGCACGCGGCGAGCAAGCCGGTCGCGAGCAGCTGCCGCCATCCCGAGCCGACATAGTCGAACACCCATACTGCACGTGCTCCACGCATGGTCACTCTCCTCATCCCCTCTGTACGTGCATGCCGGCGGTTCACACCGCGCCTGGGTCGCGTGCCGCCGCCAGGTCCGCCAGCGGGGCGGCTGGGCAGCGGGGGCGGCGGGGCGGCACAGCGAGCCACCCGGCAGCCAGCTGGGGTCTCAGCCGGTGGAATCTGTTCCAGGGTCGGTGGGTGCGCCCTGACCGTCACGGGCGGCGAGGCCGGCCAGGAAGGTGCGCATCAGGTCGTCCACAACCGCAGGCTGCTCGTGGATCACCCAGTGGGATCCATCGTGGATGCGCTTGATAGAGAGATCGGGGACGTACTGCTCGAGCCCATCGAGGTTGCCCGTCAGCAGGAAGGGATCTTGCTCGCCCCAGATCACCAGCGTAGGCACGGCGACCACCCGAGCGGACGCGTCAGCCGCCAGGCGCTGCGCGGCCTCCCCGGCATCGCCGGCGGCAGGGCCGGTGCGCATCGCACGATAATAGTTGAGGCCGCCAGTGAGGGCGCCGGGCTGGGACCAGGCCGCGACATACGCCGCGCGCTCCTCGTCGGACAGGGGGAAGATGCCGGCCAGTCGCTCGTAGTCATTCGCGGCAAGTAGCTCCTCCGCGCGAGGGTCGCGCAGGTCCAGCATGTAGCGGCTGGCGCGCTGTTGCGCCGGGTTGTGGCGCAGCTCGCGCGCGAAGACGGCGGGGTGGGGCGCGTTGACGATGATCAGCGCGCGCAGCCGGTCGGGGTGGGCGAGGGCGAAGGCCCAGGCCACGACGCCGCCCCAGTCGTGCCCCACCAGCACGAAGCGCTCATAGCCGAGATGATCGGCGAGACCGGCGACGTCCTCCACGAGCAGGTGCATGCGGTAGTGCTCGACTTCGGGCGGCTTTGAGGAGAGGTTGTAGCCGCGCAGGTCGGGTGCGACGGCCAGATGGTCGCGGCCGAAGTCTTCCAGCTGGGCTTTCCACTCGTACCAGAACTCAGGGAAGCCGTGGAGGAAGAGTATCAGCTCCCCCTCGCCGGCAGTGACGTAGTGCAGGCGTATGCCGTCGACGTCAGCATAGGCATGGCGCAGATCCATGAGGTTGCCTCCTGTCAGGTCCCCGCGGAATGGCAGGGATCACGTCGCGCTCGTCGTGGAGCTCCCGGCCGAGCCAGCGTGGGACGGCACCACCAGCCGCCCGGCAGGCTCGCCCACGATCTCCCCGTCGCGGAATATTGTGCGCCCGCGCACGAGGGTGCGCACGACACGGCCGCGCAACGTCCGACCCACGTAGGGACTATGCTGGTGACGGTAAAACAGGTCGTGGGGTTCCACGAGCAAGTGAGCCGCCAGATCCACGAGCGCGAGATCGGCGTCGGCGCCGACGGCCAGGCGACCCTTGTGCGGCGGCAGGTCAAACCGGCGTGCCACATTGGCGGAGGTGAGCGCGGCGATGCGGTCGAGCGGCAGATCGCGCGCCGCGTGGCCCTCGGCGAGCAGCAGCGCCAGAAGATGCTGGCAGCCGGAGATGCCGCCCCAGACCTGGAAGAAGCTGGCGTCGCGCTTCATCGCGGGCGGGGCGGGTGAGTGATCGGAAGCCACGAACGAGATGGCGCCGGCACACAATTGGGTCCAGAGGGCGTCGCGCTCGTCCGCTGGACGCAGGGGCGGGGCACACTTGGCGACGGCACCCAGCCGCTCCACGTCCTCCTCGCAGAGGACCAGGTAGTGGGGACAGGTCTCGCACGTGACGTCCACCCCGCGCAGACGGGCCTCGGCGACCAACTGGACGCCGCGACCGGTGCTGACGTGGACGATGTGCAGGCGGCAGCCGGTCTCCGCGGCGAGGAGGATGGCGCGCTGGATGGCCTCCAGCTCGGCGACGACGGGACGGGAGGCGAGAAAGTCGCGGACGCCGGTGCGGCCGGCGGCGATGGCGCGGCGGGCGAGCCCACTGGTGATCTGATCGTTCTCGGCGTGGACGGCGACGAGCAGCCCCAGGCGCGCGGCCTGGCGCATGCCCTCGTAGAGGGTGAGGTCGTCGGCCATGGGGAAGTCGTCGATGCCGCTGCTGGCCATGAAGGCTTTGACGCCGACGACGCCGCGCTCGGCCAGCTCGGGCAGACGCTCGACGTTGCCGGGCACGAGTCCGCCCCAGAGTGCGAAGTCCACCAGGGCGGACGAGCGCGCGGCAGCGTGCTTGAGGTCGAAGCTGGCGGCGTCCAGCGTGGGCGGGTGGGCGTTGAGGGGCATGTCGAAGAAGAGGGTGGTCCCACCGGCGGCCAGGGCCCGCGTGCCCGTGGCGAAGCCCTCCCACTCGGCGCGGCCTGGCTCGTTGAAATGGACGTGGGCATCGATGACGCCGGGGAAGACGTGCAGGCCGTGGGCGGCAATCTCCGCGCCGGAGGAGCCGGACAGCTCTGGCCCGATGGCGACGATGCGGCCGCCGGAGATGGCCAGGTCGGCCAGGGTGGCGCCGTCCTCGGTAACCAGCGTCCCGCCGCGCACGATCACATCGTAGGTGCTCATGGGTGTTGTCCTCGCTCCTCCGCCAAGAGCGCCAGGAAGCGCTCCAACACGGCGATGGCCACGGCGACGTCGGTCTGCGCGACGGCTTCCGCCGGATGGTGGCTGATGCCGCCGGCGCAGCGGACGAAGAGCATGGCCACATCGGTGAGGCCAGACATGGGGACGGCGTCGTGGCCGGCACCGCTCGCCAGGCGAAATTCGGGAAAGCCCTCAGACGCGACGGCGCGCGCGAACAGGTCCGCGAGGCGTGGGGCGCAGCGCACGGAGGGGTGCGATTGGAGCGGGCGCCAGTCCAGAGCGACACGGCGGGCCTGGGCGATGCCACGGGCACGCGCTTCGAGCGCGCGGCAGGCTTCTTCACGCGTGGCGTCGTCGGGGTGGCGGACATCCAGGCTGAGCGTGACGACCCCGGGGATGACGTTGCTCGCGCCCGGCGCCACGGTGAGCTGGCCGACGGTGGCCACCAGACCCTCCCGCTCGCGCGCCAGCCCCTCCACCGCCAGGACGAACGCACTCGCCGCCACCAGCGCATCGCGCCGCAAGGGATGGGGAACAGTGCCGGCGTGGCCCGCCTGACCGGTGAAGCGGACGTCCACGCGGCTCTGGCCCTGGATGGCTGAGACGACGCCGACGGGCAGGTCGCGCGCCTCCAGCACGGGGCCCTGCTCGATGTGCACTTCGCAGTAGCCGAGGAGGTCGTCGGGGCTGCGGTGGTCACCGGGCAGCGCGTCTGGATCGCCGCCGAAGGCGCGCACGGCATCGGCGAGGGCGACACCATCGGGGTCGGCGAGGTCAAGGGTGTCGGGGGAGAAGCTGCCCGCGACGACGGCGCTGCCGAGGTAGGCGCTGTGGAAGCGCAGGCCCTCCTCGTCGGCGAATCCAAGCACCTCGATGGCGAAGGGCAGGTGGGCGCCGCGCGCGTGGAGGCGCTCGACACAGGCCAGCGCGACGAGCACGCCGAGGGGGCCATCGTAGCGGCCGGCGTCGCGCACGGTGTCCAGGTGGGAGCCGAGGAGGAGGGTGGGCGCGCCAGGCTGGGCGGCGTCATAGCGGCCAATAACGTTGCCGATGTGGTCCTGGCGCACGGTCATGCCAGCGGCGCGCATCCAGCCGGTGACGGTGTCGTTCACCTGGCGCATGGCGGGCGTGCCATAGCGGCGGGTCAGCCGGTCGGGCTCCTCGCTGATGGCGCCGAGGATGTCGCAGCGCTGCATGACGGTGTGGGCGGCGGTGGTGGTGTCCATGGCGCTCAGCTCCCGCGATAGGTGCTATAGGCCCAGGGTGAGGTCAGCAGGGGCACGTGATAATGGGCGGTGGGGTCGGCCACGCCAAAGCGCACGACGACGCGATCCAGGAACGGCGGCGAGCTGACGGGGACGGACTGGGCGGCGAAGTAGTCGCCAACGGCGAAGATGAGCTCGTAGACGCCCGCGCTGAGCGCGCCTTCCGCCAGCAGAGGCGCGTCGGTGCGGCCGTCGCCATTGGTGCGCGTGGTCTTGAGCAGCACGCGGCTGGTATCGGCGCCGTCGAGCCGCCACAGCTCCAGCGCCATGCCGGCGGCGGGCCGGCCGTGGGCCGTATCGAGCACGTGTGTCGTCAGCCAGCCGGCCATGTCACTCGCTCCTCTCTGCTGGGCGCCCGCTCGATGGATCGTCTACCCATTGCGTGTCATGGTGATCTTGATCAGGCCGAAGGCGGGGAAGGCGCTGCTGTACACCTTCACCTTCTCGTCCTCGCGCGAGACGGCCATGGGGTCAGGCGTGCGGTTCTGTCCCTCGAACGAGACCTCCGCGAGCTGGGGGAAGCGGGTGAGGAGCCGGGTGCCCATCTCGTGGGTGAGGTGCTGGATGGATTCGCTGACGAACTCGTGGAAGACGACGCGGACGAGGTCGCGAATCTGCTCGGGGGCGGCGTAGCGGGCGAGGTCAGGGGCGAGCATGCTGGTCGTGTCGGCGTAGCGCCAGTAGACGTCCAGGGCGATGAAGAGGGGGCGGTCGCCGCGCTCGGGGAGGGTGGTGTACTGGTCGCGGACGAAGCGGGTGAAGGCGCTGCCGGTGACTTTGAGGAGCTGCATGCCGACGCGGCCGCAGCGATGGCCGATGATAACGGCGTCCTGCCCATCGCGGATCATCTCCAGGACGGCGAGGGCGTAGTCGTCGTGGGTGCGCTGGAAGAGGACGCCGCTGGGTATGAAGTCGCGGCTGCCGGATGAGGCGGGGACGGGCGCGGGGGCGAAGGGCAATTCGCGGCCGGTGAGGCGCAGGCGCTCCATCTGGGGATAGGTGGCGAGGAAGCGCTGGCCGAGGTGATCGAGGAAGCCCTCCAGGGTGGCGCCGTCGTACGCCAGGGCCTGCTGGAAGACGAAGTTCTTCATGCTGTCGGTGGCGACGACACTGGAGTTGTCGCCGACGGTGTAGGCGGGGAGGAAGTTGTCGCCGAAGACTTCGACATCGATCTCGGCGGCGAAGAGGATGTTCTGGCGGCCCGTGAAGGGCGATTCAGGGATGGGCGTGAGGCCGCGCATGGGCTGACCATACGCCCGATAGAATGGGACCTGGAGCTTGCCGTAGCTGATCTGGTACGTGTAGTCGGGGGTCATCGCCACGCTCCCTCTCTCGTCGCGCGCGGGCACTGGCCGTCCTGTGCGACGTGACGCCGCCCATGGGCGCAGTGGGTCAAGCGGTGCATCGGCTGCCTGTGGACTCCAGTATACACGGCGATCCTGTCTCCCAGCCTCTCCCCGCCGCGACGGAGAGGGGAGGGGACGGAGTGACACGGAGGGCATGGAGGGAACACGGAGGACACGGAGGGAACACGGAGGTGGTGGTGGTGGTGAAGGGCGAGCGGGGTGGTAGCAGCCAGGCCGCGCAATTGAAGTTGCGCGGCTAACCCGCGGGGGCGAGATGGATGGTTGGCGAGGCTGGAGCCAGGGCAGAGAAGGGTGGCAGTCGTACCAGCCGCGCGACGCAGATCGATCGCGCGGGTAATTCGTGGGGGCACGGTGGTGGTGAGGCGAGGCGGGGGATCCGGGCGAACGGCAAGGGCGCGCGAGAAGAAGGCATGCTTCTCGGTGAGATTCGCCAGTCCTGGCACGTAGTACGTAGAGAGAACACAGGCCGCTGGTGTGCGTACCTGCCCCCCGCGTTGGCGGACCGCACAGCGGACGGGACATGCGCTTGAACGGTTGCCATGATTGTGCAACGTCGTTCGCGGAGCAACGGCCTGGTGAATGGCAAAGGGGCCGGCGGTTGAAGCCGCGTCCAACGGCCAATGGGCGCGAGGGTGGCCTCTGGGAAGCGTCGGAGAAGCTACATGAGCGCTCATCTCGCCCGCGCTCTCGCCCAGCAACACGAAAGGAAGCTGTATATGGGTCTGCGTCCGCTCGTCCATGGCATTCGTGGCAGCCTCTGCGTGCTCATGCTGCTCGTCGCGGGCTGCGCCGTGCTAGGGCCGTCAGTCGTGCCTCATAGCCGTCCGACCGCGCAGATCTTCCGCGAAGCGCTTCCGACCAGCGGCTTCCCCACCCATCTCACTCTCGACCCCAACGTCGCCTTCGACGCGAACTCCTACACGGCGCTCAATCTGCTGTTCGATGGGTTGGTGACGCTCAACGGCGACATGACGGTGCGGCTCTGGGGCGCGCGCGGCATCGACGTCAGCCCCGACGGCCTCACCTACACCTTTTATCTCCGGTCCGGCCAGTTCTTCTCGGATGGCACGCCTGTTCGTCCCTCCGACTATGCCTACAGCATGAACCGCGCGCTCAATCCCTGCCTCGCCTCACAAGTGGCGTATCAGCACATGTACGCCATCGTGGACGCGTATACCTTCGCCAATGAAAACTGTCTGGGCGGTGGGATCACCGCTAAACCGGGCCAGACCGGTCCCGTCATCAAGACTCTCATCGGCGATTCGATTCTCCCCGACGACGGAGACGGCACCCTCACCGTCAGGCTCCAGCAGCCCAGTGGGTACTTCCTCGCCGCGCTCGCCCATCCCGAGGCAGACGCGCTGGAAGCGAGCGTGGTCGGCAGCGACATCGCCAGCGTGAAGTGGACCAGTACGCTGAGCCCGGGCGCGACGGGCCGGGGCGGCAGCGGCATGTATTACGTGCGCTCGTGGGACCAGCAAGCCGGCCACCTGGTGCTCGCGCGCAATCCCCACTGGTGGGGGGTGAGCGCCGGCATGGCGCCCAGGCTCTCCGAGATCGAACTAACGGTGTTCCGTGATGCCGATGCCGCCTACGCCGCCTACCAGGCGGGCAAGGTGGACGTCGCCATCCCCGCGATACAGGATCTTCCGCGCGTGATGCGCCTGCCTGACTATCACGAGACGCCCGAGCTGGCGCTGTATTTCCTGGCGCTGAACTGGGCCGTCGCACCCTTCGACAATGCCGATGCCCGCCTCGCCTTCTGCCTGGCGATCAACCGCGACGCCGTCAACCAGGACGTGTATGGCGGTGCCTGGCTGCCTACGTGGCACCTCGTGCCTCGCGGCATGCCCGGCTACGCACCCGGTCTCACCGGCCCCGACGGCGTCACCAGCACGGGCGGCGATGCCGCTCGCGCGCTGGCCCACTGGCAGGCGTATCTGGGCACGCTGCACGGCAAGGCGCCGCCTCCCATCACCTTCACCTACCTTCCGGAAAGCACCAGCGAGCATGAGCTGGCTGGCGCGCTGCAGAAGCAGTGGCTCGCGCGAATCAACGTCATGGTGTCCATCGTCCCATTGGACCTTCCGTTCATCAGCGGGCCTGCCGCCTACTACATCCACCAGGCGACCGTGTTCGAATGGTATGACGACTACCCGGACCCGCAGGATTTCCTCTCGCTCCTGGTCGAGACTGGCGTGCAGTACAATGCGGCACGTGCCAGTGTGCCCGCGGCCGATGCGTTGCTGCAACGCGCCGATGTCGCGCTCAACCCGGTCGAGCGCATGGCGCTCTACAATCAGGCGGAGCAGGTGCTCATCAACCAGGCGGCTCTCTGTCCTCTGCTGCAAGGCGTGGTGCGCTACCAGCTGCACACGTGGGTGCGCGGCTGGTCGCTGGACCCCGAAGGCATACCGGCGAACGACGCCTGGCTGGCGACGAGTATCGCCGCGCATTGAGGCGTGTGCAACGGTGGAGGTACTGGGTGGGGAAGAGCGTGAACTATCGAGCCTCTCTTTATCTCGCGTGCGCGCAGCTCATACTTGCTACGATGTAGGGTTTGCTAAAATGTAGGGGTTCCGAGCAGAACGGCTTTTCCCAGGGAGGGACACATGATCCATCCACCCCAGGCTCTTCCAGCATCCAGGCACTTTCACCTCGAGCAATTGGCACAGGGCATCTATGCCGCTCTTTCAATTGATGGAACCGGTTCGATGAGTAATGCGGGGATCATTGATCTGGGTGAGACGACCCTGATCTTTGATACCTTTGCCACTCCACAGGCCGCCCAGGATTTGCGCAGTGCCGCTGAACAGCTGATCGGACATCCCATTACGTATGTCGTCAATAGCCACAGGCATGGCGATCATTGGTGGGGCAATCAGGTCTTTCTCCCTGATGCCGATATCATCGCGACTGGAAAAACCCATGCGGATCTGCTCAAACACGTGGATATGAGCAAAGAGCAGATGCAGCGTGACCTGGAAGGCGAGATTCGAGAGCTGGAAGCCAAGCTGGCGAAAGAACAAGATGTGGAGAAGAGACACTCGCAGGCCAATGAGATCGCCACACGGCTCGAGATCTTGACGGCCATTCCCACATTTGAGACGACCATCCCCAATCTCACTTTCGAGCAACAACTCACCCTGCATGGCAGCAAAAGAAGCGTTGAAGTGCTTACGTATGGCGGTGGCCACACGGCGAGTGATGCGTTTCTCTCTCTGCCTGACGACCAGATGCTTTTCATGGGTGATTTGCTTTTTGTGCGCACTCACCCCTGGATAGGCCATGGTAATCCCGAGGAGTGGCAGCGGATTCTGCAACGGGTTGAGCAGCTCAACTTCACGGTCGCCGTGCCTGGACACGGGCCGCTGGGAGGAAGGTCGGACCTGGCGCTGAACCGGCACTATCTTGCATCCCTTGTTGCGTTAGCCGAAGAGTGTATGAGCAAGGGTCTCTCCCTGGAAGAGGCAACCCAGACAAAACTGCCAGCGCCTTTTGGGACGTGGGAAGGGGCTGAGATCTTCGATTGGAACATGGAGTTTCTCTACAGCAGGAAGTAGAAGACAACTCCTTACGGCGCTCGCATCCCGTAGGCGATGGGCCGGGTGGCCGGGCGGGGAGCTCAATCCGGTATAATCGTGCGAGGTGGGTGTACGCGAGGCAGGTGGCCTGATGGTCGCGCCTGGCGACCCTCGCGCGCTGCCAGCGTCAGTGATCCGAGGAGGGCTGGATGACCGGCGCCGGTGGAGGATGGCTGGCGTGGGCGGACGTCGGGGTCCTCGATCAGCACGGCCCAGCGGGGGGAAGAAAGGCTGGCGGGCGAGCCACCAGGCGCGGAGAAGAGGACGGAGCCGGATGCGAAGGACGAGCGGCATCTCGGACATGAGGGGGACGCGCGCGCGAGGGCGCGCGGCGCAGCTGGTTGGGGCGCTGGTGGCGCTCGCCATGCTGCTGGCTGGCTGCGCCTCGACGCAGTCCACGGTGGCGCCGTCGCTGGTCTCGCCCACGCAGATCTTTCGCGGCGCCGTCGTCACGGGCGGCGCGCCCAGCGAGCCGACGCTCGATCCGGCCCAGGCCATGAACGCCGGCTCGCGTGAAATCGTCAACCTGGTCTACGATGGACTGGTGACGCTCGATCACAACATGGCCGTGGAAATGTGGGGCGCCAGCAGTGTAGACATCAGCTCCGACGGCCTCACCTACACCTTCCACATCCGGCCAGGCCAGCTCTTCTCCGATGGCAGTCCCGTGCACGCCTCGGATTACGCCTACGGCATCAACCGCACGCTGAATCCATGCGTCGCCTCACCGGGGGCATACTACCTCTTCGCCATCAAGGACGCCCAGACCTTCGCGGGCGAGTCGTGCGCGCATGGCACCATCACGGCGGCGCCCGGACAGCCGCAGCAGCTAGTCACCACGCTCATCGGCGACTCCCTGACGGCCAACGATCCTACCAATACGCTGGTCGTGACGCTCGCGCACGCGTCCGCCTACTTCCTCACGGCGCTGACGTACCCCTTCGCGGACGCGCTGGAGGCCAGCGTGGTCGGCACCGATCCCACCAGTGAGGCCTGGCAGAGCCACCTCTCCGACGGGGCCACGGGCCACGGCGGGAGCGGCATGTACTACGTCAGCAAGCTCGACCGGGGTGGGGGACACATCAGCCTCAAGGCGAACCCGCACTGGTGGGGACTGGCTCAGGGCAAGCGCCCCACGCTAACGGAGATCGACTGGAGCATCTTCCCCGACGCCACCAGCGCGTACTATGCGTACACCGCCGGTCAAGTGGACGTCGCCTCTCCGCCCGCGAGTCAACTGGCGACAGGCAACTCACTGGTGGGCCTTCACCGCACGCCGCTGCTCTCGTTCAGCGCGCTGGAGATGAACTGGAAGACGCTGCCGTTCGATAGCGTGGACGCTCGGCTGGCCTTCTGCCTGGCCATCAATCGTGATGCGCTCGCTCAGGCGCTCTACCCAGGTGGCGCTGCTCAAACGGAGATGCCCACCTGGCACGCCATCGTCCAGGGCATGCCCGGCTACGACACCGACCTGATAGGCCCCGACGGCATCAGCAGCACCAAAGGCGACGCCACGAAGGCTCAGGCGCACTGGAAGGCGTACGTTCAGTCGCTGCACGGCGCCCCTCCGCCGCTGGTCAGCTTTTATTCCCTCTCGAGCTCCGCGGCGCAGACCAGCCTGGGCACAGCACTGCGCCAGCAGTGGCAAAGCGTCCTGGGTGTGACGGTAGCGGCGAGGGCCGTCGGCGGCGGCAACGGCGAGACCAATCCGCCGACCCTCGCCGGCACGGCGCTCCATCCGTTGAACTGGACGGCGGACTACCCGGACGGGCAGGCGGTGCTGACGCAGCTGCTCCAGACGGGTGCGCCATTCAACGACGCCCTCGTGTCGGTGCCCGACGCCGATACGCTGCTGCAAAACGCCGAAAGCAACCCTGACCAGTCCGTGCGCGCGCAGGAATACCAGCAGGCGGAGCAGATCTTGCTCGATCAGGGGGCGCTGTGCCCCCTGTTCCAGGATGTCTCGGTGTACCAGCTGGCCACCTACGTCCACGGCTGGTCGGAGGGAGCGGATGGGGGCGTGCCGTCCAACGACGTGTGGCTCCAGACGGTGATCATGCGGCACTGATGGCCGTCCGGCGCGTCCACGTCACGACGCGCGCATCGCCAGCAGCGTGGCGAGGCTGTGGGCGGCGGCGGCGCGGGGGGCGAAACCCTGGCGGCGCAGCTCCACGACGAGCACGGCGAGGGGAATGCCGAGCACGAGCACGACTGTCCAGGGCTGCCAGCCACCGAAGGGAGGTGATTGGGAGAGGAAGAAGATTTCAATCTGCGCGGTGGTAGTGAGCGTCAGGACGAAGCGACGGATGGGCCGGCCCAGCGGCGTGAGGCTGATCAGGCCGACCAGCGGAATGAGATACCACGTGCGCAGCAAATGGAAGACGCAGAGGAGGGCCATCCACATAGCATAGACCCAGGCTAGCGCGGAGGGCAGCCGTTCCCGGTTGGGCAGCGAGGGCAGCAGGAAGAAGGCGGCTGCTAGCATCAGGATGGCCTGCACGAGCGTCCAGAACGTGGGGCTGCTCAGCACGAGAACGGCGTGGGAGAGGGCCGCCGCCAGCGGCGACGGAAAGAGGGGCGCTTGGGCGACGGCGCTGGAGAGCGTGCCAAAGCTGGATGTGAGCGCCTTCGCTAGCGCCTGCGTGGTGGGCTGGAGCCGCGACGCCGCGGCGATCCGCGCGGGCGAATGGCCCCAGAAGAACGGCAGGTAGCCGGCTATCACGACGCCAGTCAGAACGAGAGCGGCTCTCATTGCCCTGGACCCCCTTCCCGCCGCGATGAGAAGGGGGGAGTGAGCGGTACGGGCGCGAGCGGAGGCGAGGAGGAGGGCGGCGAGCACCAGGAGGACGAGCGGCAGTGCGCTGGCCTTGAGCAGGATGGCGCCGGCCAGGGAGACCATGGCGAGCGCCGGACGCTCGCGAGCCAGGAGATAGAGGCCCAGCAAGAGCAGGGTGAGCATGGCCACGTCGTTGTGGCCGGCGGCGACCTCCACGACGACGAGGGGATTCCAGGCGTAGAGCAGCAGCCCACGTGCCTGCCAGCTCTGGTGGCCCGCGGGGAGGCGGCGGAGGAGGGCGGCGATGAGGAGGATGTTGGCAAGATGGGCGACGAGCGCGACCACGCGATAGACCATGTTGGCGCGCAGCGGATCAGCGCCAATCAGCGGGGCCAGCAACAGCGAGATCCCGCTCCAGAGCGGACCGTAGGCGGTGGCAGACTGCTTCCAGTCGTTGGCGGCCAGGATGGGATCGTGGGGGTATGAGGCGGGGACGGCAAAGAACGGGTTGGCGTGATACGCGAGCAGTAGCCGGCCGCTCATGGCGTAGGCGAAGGGGTCATGCGAGGGTGCGGCCGGGGTGAAGAGCAGCACGAGGCTGAAGATGGCTGCCGCCCCGCCGATGAGGACGACGATTCGCTGGCGCAGCGCGGGAGTGCCAGTGCCGGCATGGCGGGCGGTCCAGCGCAGGGCCAACGCGTACAGGGCGAAGAGCACGGCGATGCTGGCGGCGTAACCCAGCATGGCTGCCAGGTACGGTGCGTCGTGCGGGCTGGCGCTGGGTAGCTGGCGCGGCGCCCAGGCCACGGCCGCGCGAAAGAGCCAGGCTCCCGGCATGGTGGCGCTCACGGCGCGGTCGTAGGCGTTGGCCAGAGACCAGGTGGTGCGCACTCGCTCCGACATGCCGCCCTGGACGAGATATGCCAGCAGCGCTGCCGCGGCCAGTACCGCCAGCCCGACGAGTGGATATCGTTGGAGGACGAAGGGGAGGCTTTGGAGGCTGTCCAGCCGCGTGACCGGCGTGGATCGGGTACGAGAGGCGCGCGTGATGCTCTTTGACTCAATAATGCGGATCACTCCCATTCTGGCCCGCGAGGCAAACCACGAAGCCGGTGCCCCCAATCCGTGTGTCAATCTCAATCCCAATAACGCGCGACCGGCGCGAGGTTCACTCCGTTGGCGCGGCGCCGCGCTCTGGGGGCCCGTCGACGAGGATGACCTGGAGGGGCTCGTCTTCGGTCCAGATGGTATGGTCCAGCCCGGCAGGCCAGAGCACCGCGTCACCCGGCGTGACGGGACGCGTCTCGCCGCTTGGGCCGCCGATGCGCACGAAGCCGCGGCCTCCCGTCACCAGCATGAGGACGGGCTGGTCGGCGCTGTGCTCCTCCATGTGGCCGTGGGGGTCGAGATACAGCGCGACGACGACGACCGGACGATCGAGCAGGATCGGCAGGCCGTTCATGCGCGCCGCCAGGGCATCGGTGTCGCGCGCGGCAGGGAGGGAGCGATCCAGGTGGATGGGCACGGCGTGAAGGCCCACGTGGCCTCCAGGCACGGTGGTCTTGAGGTCGGGGCTGAAGCGGCGCACTTGCATTGGAATCTCCTGTTCGCACGTGGTACTTGCCGTCCGGATTCCGGACGGACCGATGCGGTTGGGGACGCTGGGTGCCCCGCGAACGTCTCCAGGCAAGCCGGGAGTAATTGCCCGGAGGTGGGAGCTGATCGGACGCTGTGGCAGCATACGCCGCATGGCCGATGCGCTGCCATGGCACGCGTGGGAGACTGGAGAATCTTGCCTACGCCGTGCAGGTAGCGCGCTTCACCCGTTCGCTGCGCGACGCATCTCGATGAACTCGCGCGACATGTGCTCGCTGCTCACGCGCAGCACGCCGACACGCTCGAAGCCGGCGCGCTCGTACACACGCATGGCCCGCTGATTGAACGAGAGCACGAAGAGACGGAAGATGGAGGGCGCGTAGCGCTCGCGCGCGAAGGCGAGGCCGGCGTTGACGAAGGCCAGCCCGAGACCTTTGCCCGTGAGGTCGGGGCGCATGCCGAGGCCGACGGAGAGCATGTCGTCCGCGCGCATGAGGCCGGGCGGCCCGCTGCCCCCAACTTCGGCGGCGGTGCCAAAGGCGAAGAAGCCGATCAAGGCGCCGGTGGCATCACACACGGCGAAATACGGGCTGCGCGGATCCAGCATCTCCGCCAGCCCCGCGTCTAACTGCCCATCGTCGACAGTGTTGTAGACCGCGTAAGGTCCCTCATAGCGCCAGGCAAGAATCGCCCGCGCGTCCGCTTCGCCCATTGGCGAGAAGTTGAATTCCTCTGCCATACGTATTTCCGCTGCCTCCAGCATCCCTGACTGTGATCGGCCACGCGGCCCAATCTTCCCGCTCAGTATACCCCTGAGCAGCCAGGAACCGCACAGCCTACCGGGATGGCGCTTCGCTCCAGGCTTGCATTGGCTGGGGACCTGTGGCGCGAAATCTGCAAGTGTCCGGTCAAACGCAACGGTTCCAGGACTGCGGATCGGCCTGGGGTCTGGAATGGCGGCGGCCCGCCGGCATGGGTGTAGGACGCCTCAGTGCGAGCGGCCTGGGCAGGCTCCGGCGATCTGAGGCGAAGGGAGGTGGGTCGCGCTTTACAGCAGATACGGACGGTGAGCGTGCGCGCCATGCGTCACGCGCCACGCTGGGGACAGCGTAAGACATCGGCATATATCCGATGCTCGCTCTTGGGGGCGAGGGACACAACCCACGAGACCAAGGGAGAACAAGCATGCGATTGGGAATCCGACAGCTCTCGCTGCCGGGACTTGCCGTAATGGTCGGCACGGTTGCGCTACTCGCCGCGGGCTGCGGAGGAGGAGGCGCAGCGGGCAGCGGCCTTGCTAAGACCCAGGCGTTTCAGTACAACTTGCCCACGGGCGGCTCGGGCGACATCAAGACGATGGACCCCGATATCGTGGGCGACGCGAATTCGTCGATCGTGATCAACCTGACCTACGATGGGCTCGTCACGCTCGACAAAAACCTCAACGTAGAGAAATGGGGCGCCTCGAACTGGGATGTCAGCCCGGACGGGCTGACCTACACGTTCCATCTGCGCTCGGGGCAGTCCTTCTCCAACGGCACGCCAGTAACCTCGAAGGACTATGCCTATAGCTTGGAGCGGACGCTCAACCCATGCCTGGCGTCGCCGGTCTCGTACTATCTCTTTGAGCTCAAGGATGCGCAAACGTTCGCCAGCGAGACCTGCACCAATGGCGCTATCTCGGCGGCGAAGGGGCAGACGACCCCAGTGATCAAGACGCTAATTGGCGACTCGATCACCACACCCGACAATCAGACGCTGACGCTGACGCTAGCGCAGCCGGCGGCGTACTTCCTGGAGGCGATGACCTACCCGACCTCGTACGCCATCGACCCAGCGGTGGTGGGCAACGATATTACGAGCGAGAAGTGGACGGACACGCTGAGCCAGGGCACTTCGGGCCAGGGCAC
>CAYQFU010000002.1:0-6275 GCA_964416775.1 uncultured Ktedonobacterales bacterium
GACCGTCATCCACCAGCAGGGAACGCGACCGGAGCGGCATTGCTCGCGGGCTCCACGGTGATAGTCTCCGTGCCCAGCGGTATCAATGTCTGAGCAGGCGGCTGGTCCACCTCATAGGTGGTCGTGAAGGTCGTGGCCCAGGGCGTGGTCGCGCCCGTTTGGCCTGTGCTGCCTGGCTGCGTATTTGCGATCAGCGAGCCGCTCACCAGATACATGCCGCTCGCCTGCACGTGCACGGTGCCAATCGGCTGCACCAGGGCGTGTGCCAGCGCCGGCGGCGGCGGTGGCAGAGCGATCGCCGTGAAGGTGGTCCCGCTCACCTGCGGCTCAGACCACACGTGCTGCACGTGCGTGATCTGCACCACCACCTGATGCAGCGCGGTCGTCTGCGCGCCGTGCACGGCAAGCTCATACGAGACGGTTACGCTGTGGTCGTTGACCAGCTGGGTGATCTGCACGATCTGCCAGCTGGCCCCACTCGCCGTGCTGAAGAGCTGTCGCCTGCCCACGTCCTGGCTATAGCCATGATCGCCGTTCCACAGCTCATGGCGCTGGCCGTCTACTGTGATCGTCGAGACGGC
The DNA here is from genome assembly GCA_964416775.1 of uncultured Ktedonobacterales bacterium. Classification (GTDB taxonomy): domain Bacteria; phylum Chloroflexota; class Ktedonobacteria; order Ktedonobacterales; family JADMIN01; genus CAYQFU01. The sequence goes on from CAYQFU010000002.1 coordinate 582, forward strand.
CTCATCGTAGCGCACAACGGCACTGCCGTCGTACAGAATGGTGGGGCGGCCCTGCGCTCCATCACGATTCAGGCGAACGGCGAGATGCCCCATCGTGAAGCCGAACACGCCAGTGGACTGATCTTGTTGTTGCTGGTACCCCACGAGGGTCGCGTTGAAGTGGTAGACGAGTAGGACGACGAGCCCTGCCAGCAGAATCGCAGGAGTGACGGCCCTGAGGAGGAGGTTTGCCTTGGGCAGGGAGAGCGACCGTGACCGGGGCGCATCCGGCTCGTTCTGCACAGCTTTAGTACTCCCTGTGGGCTTGCGACACCAACACGTCAACGGCGAGGCGCATGGCAGGCTCCGTCACCCCCTCGCGCGTCCGAGCGATGCTACCCCGACTGGGGTAGCTAACGCCTGTGCTTGTTGTACCACACCGCGGCGCGTGACGATATGCCAGATGGTGATCAGACAGAGCACGGTGAACCACACCCCCAGCGTCAGCACGACATACGCATCCAGGTGCTCGCTGTGCCAGGGTATATAGCTCGAGTCTAACCCCGTCGCTCCTGTCAGCGCAATGACGTTCGCTTTGGCGCCCAGGACGGTATGATACAGTGGCCACAGCAAGCGATCGATTGGCAGGCGAAAGATGGCAAACGCCAACGCTGTCCCCCAGAACGCTCGGTGCAGCCACTTCCAGATGCCGCCCTGCTGAGTCGCTTCCAGCAACGTAAACGGGAACAGCACCAGCACGTACTGTTCATTGACCAGCTTCGTGGCCGCCAGGTAGATCACCAGCACGAGGAGCACCATGCGGTTGAGTGAGAGCTTGGCCACGGTACAGTACCAGTAGCCGAGCAGCAGTCCAATCGCCAGCACCGGCATCCCGAACGAACTGAAGGTCTGCAGGAGCGGATCCAGGTTGGCCCGCGGATCCAGCACGGGGCTCAGCAGAAAGAAGACCTGCCAATTCATGCCGCCACCGTTGCGCTGCGCCTGAAACTGCAACACATACAGCACGCCGCGCCAGAACGGCACGATCAAGAGCACGGTCGTGGCAACGGAGCTCACCACAAACGCGACCACTTCCCGCACGGGGCGTTCACGCTTGAGCAGGTAAATGATCCCCACCGGGACCAGCAGCACGGGCACATACTTGATCGCGGTGCCAACACCGAGTGCGATTCCGGCCAGGACAGGTCGGTCCCGTTGGAGGAGATAGATGCCCAGGAGGAGTCCGAGCACCATCATCGCGTCGAAGGTCCAGCCACTCCCGATCAGCAGCACATAGGGATTGAGCAGATAACTGCGGAATCCCTGCGCGGTGCCCGTCATGCGCGCGAGCAGGGCCGCGATCGCGAAGTCGGCCATCCAGATGGGCCCTTTGTACAGCAGGTAGAAATCCCAGGGCAGCGACGGCATGGCAAAGGAGCCCTGGACGGGGAAGAAGTAGCTCGCGCTGGGGTGTAGCCAATGGAACAGCTGCGCCAGAGGATAGTAGAGATAGAGCGGTGCGGGCGGGTACGCGTAGTACTCGTAATAGGAGCCCCAGTGCGCCGACTGGGCGATGTGCGAGAGCCAGGCCATCGTGGCATACGGCGACACGTTGCGACCCAGATCAATGAACACGTTGTAGTCGACCGTCAGATCCCACCAGTGGCCGATGGGCAGGAGCGCCAGCCGTAACGCTAACGCGGCGAGTCCGATTGGCCAGAGGAGCCCCCTGGCCTGCGGCGACACTCGCGCCGTGTCAGCATTCAGCGTCTCAGCCGGCCTGGAGGCGCCAGTTCTTCGGTCGCTTGTCTCCCGCCATACTCGCATAGAGGCCGCCTTACCTCCCCTCACCCACCCATCACTATGCTGATTTCTTGTTGCATGTGTGCAAGCATTCGCCGTGGCGTACGTCTCCGGTGTCCTGGTGACGAGCTGACCATGCCGGGTGCATCGTGCGCCTTTCGGGCGTGTTTGTCAAGTAGTACCGTCTGCAAGTTAGGGGAATTATCTGCTCCGCCGGCCAGCATCGCGTGCAATCGGTCTTCGCTCACACCAGCTTCGGGGCGCCTCTTGCCACATGGGGCGGTGACCTCCTGGTTGCGCGCGTGTGGGCCGAGGCGCGCCGTGATGGCTCGGTCCGAGCAAGACGTCGCGATGAGGTACAGCGTGTAGGCTGGTCTCACCGCGGTCTGATGTGGTCACACGCCAGATGGAGGCCCGACGCGCTGGCGACGGGGTCGTCGCGTCCGCAGCACAGCATGCCTTCGTCGTCCACTCTGCGGGGCACAGCCGGTCGTGCGCTGCCCTTGCGTTGAGCCCGGTCGCGTCAGCGGGCACGTGCGACGAATGCTTGTTGCCTCCAGGAGACCGCATCGCGGAGAACGTGGCGGCGCCGCTTCGATACGAGCTACGCGCAGGTTAAGGAACCGCGAACCGGAGTGTTGAGCTTCAACCTGATCCATGAGCCCTGGATACCGTGCCCGCGCCGCACTGATCACGCGCCGCTGCTGGTCGGGCTGCGCGAGGTCTTTGCCCAGGCCCCACGTCTGGCGCAGCTGGCCGGTCTGGCGCCAACCGTCACGTTCGCGCTGCACCGCCTGCTGCTCGCCATCCTGCACCGCAGCCGGAACGGCCCGCGTACCACGTGGGAGTGGGGGGCCATCTGGCACGCTGGCGCCTGGGACCTGCAAGCCATCAACCGGTACCTCGCCACCTGGCACGCGCGCTTCGACCGCTTCGACGACTCCCCGTTCTACCAGACGGAGAGGCTCGACCCGCAGGCGTGCACGGACGTGACCGAGTTGGACCCACGACCGTGGGTCAGACCGCAGGAAACCGCTGCTCTTCGATCCTACCGCGGAGGGCACAGGGCGCTCTGCCGCCTCGAGCCCCCGAGGAGACTGATGGCGACGGCATGGTCCGGCGTGCCGCGTTGATGAAAGGCTCTCATGTCCCCGATGCCTTCGCCACGTGGTCGGCCGAGACCATGGTGGCGTTCCGCGCGCGCCCACAGCTGAAGCCGGGGTCGGCATGGGTGCCGCTCGCGCTGGACCCCGACCGGATGACCTGGCGAGACCGCCATGCCCTGTTCCACTCCGTGGCGCATGAGCCGGAACGACCGCGCATGCTCGATTGGCTTGATGTGCTGCTTGCCGCTGGGGAGCTCAGCGAGCAGGGCGTGGTGCCACTCGACGTCTGCGGCCTGCTTCCGGATCAGGCGAAAGTACAGGACTGGCGCCGCGCGTCTTTGCCGCTGCCTCTCGCCTACTTGCCTACGCCCGAGCTGGTAGACGCGAACAGGGGGGCGCTTGCCTTGGCCGAGCACGCAGGCCAACTCCTGCAGGCACGGCTACTCAGCACCCCGACGCCCAGCGGGACGTTGACGGGACCGAATCCCCGGTGGAGCCTGAGCCAGGATCTGCAGATCGGGATGGCCGCACTTCGCCTGTCTCGCACGGAGGTCGAGACGCTGGCGCGTCATCTGACCACGCCGGCTGACTATTGGGCGTGCCTGGACGGCACGTTTCGGCGCTTCGTGACGAGTCTGCCTGACAATGTGACGACTGGCCCGGACGCTGCTCGCGCCTATGACGCGACGCTCTTGCCACGATGGGCTCGGGAGGTGGAGCGAACGGCCCGTCAGGCCTTCGCTGTGGCGATCGGTGGGCTCGATCGTACTGCGCGTACCTTGTGTGCCGTCGCGCTGGCAGAGGCGCGGTTTCGCTGGTGTCTGGGCCAGTTCATGGCTTCCTTCCGCGCCCCGATTGGCAGCGAGTAGGCGGGGTGCGCGATGGCCTCCGCACCGACAGACGACGAGCAGGCCTTGGTGACGGCGCTCACGCAGCTGGTCAGGAAGCAGGAACGTGCCGCGCTGGCGCAACTCAGGCGCGGCCTCGGCATGCGCCCAGATGAAGCGGTCGAGCTGTTTCCCTGGGTGGTGCCCTGGCTCCCGCCGAGCATGAGCGAGCGCCGGCAGGATGATTTCTTCCTCGTGGCCGCACGGTGCGCCCGGCATCAGGAGCATTGGCAGCGGCAAGGACACGAGCGCACCAATCTCGGTGCGTCGTTTCGCCTGCTCGCTGACCGGACGGGCTGTGCGAACACGGAGGCACGGTGCATCGCCCTGCTCAATGCCCCTACGCTTACCGTTTAACCAATAGCAGGGGATGGCTTAGTACTTCAGCGACCCTTATTCGGGGAAGTCCCATCGCACCTGGCCTTGTGACAATCTGGCGATGATTTGGGATACTCCCCGAGATACGGGCGAGACCTGCCGCGAGAACGCCCGGGCTACGGCTACGTGTCGCTGAAGTACTAACGGGGCTCTCACGGCGACGATTCGGTTTCGGCCAGGTCGCCCTCGTTGCTTCATATCCGCTTACTTGTTGCTGCATTGACGACGTTCGCGCAAACACGGGATGCGAAGTGATGCGAAGTCTTGATAGGCGGTCGCGGCCCTCATAAGCCGGCGCACGCGACGGGGTAAGGGCTGAAGCTGTCTGCGAATGCCACGCATCCAATCGGACTTGGTAAGACATGCGCGACCGCGATGGCTGGAGTGCGGGTGGATTTATGCCGGGAGCCATGGGCCGTCAAAGGAGAAAGGAAAACAGGAGCATGGACGAAATACGCTATATAGCGGGCACCTTGGTCGGCGCCGGAGTTGACAAAACCTCGCTTGAACAAGCTCTCGAAGAGCGTCCCCATTTTATCGCGTGCGATGCAGGCTCCACGGACCCCGGCCCGTTCTCGCTCGGCTCTGGACAACCCGCGTTTGCCCGTGAGGCGGTGAAGCGCGACCTTGCTGCATTGCTGGACGCCGGCCGCCGTGCGGGCATTCCGGTGTTGATTGGCTCCGCCGGGACCGCGGGAGCGGACGCACAGGTCGATTGGACACTCGACATCCTCACCGAGATTATGAGGGAAGCGGGGGCCACATCGCGTACGGCGATGATTTACGCGGAGCAGGACAAAGACGCGTTGGTCGACCTGTTCCGGCAAGGACGTATCAAGCCGCTTGATGCCGCGCCTCATCTGGATGAAGACACGATCATGCGGAGCGCGCACATCGTGGGGATGATGGGGGCCGAGCCCTTACAACAGGCACTTGCGGAGGGTGTTGAGTGTATCCTTGCCGGCCGGTGCAGCGACTCGGCGCTGTATGCCGCGATGCCCATTCTCAATGGCTTCCCGGAGGGGCTGGCGTGGCACGCCGGTAAGGTGGTGGAATGCGGCACGATGGCCTGCGAAACGGCTGGGAATGGGGGCATGTTTGTGCGTTTGCGGCACGATCACTTTCTCGTCCAGCCGTTCGGACGGGGGTTACGCTGCACGCCCCAGAGTGTTGCCGCTCACAGCGTGTATGAAATTGTGGACCCATTCCATTTCACCGAAGCCTCCGGCATCGCCGACATAACAGAGGCAACCTACGAAGCTATCGACCGATCACGGTTCGCGTGGCCAACAGCCACTTTCGACGAGCAGACCCCTACACGATCAAACTGGAGGGTGCGGAGCTCGTGGGCGTCTTGCTCATCATTGGCGCCATTGGCGTACCAACGCTTCTCATTCTTCACGATCAGCTGAACATTGACGAGGACTCAGGAGCATTGGCCTTTGCGGCCTATCAACAGCGACAGCTCTCCGTATTCCTCACGTACTACGCGCTCATGGCCGCTGGCGTCGAGTTTCTTGTTCTCGCGCCCATCTTGTATG
>CAYQFU010000002.1:6375-49823 GCA_964416775.1 uncultured Ktedonobacterales bacterium
TGTATGGTTCTGGTGGGTGTTGCACTGGCAGTTGCTTCCTCGCGCTGGCTGATTGTCTTGCCGTACCTCGCGCACATCTACACCAGTCCACAGACTGGTGCGGCCACACGCGTAGCCCTCGATGTCGCCTATGCGGGCACGAGCTACTTCCTGGGAATAACCATCGGCGAGTTCATCTACAACATTGTTACCGGCCTCTGGAGCCTCTTCCTGGCGACCATGCTTCTGCGCGTGTCTGGCAGGAAAGCATGGTTCCACTGGATCGGGATCTTAGGAGGAGCCGCAATGCTAATTGGGAGCTTTGAACAAACCTTTGCCAACGCCGATCCTGGGCCGCTGTTCCGCCGTATTCTGATCGCGGGAATCGTTGCCTGGATGATTTGGTTGGCGTGGCTCGCCATTACTCTTCTGGTCACTACATCAGCGACATCGCGACACGAATCACCCCGCGCGGTTCAGGAACTGGAATGATATGTAGTATTCGCGCACCATGGACGAGAGCGTGGACGCACGTGGAATCCCGCCCGGTCATTGGACAAACACCCAGCCCGAAACGGGCAACTAGACACTTTCGATTTCAGTCAGGAGGAGGATAGGGTGATAGCTGGATGCAGTGGGGACCCAAACGCGTGAAGGGAGCGTGCCAGTGGGAACATCATCGGCCGCGTGCATTGGGCGAATGTCGCGCGCTGTGGTGGCATTCCTCCTGTGCTGCTGTGTCCTTGCGGGATGTGTGCGCGGAACGATCACGCCGACCGAGGGAGAGGCGCGCGAGACTCCCGGCGGTCCACTCAGGCCGCTTCCCCACTTCGACCACATCGTCGTTCTCATCGAGGAGAACCATGGTTACAACGAGATCATCGGCTCGGCGCAGGCGCCCTATCTCAATGCGTTAGCGGCACAAGGAGCCGTCTTCACGAATTCGTACGCAGTTGCCCACCCCAGCCAGCCGAACTACATCGCGCTCTTCGCAGGCTCCACGTTTGGCATCTCGAGCGACGCGTGCCCGCAGACCCTTCCTGGGCCCAATTTAGCCGATGCGCTCCGTGCGCGCAGCCTAAGATTCACCGCTTACTCGGAGAACCTGCCGTTGCCCGGCTTCACGGGGTGCAACGCTGGCAGCGTACCTGGCCAGCCGAACACTCCGCTGTACGCGCGCAAGCATTCCCCCTGGGTGGACTTCGCTAACGTGCCCGCCGCCAGCAACCAGCCTTTCAGCAGCTTCCCCACCGATTTTAGCCAGCTCCCGGAAGTCGCCATCGTCGTGCCGAACCAGCGAGACAATATGCATTCCGGCTCGGTCGCGGCGGGCGACACCTGGCTGAAGCAACACCTGGGCGCCTACGTGCAGTGGGCGATCACGCACAACAGTCTGCTCATCGTGACCTGGGATGAAGACGACCGCTCGTCGGCGAACCACATCTTGACCTTCTTTGTTGGGGCGCACATACATGCGGGACACTATGGGGAAACCATCAACCACTACGATGTCCTGCGCACCATCGAAGCACTCGTCGGCGTGCCCTACACCAACGATGCGGCGAGCGCTTTGACGATTGTGGATGTCTGGCAGGCGTAAGGGCGCGTCTAGCGGCCCGCGTGATTGCGCGTGCGCTGCTGGAACCGATGTCGCCGCAGTAGCACCGACCGGCGGTAATCACCGCGAGTAGAACGCGATGATTTGCTCGGCGTCCACGCGGGCATCGGCGTCGGTGCGTTCGGGCAGCCGCTCTACGTGCCCGCTCGTCCCAGTGCGTGTCAGCCAGCCAGGAACGGGGCCACCTGCCGCTAGGCTGTCCGCTACCTCCGGCATCTGTGCGGCGGTCTCGTCCAGTTCGATCGTCTCGCTGGGCCGCACCAGATACGACGGGATGTTTACGCGGCGGCCACGGACCCGCACGTGCCCGTGATTCACCATCTGTCGTGCCATCGGCCGAGTCCGCGCGAACCCTAACCGATAGACGGTGTTATCCAGCCGGCGCTCGAGGAGGGCCAGCAGGTTGGCACTCGCGTCGCCCGGCTGGCGAGCCGCCTCCCGCACGTACCGGCGGAATTGCCGCTCCAGCAAGCCGTAAATCGCCTTCGCCTTCTGCTTCTCGAGCAATTGCACGCCGTAGGTGGAGCGCCGGCGCCGTCCGCGCCGGACGCCGCCAGGCGGCACGGCCAGCCTGCGCTGCAGCGACGCGCCGCCCGTGCCGTAGATATCGGTCCCGAAGCGCCGCGAGACTTTGTGCCGCGGCTCGTGTCGCTTCGCCATCGCGGTCTCCCTCCCCGCGTCGCCGCGCTGTGTTCACGGCCTTCCGTATGCGCCGGAAAGTGAGGTCCTCCCGCCGCGACAGATGTCAATCAAGTAGCGCCTGGTCAACAGGCGACGATACGCCGCACGTTGTTCTCACACTGGTGCGGCTCGTCGTCTGGCGACCTTCGGTGGTTTCCGTCACGAACAGGGTACACGCCCGCGTCTCGTTCGTCTGTTCACCGACGAACAGAGCCGGCGATGTCGTACGAGGGGTGCGTGGCCGTGGCCGGTATTGAAGGGTATAATCGGACCACATGAGGTCGCGTCGACGCGAAGGCCCTCTGGAACCGCGCACGACGGGGCACTTGAGCGAACAGAGCGAAAAGCGTACGCCAAGGGAGATGCTGATGACTGATGCGAACATCCTGCACCACATCACGGAGCTGGTCAACGAAGAGCATGAGCTGGATAAGCGCGCCGCGCATGGCGGCCTGGACGACGAGCAGCGGGAGCGCATGCGAGCGCTGGAGGTGAGCCTCGATCAGTGCTGGGATCTCCTGCGGCAACGCCGGGCGCGGCGTCACGCCGGCGAGGATCCAGACAAAGCGACAGTACGGGACCCCAGCACGGTGGAGCACTACCAGCAATAGTCCGAGCCGCTGCCGCGTCGTGTGCCCATGTCCATCAGCACGCTCGCAGGCCGCCGTCGCTCCGCCTGGGGCATCACCCTGGCGCCGCCCGCGGCCTCCGCATTGCCACGAATTCCCGGTCCCATTCGTGCACGGATGGTATCAGGTAATGGCCGGCGTTTGCGCGGCATCCAGGGCGCCGCGACGTCAGTATTCCATTGACTGCTTAGGCCGCAAGTGGTATGCTTAGGTATGCTTCACAAAATGAAGCATACCCCCGTGAGTGGAGCGAATTACTGGACGTGGTGGCCAGGCGCATGTGCCTGGTCAGGCAGAGCATAAAGGCGGGTGCGCTATGGGTGAGGCTTCGCAGCGCATGTTGCGTCACGCGCGCAGCACCATCACCGAATGGACGGCGACCGACGTGGAGCAGCGGATCAAACAGGGCGAGCGATTCCCTGTTGTGGATGTCCGCGAGAAAATCGAGTGGAATGAGGGCCATCTGCCGAACGCGGTGCACGTGCCTCGGGGGTTCTTGGAGCTGCAGATCGAGGAGGCGGTTCCCGACAAAGACGAGCCGGTGCTCCTCTATTGCGCGGGCGGAGTGCGGTCGGCGTTGGCGGCTGAGACCCTCACGCAGATGGGGTACAAACAGCCCATCTCGATGGCGGGCGGATATACCGCCTGGAAGAACGCCGGGCTGCCCACCGTTCTGCCGCGCACACTCAGCGATGAGGCGCGCAAGCGCTACAGCCGGCACCTGTTGGTCCCAGAGGTGGGCGAGGCGGGCCAGCTCAAGCTGCTCGATGCCAGAGTGTTGCTGCTCGGCGCGGGAGGGCTTGGCGCTCCGGCTGCCCTGTACCTGGCGGCGGCCGGCGTCGGGACGATTGGCCTGGTCGATCCAGACGTCGTGGAGGCGAGCAATCTGCAGCGACAGATCATTCACTCGACGGCGCGCATTGGCAAGCTCAAGACGGAATCGGCGCGCGAATCCATCGAGGGGCTGAATCCCGACGTCAAGGTGATTACGCACAACGAGTGGCTCGATCGGTCCAACGTGGCGCGCATCATCGACGGCTATGATCTCATCATCGACGGCACGGACAACTTCCCCACGCGCTACCTGGTCAACGACGCCGCGCTCATCGCGGGCAAGCCGGTGGTGCATGGCAGTGTGTTTCGCTTCGAAGGCCAGGTAACCGTCTTCAAGCCATACGATGGACCGTGCTACCGCTGCCTGTTCCCCGAGCCTCCACCCCCAGAGCTGGCCCCGAGCTGCGCTGAGGCGGGAGTCCTGGGTGTCCTGCCGGGGACGATTGGTATGCTCCAGGCGACCGAGGCGATCAAGCTGATTTTGGGAATCGGTGAGCCGCTTGTCGGACGTTTGCTGATGTATGACGCCCTTACCGAGACCTTCGACGAACTGCAGCTGCGCCGCGATCCGCACTGCCCGGCCTGCGGTGAAGATGCCCATCCCGAGGACCTGCCGACGTATGAGGCATTCTGTGGCCTTCCTGTGCGGTCGGCATAGGTACGGACACTGACGTCACTGGCCCACCGCTCCACATCACCCGCGGAGTCATGTCGCGTGCGGGTGGTTGGCGGACTGGCAGCCTCACCCACTGGTACCGATCTGGCGAGCGAGGCCCCATGGAGGAGCACGTCCGGCCGGCTTCCTCGCTCGATCCAGTGGCGTCGCGTGGAGGGCCGGCTTCCGCGCGTCGCGGCAGTTGACGACCCATCAAGATGTCCGGCACAAGGAGCAGAGCAACGATCATGAGCACGGTACGCATCCCACCTGTGTTGCGCCCAGCGGTCGGCGGCGCGAGGCAGGTCGAAGCCAGCGGCGCGACCCTCAGCGCCGTCCTCGATGACCTCTTCGCACGCTACCCTGCCGTGCGCGAGCAGATCCTGACCCCCGAGGGCGAGCTGAGTCGTTTCGTCAACGTCTTCGTCAACGATCAGGACGCGCGTTATCTGAATGCGCTCGAGACGCCCGTGGCGGCTGGGGACGTGATCATGCTCCTGCCCGCCATGGCAGGCGGCATTGGCTGATTGCCAGCGCGCAACTCGGGTCGATCTCTTCAGGGTACCCGTGGCGCGCGTGACTCCGGACGAGTAGCCGAGGCACAGCATGCTGTATCACAACATCATCGAGGCGATCGGCCATACGCCGCTGGTGGAGCTGCAGACGTTGAGTCCCAGCCCCAGCGTGCGCCTGTACGCCAAGCTGGAGGGCGCCAACCCTACCGGCAGCGTCAAGGACCGCATCGCTCGCCAGATGATTCTGGAGGCTGAGCGAGAGGGCAAGCTGAGTCCGGGGAGCGTCATCCTCGAGCCAACCAGCGGCAACACCGGCATCGGACTGGCGATGCTGGCCCGTGTCCGCGGCTATCGCTTCGTAGCCGTCATGCCAGACAACGTGACGCACGAGCGGCGCCAGGTGCTTGAGCTGTACGGGGCCGAGATTGTCTACTCGCCGGGTGCCGAGGGAAGCAATGGGGCAGTCCGTCTCGCGCAGCGCATGGTGGCGGACGATCCCCGCTATGTGATGCTGTACCAGTATGGCAATCCCGCCAATCCACGCGCGCACTACGAGACCACTGCCCCCGAGATCATCGCCGATCTGCCCGATTTGGACGTGTTCGTCGCGGGATTGGGCACCGGCGGCACGCTCACCGGCTGTGGCCGCCGCCTCAAGGAGCACAACCCAGCGATTCGCGTGGTGGCCGCGGAGCCGCTTCAAGGTGAGGGGGTGCAGGGGCTGCGCAGTCTGGAAGATGGATTCGTGCCACCTGTACTGGATAGCTCCGTGCTCGATGCCAAGATCCTCGTGCACGCGGAGGATGCGATCCGTGCGATGCGGGCGCTCCTCGACAAGGAGGGTATCTTCACGGGGCCCAGTGGCGGCGCTGCCTTGCACGCGGCGCTGCGGGCGGCGCGCGGGCTGGAGCGCGGCAAGGTGGTGGTGCTGCTGGCGGATGGCGGATGGAAGTACCTCTCGGAGAACCTGTGGACACGCCACGTGGACGAGCTGGCCACCGACCTGGAGGACAAGCTGCTGTGGTAAGTCTGGACACGCTGCACATCAGCCCGGAGCCGCTCGACGATCGGACGCCGGTATTGCGCCTGCCGGGCGACGTGCTGCGAGACATGCTCGCCCACGTAGACGCCGGCTATCCCGACGAGGCGTGCGGTGTGCTGGCCGGTATGGACGGGCACGTCACGCGCCACTTCCCGGCCGCCAACGCGTCGGACACACCGCGCACCTTCTCGGAGATCGCTCCAGGCGAGCTGCTCAACATCTGGAACGACATTGACGCGCATGACTGGCAGATGCTGGCGTACTACCATTCGCATCCGCACACGCCTGCCTTTCCTTCGCCGCGTGACGTGCTGTGGTCCCACGGGTGGCCTGGCACGTTCTACGTCATCTTTTCGCTCGCCGATCGGGAACACCCCGTGGTCCGCGCGTTTCTCATCGAGGGCGAGACGATCCACGAGTACCGCATCGAGGTCGAAGGATGAACAGCGTACGACTCGCGCCGGATTGGCTGCCGAATACGAACCACATCGGCATCTACGTCGCGCGTGCGCTCGGATACTACGCCAGCGAGGGCGTGGAGCTCGACATCTTGTCGTTCGACGGCGAGGCGATGCCCAACCGAAAGATCGCCACCGGGGATACAGAGTTCGGCTTGATGCCGCACCAGAGCCTGGTCTCCATGCGGGCGCGCGGTGTGGACGTCATCTCGGTCGCGGCGGTGGTGCAGCCCAACACGACGACGCTGGCCGTGCGCGCCGACAGTGGCATCGAGCGGCCCGCGCAACTGGCAGGCCGGCGCTACGCCAGCTTCGGCACTGAGTTCGAAGTCGCGCTCCTGCAGGAGATGATCCGGATGGATGGCGGCACAACGCGTGTTGAGCTGGTGGCCGCCGAAAAACTGGATATCCTTCAGGCGCTCATTGACGGCGTGATTGACGTCGCCTGGGGCTTCTACGCCTGGGAGGGCATTCAGGCGGAGCTGGCTGGACTCGCGCTGCGCCACTTCTTCGTCGCCGAGCATGGGCTGCCGGACGAATACTTTCCCCTGCTGTTCACCACCCAGGAGTATCTGGCCGCGCAGCGCGAGACGGTGGCGGCGGTAGTGCGTGCGACTGCGCGGGGGTATGCCTTCGCCGCCGAGCATCCGGTCGAGGCGGCCGAACTGTTTCTCCGCGCGGTGGACCCGCGTGTGCTGCCCGCGCACGCCGCGGAGCTGGTGCGGCGCAGCGCGCGCTGGCTGGCGCCGCGGTTCGCGCAGGGCGCAGCGCACTGGGGCTGGCACGATCCCAATCGCTGGGCGGCGAGCGCTCGCCTGCTGCGACGTCTCGCGCCGGGGGTGGGCGCACCTGTAGAGCCCGAGGCTGAGACGCTGGGGTATACGAACGCCTTCGTCGCGGCGACATAGGCAGTCGCGCGCTGACACCTTCCGCGACGCATCTCCTCAGCTGTGCGGCGTTCGCGCCATGAAGTCCAGGATATGCTGAGCGATTTCCTCGCCCTTTTCTTCCTGGAGGAAGTGGCCCGCATCGTGGATGACCGTCGCGGGCTGCTCTCGGGCGCTGGGAATGAGGGCGCGAAAGAAACGATCGCCGCCGTGTGTGATCGGATCGCCGTCTGAGAACATGACGAGGGCGGGCTTGGTCCAGGTGGACAGCACGTGACGAGCGTGCCGCATGGAATCCGCGCCCGGCTGGTCGGGCCGAGTTGGGACCAGCGCTGGGAAGACCTTCGCGCCAACCTTGAAGGTGCGGTCTGGGAACGGCGCTTCGTAGGCGTCGAGCACCTCGACTGGAATGCGGTCGCCGTATGCCATGCCGGCACGCATGATGCGCCGGAGGGGCAGGTCGGACACGGACAGCGCGAACTGCTGCCAGGCGTTGAAGGCATCGCCCATGGGCTCGTCACCTGTCGGCAGGCCCGTGTTCATGATCACGAGCCGCGCGAAGCGATCGGGGAGCTCGCTCGCCACACGCAAGCCGATCAGGCCACCCCAATCCTGGCAGACGAGCGTGATGTCGCGCAGAGCGAGCGCGTCGAGTAGGCTCACGAGGGTGTCGCGGTGCATCTGGAAGGAATACTCATCCGGCTCGGTGAATTTGTCTGACTTGCCAAAGCCAATGAAGTCTAGGGCGACGACGCGGTGTCGCCGGGCGATGGGCGGGATGACCTTGCGGTAGAGGTAGCTCCAAGAAGGCTCGCCGTGGAGGCACAGCACGACCTCGCCGGTTCCTTCGTCCACATAGTGCATGCGGACCCCGTTCAGCTCGACATACTGCGGCCCGAACGGATAGCCCGGCAGGTTAGAAAAGCGCTCGTCGGGTGTACGGATGACAGGCATGCCAATGGCTCCTCGCGGATGCGCGTGTCGAACGATCGTCTGGCGGGCTATCGTACCACATTGGTTGGTGCGCCGGTGGGCTGATTGCGCAAGACGCCAGGGCACGCCCTCGCTTGCTTCTTCGCGCGCTCGCCGATGATATACTGATGGGCTAGCGAAAGTTGGGTGTGGGCAGCGCGCGGCCACACGTTTCGGCGCGTGTTTCGCGCACAGTCTGAGACAGCGCATGCGAGCAACTGACGCACGCGAGAGGGCGGGAGGTCAGAGCGATGCTGGTGTGCGGGCCCAATCTTTCGATCGATCAGACGGTGAGCGTATCGCGCCTGCATCAGGGGACGATCCATCGCGTCCCGACGATCCTCAAGCTCGCGGGCGGCAAGGGCACCAATGTGGCGCGCGCACTGCGCATCCTCGGCGGTGAACCGCTGCTCGTGGGCTTTGCCGGGGGCCCGACTGGCGCGCAGGTGGAGGCGTATCTGCAGCAGGATGAAATCGCGCGTCACCTGGTGCCCATCGCGGGCGAGACGCGGGTGTGCTTCACCGTCGCCGACGCGACGACGCACGAGCAGACTGAGTTCTATGAGGCCGGACCGTCGGTTTCCGGCGACGAGGTGGACGCCCTGCTGGCCGCGGTGGAGATGTCGGTGCCGAGCCACCGCTGGGTTGTGGTGACGGGGTCGCTGCCCCGTGGGGCACCGGACGACCTGTATGCGCGCTGTATCCGCCTCGCCCACCGCCACGGCGCGCGCGTGCTGCTCGATGCGCGTGGTGTGGCGCTGGCCGCTGGCATCGCGATGCGTCCCGATCTGATCAAGATCAACGCGGTCGAGCTGTGCGACCACGTGGGGCGGCGGCTGGAGGCGGTGAGCGACATCGCGAGCGCGGCAGCGTCACTTCCTGTCGCGGATGGAGGCGGTGCCGTCATTACGATGGGCAGAGCTGGTGCGGTCGTGGCCGATGGGAGCGCAAGATGGCACGTGTCGCCGCCGCCGGTGGCGGCGATCAGCCCGGTGGGGAGCGGCGACGCGGTGGCGGCCGGTATCGTCCTGGCGCTGGAGCGCGGCGCTGACCTGCTGGAGGCTGCGCGGCTGGGCGTGGCGGCGGGCACGGCCAATGCGCTCTATCTCGGCGCGGCACACTTCAGGCGCGAGGATGTGGACCCTATCCTGGCCGGCTGTGAAACACGGCGCGTGACGTAGGTGCGGAGGGGAATGTGGATTCGTGTCGAGTGTGCGAGAGAACATGGGGGCATCCACTCAGGATGCCCCCCACGGGACGGACTTTCAGCTTGCGGTCTGCTGGCTGCTAGGGGCGGCTGAGCTGTTGCCATGCCGTCTGGGCGTCCAGGGCGATACGACAGCCGTCGAGCATCCAGATCCAGTACGTGGTGGCGGTTCCACCATCATCGCGCTCGATGCACTCCACTACGCCCAGCGCCTGGGGGCTGGGGTAGCCGAGCACCGAGACCGGTTCGCCCTCGTCGGGCATCCAGCGCAACAGTGCGTCCGAGGTAGGGGGTCCCGAGGATGTTGCACGCGTGCTTACGTCCATTGTGATGCCTCCTCGCATCTGCCGAATGACCGCACCGTTGTGGTCATCGAGTGACGCCATTGTAGCACAGAGACGAGTATTTCGCGGTGCCTTCCTGCCCATCAGAAAGCAAGCGTGATAAGGAGGAGGGCCTGCATGAGCTGTGCCACCACCCAGGAAGGTATGTGATGAGCCAACCCGCGGCCATCGTGCAGACCGTGGTCATTCTGCTGCTCGTAGCGCTGGTGACCGTGTTCGTGACTCGTCGCATTGGTGTTCCGTACACAGTGGGATTGGTCATCGTCGGACTGGTCATCGCCGCCTTCGATTTGTTCCCTGGCCTTCAGCTCACGCCCGGGCTGGTGCTGGATGTCTTTCTGCCGGCTCTGCTCTTCGAAGGCGCATGGTCGCTGGATGTCGGCCAGCTAAAGAAGGTGTGGGGCGGGGTGGCGCTGCTGGTCGGGCCGGGCCTGCTGCTCACCGTGGGCGTCTGTGCCGTTGTGCTGCGGTTCGGCGCAGGCTTGTCCTGGGGAAACGCATTGCTGCTCGGTACGATCCTGGCGCCGACGGATCCAGTGGCGGTGCTCGGGCTGTTTCGGGAGCTGGGTGTAGGCGAGCGGCTGCGCGTCACCATCGAAGGCGAGAGCCTGTTCAACGATGGTGTGGCGAGCGTCCTATACGTTGTGATTCTCGGATTGGTAGTCCAAACGCAGAGTGGACATGCCATTGCAGTGCCGGCGGTCTTCAGTGCCGCCTTCCTTGGCGTGCTCCAGCTGGCGATCGCTGGTGTGGCCCTGGGCGCCGCGGCGGGGTTCGGTATTGGCTGGGCGCTGCGTTGGATGGACGAGCCGTTGTCCGAGACGACGGTGACCATCGTCGCGGCATACGGCATCTATTTGCTGGCGGACGGCTTGCACCTTTCGGGCATTCTGGCGGTCGTGACGATGGGTCTCATATTGGGCCAGTATGGGCGAGAGTATGGGATGACGCAGCGCACACGGGACGCGGTGGATGGCTTCTGGACTCAGGTGGCATTCCTGGCCAACGCGCTGCTGTTTCCGTTGATCGGCGCGCAGATCGACGTTCGGCACTACTTCGGCAGCGCAAGCGCCGCGATGTTGCTCGCGGTCGCTGGCTGGGCCATCGCCGCGGTGTTGGGCGGCCGTGCGCTTGCCGTATATGCGTTGCGTCCGGTCGCTCGCGTGTTTCGCCTACCGGGATCGCGACAATGGCCGCCGGTCGTCCTCTGGTCCGGATTGCGCGGCGCGCTCTCGCTGGCACTGGTGCTGGCGCTGCCGCGTTCCCTACCAGACCGCGACTTACTGATTACCGCCACGTATGGCGTGGTGCTGTTCACATTGTTGGCACAGGGTCTTTCGTTGCGCTTCGTGCTGCGCCAACTGGGGTTCTCCACCAGCCCGAGTGGCCACCCACAACAGTCCGGCTGAGCGCGTGGATCGCCCGCATCCGACGTGTCCGTTCGCGCGTCCTGGCTTTCGATGTACGCTCGTGGAGGCGCTAGTCAGGCGTCAGCGCAGCGCCTCCACGAGCGGGTGCTCAAACTCGCCCAGTAAGGCCTGGCGTACGGATGGGTCTGTCGAGCGGGGGACCACCAGGATCAGGATGGCGGCGCGGTCGGTGCGGCCGAGCCGGCGTAACAACAGCAGCCGGTCCTGGCTGGTGACCTGAACGTCTTCCAGGTCGCCCCATCCGCCCAACAGCAGCGCCCGCAATGCCGCCTGGGCGCACGACGCCAGGTGGCTCAGCGTCCCACCAGACGCATCTTCGACGCCAACGGAGCGCTGCGCGACGAGGGTGCCGTCCGGACGGACGAGGGCCACCAGCGCTGGCTCCGGGAGCTTCGCGGCTAGCGTATCGAGCGCGGACCGTGCGGCACCCGTCTGCGCCGGCGAGAGCGGCGAGAGCGGCGCGGTGGACGGAGCGGGCCCACCAGCCAGGGGACGCACGGCGGTACTACTCTGCGCCGGGCCGGGTGCCGGCGTGGCGCGTGGATCGGGCGCCGCCACGGGCGGAGTAGGCGCAGCGGGCGGACCAGGCGCCTCCTGCGGAGCAGGCGACAGACGACCAGTCATGCTCGAAGGCTCGGCGCTGTTGGAGCGCTCGCGCTGCATCATCGCGATGTGGATCAATTGTGGGAGCGGCTGCGTTACGTTGCGCGCTGATCTGCCATCCCACGGCTCGGGCTGCACGCGGCCGGAGCGGGGCGAGGTGAGCCCGACGAACGCGGCATCGCCGGTGAGATCGCCCGCCTCGGCCCAGATGAGGTCGCCGCGCAGGAAGCGCAGGCGACCGGACCGGCCAGCTGACTCTACGAGCAGCGCGATATCGCGGTGTGCAAGGCTGATCACTCGGGCCACTTCAAGTAAGTCGTACCCTTCGTTTGCCGCTGGGCCGCCAGTTTGCTGGCCCCGAGGAGGATCAGTGAGGCGGCGGAGCTCGTCTTTGAGCGCGCGCAAGTCGAACGGTTTCTCCAGATAGGCGATCACTCCTCCGCGGAGGGCCTCGGCGCGGTCAGTGGGTGAGCCAAATGCCGTCATCATTACCACGCGAGTCTGTGGCCGGTGTGCCCGCAGCCACTGGAGCAGCTCGAAGCCGTCCATACCAGGCATCTTCACGTCGCTAATGATGATGTCGTAGTTCTGGGCTGCCATGCGCCGCAGCGCGTCCTCGCCGGTCAGCGCCCCGTCGGCGGCGTAATTATCCTTGCGCAGAGAGGTGACCAGGCTCCAGTTCAGATTTTCCTCATCGTCCACAACCAACACGCGCCACACCCGTTGCCCTGCCGCCATCCCCATGTCCCTGCTCCTCTGTGTACCGTAACCGGCCGATAGCCCTCTCTGCCTGGCGGATGATCCGCTGTTCTCCGTGTATGCTGTGGGTGGTGCCGCGCGCTGAGCGCATCAAGGCGCAACCCTGATGGTGATGCGGGCTCCAAGCCACCGAAATGGACTGGCCTCCTATCCGGCGACTATCCGGCGACTATCCGGCGACTATCCGGCAAGATGTTGCACCGCATCAGATGGCATGGCTGACGGCACATCTGATGGTGGAAACGTGACAGAGATGGTCGTCCCCTGGCCAGGCACGCTCGACACCCGAATGCGAGCGCCGTGCTGTCTCACGATGCTGCGGACGATCATCAACCCGAGTCCCATGCCCCCGGGCTTCGAGCTGTTGCGCGGGCGCATCGCGCGCGAAAGCTGGGTGGAATCCATGCCGACGCCCGTATCTTCGACCTGCAACATCGAGCGACCGCGCGGATCCAAACGGGCGCGCAGTGTGATCGTGCCGCCCTCGGGCATGGCATCGGCGGCGTTATTCATGAGGTTCACGAGCAATTGCGCGATCTGATCTGGGTCAGCGCGCACGGGACCGACCCGCGTGGTCACATGCACGCGCACCTGGACGTTGCGCCGGGCAAGCTCGGGCCGATACAGATCGGCGGTCCTTTCCAGCAGCTGACCGAGCTCCAATGTCTCCGGTGGACGGGGCTGCAGCCGTGCCACGTGCGCCATCGAGCCGAGCAGGCGCCCGAGCCGGTCGATCTCGCCCGTGAGACGCCCGGTGTAGGCACGGGCAGGCGCCGCGGCGTCCATATCCTCTTCAAGCCCCTGCACCAGTGTCCGCATCGCGGAGAGCGGATTGCGCAACTCGTGCACGATGAGCGACACGACATGCTCCAGCGTTGCCTCCATCTCCTGCGCCCGGACCACGCGCAAGATGCCGGTGGGCAGCACAAACGAATTGACCGTCAGCACATGATCCACACCGTCGAGCGCGAACAAAGCGCGGCCCTCGTTCTCGAGGGCCAGGAGGACAGTTTCTCCAAGGACATCGCGCGCATGCTGCCCGACGAGGGCCGCCGCTCCCCATTCCGAGGCGAGATCCGCTTCCTCATCCGCGCCGATAATGTTCCACCCTTCGTCCAGAATCAGATAGCTCGCCTCATCGTGGACCGGCGCGTCGACTACCTGCGCGCTCACCAGTGCCTCCCCAGGGATCAAGTGCTATTGTCGTGTGCCATTGGCGTGGGCGCTCTATGTGCGATTGCGCCGGGGGCACGATCTCTCTGTCGATGCGCCGCGCGGGCCCCGCTGGCTCGCGTGCGCTCACGGGCATCGAGGCGACTTGCGATGTCGCAAGACGATTCTAACATGGTCGGCGGCATGCCGCAACAGCGTGCACACGTGACGTGATGAGCGCTGGACAGCCCGCACCGGAGAGAGGTTACCAATCAAGAGGCCAAGCAAACCTTGACAGTATATCTGACGACGGACTATACTGCGCATAACATGTCAACACATCATGGCATCGAGCAGGACGAGTAAGCGGCTTGACGCGCGTGCACAGTGATCCGGGAGAGTGGGAACCGGTCACCGCGTAACCGCCGAATGGACCTGTGAGCCGCAACCCGACCGGCTTCGCCGCGAGGCCGTAGGGAACGCCGGGGGCCTCCCGTTAGCGGGGCCGAGCATCGGTTGCGTACACATATGTCGCGCGACCTGTGTTCAGGTAAGGAGTCTCTGCGCCGTCTCGGCGCACAGGTGACTCGAAGCCGGGTGGTACCACGAAGGTCCTTGACCTCTCGTCCCAGTGGGATGAGAGGTTTTTTGTTGTGTGCTTGGTACTGTACCACTACCACGGAGCCAGATGTGGGCAGACATGAATAGGCACGTTGCGTTCTGGAAAGGAGCACAAGAATGAGCGCACCGACACGCTCCCGTACACCCAAAGACCGGTCCGCCGGTGAGTCGCTTGACCAACCCGTCGAGCAGCCCAGCAGGCAGGGCGAGCACACGGCTCGGCGCAAAGAGCGTGTGTTCTCGGGCATCCAACCCTCGGGGAATATCACCATCGGCAATTATCTCGGCGCTATGCGGCATTGGGCTGCCGATCAGGACAAGTACGACAACATATACTGCATCGTCGATTTGCACGCCATCACCGTGCCCCAGGATCCGGCACAGCTGCGCGCGCAGCGGCGCGAGCTCACCGCCATGCTCTTCGCCGTGGGGCTCGACCCGCGGCGCAGCGCCGTCTTCATGCAATCGCACATTCCGGCGCACACCGAGCTGGCCTGGATTCTTGGGAGCATCACGACCGTCGGACAACTGGGGCGCATGACGCAGTTCAAAGCCAAGGCAGGCGATGAGCAGGATTTGGCCAGCGCGGGGCTGTTCACCTATCCCGTGCTCATGGCCGCGGATATTCTGCTCTATCAGACGGACGTTGTCCCTGTTGGCGAGGACCAGCGCCAGCATGTGGAGCTGACCCGGGACATCGCCGAGCGCTTCAACTACCGCTTCGGCGAGACCTTCACGATTCCACGTCCGCTGATCCGTGATGTGGGCGGACGGATCATGGCCCTGGACGATCCAACCAAGAAGATGAGCAAGAGCGGGGCGGAGTCGTCGTACATCGCGCTGCTGGATACCCCGGATGTGATCCGTAAGAAGATCGCACGCGCCACGACGGATTCGCAGCGTACGATTGTCTTCGACGAGTCGCGACCGGGCATCTTCAATCTGCTGACTATTTACCAGCTGCTTGGCAACGAGAGCCGGGAGACGATCGAAGCCGAGTTCGCGGGCAAGGGCTACAGAGAGTTCAAAGCGGCGTTGGCCGATCGCATTATCGCCGCGTTGGAACCGATCCAGCGACGTTACGCCGAGCTGGCGGGTAATCCAGCCGAGCTCGACCGCCTGCTGGCTGAGGGCGCGGAACGCGTGCGGCCACTCGCAGACGCCACGCTACGCCAGGCGAAGCAGCGCGTCGGATTGGACTGAAGTCCTCTCGACGGCAGACCATTGCATAGAGGAGGCTCGTCATGCGTGCCGACGTCGGCCAGCGGGTAGTCGCGCCCATCTGGCGTGAAGTGCCGGCTGACCTGGAGACGCCCGTCTCCGCCTACCTCAAGCTCGCGCGCGGTCCGTACAGCTATCTGCTGGAGAGCGTTGAGGGCGGCGAGCGGCTGGCGCGGTACAGCTTCGTCGGCGTGGATCCGTATCTCGCGTTGACGCTGCGTGGCCAGCAGGCTGAGCTGCATTGGTTGGCCGGCGCGCGCGCCGGCCAGCGCGAGCGCCAGCACTGCCTCGATCCGCTGGAGCTTGTGCGCCGCGAGCTGGAGCGACGACCGCACGAGCCAAGTCCGGGGGGGCCGCGCTTCATTGGTGGCGCGGTGGGATATCTGGCGTATGAGATCGCCGCTCGGTTTGAGCCGCGCGTGCCGGTGCCGACACGGGATGGACTGGGCCTGCCTGAGGCGGTCTTCCTCTTCAGCGACACCCTGCTGATCTTCGACCACGTGCGCCATAGTGCGCGGCTGGTGGCTCATCCGGACCTAGAGGCAGCGGGCGGGGATGAAGCGGTCGCGCGCGCTGACGCTGTACGGCGCATAGACGCGCTGGAGCGCCGGCTGCGGGGCCGGGCGCCGAGGATGACGACCAGCAGCGGGCGGCGGTCGCGCGATGGAGCGATGGGCCGCGGCGCGAGCCAGGACCCCGGCGAAACCAAGCAGGAGCTGCCGGGGAGCAGCGGAGACTCGCGGCTGGCGCCGCGCGTGCGCTATGAGGAAGCGGTTGCGCGTGCCCAGGAATACATCCGCGCCGGCGACTGCTTCCAGATCGTGCCGTCGCGTCGCATCGCGCAAAGAACGTCGGCGCCGCCGTTCGAGGTGTATCGGGCGCTGCGCTCGATCAACCCGTCGCCGTACATGTTCTATCTTGCCCTGCGGGACTTCGCCGTGGCGGGGGCCTCGCCGGAGCTGCTGGTGCGTGTGGAGAACGGCGAGGTGGCCATCCATCCGATCGCGGGGACGCGGCCGCGGGGTGGCGATGCCGCCCACGACGACGCGCTCGAAGCCGACCTGAGAGCCGATCCCAAAGAACGGGCGGAGCACGTCATGCTCGTCGATCTCGGCCGAAACGACGTGGGCCGCGTGAGCGAGCCGGGGTCGGTGCAGGTGACGCAGTTCATGGATGTGGAACGCTACTCTCACGTGATGCACCTGGTATCCCACGTGACGGGACGGCTGCGGGATGGGCTGACGCCATTTGACGCGCTGCGTGCGGGATTTCCGGCGGGCACGGTTTCCGGCGCGCCAAAGATTCGCGCGATGGAGGTGATCGCCGAGCTGGAGGGCGAGCGCCGCGGCGTGTACGCGGGCGCGGTCGGCTACTTCGGCTACGATGGCAATCTGGATACCTGCATCGCGTTGCGTACCCTTGTGCTCAAAGATGGCGTGGCGTATGCCCAGGCGGGCGGCGGCGTGGTGTATGACTCCGATCCCGGTCGCGAGTACGAGGAAACGGAGAACAAGCTGCGGGCCGTCATGCAGGCGCTGGAGGAGGCAGAGAAGCGATGCTCCTGTTGATCGACAACTACGACAGCTTCACGTACAACCTCTACCAGTATCTCTCGGAGCTTGGCGCGGACGTGCTGGTGCGGCGCAATGACGAGATCACGCCCGATGAGGCAGAAGCGCTGGCGCCCGAGCACGTGGTGGTGTCGCCAGGTCCGTGCACGCCGCTCGAGACCGGTGCGGCGAACGCCATCATCGAGCAATTGGGGCCGCGGGTGCCGACACTAGGCGTCTGCCTGGGGCATCAGTGTATCGCACACGTGTTTGGCGGCCGAGTAGTGTGTGCGCCAGAACCGGTGCATGGCAAGACGACCGACGTGTATCACCACGGCGAAGGTGTCTTTCGAGGGCTGCCCGCGCCATTCGTGGCGACGCGCTACCACAGCCTGATCGTGGACCGGGCGACGCTGCCCGACCAGCTGGCGGTGACGGCGGAGACCGGCGATGGGCTGATCATGGGGCTGCGCCATCGGCATTATCCGATCGAGGGGGTGCAGTTTCATCCAGAGTCGGTCCTAACGGTGGCGGGCAAGAAACTGTTGCGCAACTTTCTGGAGGGTGAACGTCCTCTGGCTGGTGTGAACGACGCGCATGCCGCGGCGGCGGCGGGAGGTGTGGCATGATTCGAGAAGCGATCGCGCACGTGGTGGCGGGGAATCCACTGAGCGAGATGGAAGCGGCCGCGGCCATGGACGAGATCATGACGGGCGTGGCCACCCCGTCGCAGCTTGGCGCGTTTCTTACTGCTCTGCGGCTGAAAGGCGAGACCGTGGAGGAGGTCACTGGCCTGGCGCGCGTGATGCGCGAGAAGGCGGTCCACGTGTCGCTGCCGGCGGCGGTAAGGGCGGTGGATACGTGCGGGACAGGCGGCGACGCGTCAGGGACGTTCAATGTGTCTACCGCGGCGGGGCTCCTGGTGGCCGCGGCGGGCCAGCCAGTGGCCAAGCACGGGAATCGCGCCGCGACCAGCCGCTGTGGGAGCGCGGATGTGCTGGAGGCGCTGGGGGTGAAGCTGGAGCTGGGGCCCGAACAGGTCGCATATTGCGTGGCCGAGGTCGGCTTCGGGTTCATGTTCGCGCCCGCGTATCATCCCGCGATGCGCCACGTCGGGCCCACACGCCGCGAGATCGGCATTCGCACGGTCTTCAACGTCCTTGGTCCGCTCACCAACCCCGCGGGCGCCACCTTTCAGGTGCTGGGCGTGGCCGATGCGTCGCTGCTGCGACTGATGGGCGAAGTGCTGCTGAGACTTGGCTGCGAGCGAGCGCTGGTAGTGCACGGCGAGGACGGCATTGACGAGCTATCGCTCGGCGCGCCCACGCGCGTGTGTGAGGTACGCGGCGACACGGAGACGCTAGTCGAATATACGATCACACCGGAGGACGTCGGGTTGACCGCACGCTCTCGGGAGGACGTGCGGGGCGGTGACGCAACGCAAAACGCGGCCCTCTTGCGCGGACTACTGGCGGGCGAGGAGGCGGGCGCTCCGGCTGACATGACGGCGCTCAACGCGGGCGCGGCGCTCTTCGTGACGGATCGCGCCGCGACCCTCGCCGACGGTGTGCGCCAGGCGCGAGACCTGTTGCGCTCGGGGCGCGCCGTCAAGTCGCTGGACGCGCTTGTCGCCACGACGCGGGAGCTGGCGGGCGCAAGGGTGTAGCGCCAGGCGATACCTAACTGGCACCGCCGCGGTGCCGGAAAGAAGATAGCACGGTACAGACGATGTCCGACACATTCCTGGAGCGAATCGTCGCGGCAACGCGGCAGGAGCTGGCCGCACGCCAGACCAGCGTCTCGCTGGACGCGATGCGCGGCCGTGCCGCTGCCGCGCCGCCGCCCCGCGACTTCGCGGCCGCGTTGATGCCCGCGGGCAGCGGCCCAGCGCGCCTGATCGCCGAGGTAAAGCGAGCGTCGCCGTCCAAGGGGCTGTTGGCCGCGACCTTCGATCCGGTGGCGCGGGCCCGTGCGTATGAGCGGGGCGGCGCGGCAGCCGTGAGCGTGCTGACCGAGCCGCACTTCTTCCTCGGGGCGGTGGAGCATCTGGCAGCGGTGCGGTCGGCGATTGACCTGCCCGTGCTGCGCAAGGATTTCGTGCTGGAGCCGTACCAGGTGTACGAAGCGCGAGCCGCGGGCGCGGATGCGCTGCTGCTGATCTGCGCACTCCTCGACGATGCCATGCTGAAGGCGCTGCTCGGCCTGACGCGCACGCTGGGGATGGAAGCGCTCGTCGAGGCGCACAACGCCGACGAGGTGCGGCGCTCGGTCGATGCCGGCGCTCGGGTCGTGGGCGTCAACAGCCGCGACCTGCGCACGTTCGCCGTCGATGCCGACGTGGTGCGCGGATTGCGCCCGCTGGTGCCGAGTGACCGCGTGTTCGTGGCGGAGAGTGGCATCGCCGATGTGACCGGGGCGGCGCGCGCCCGTGCATGGGGTGCTGAGGCGATCCTGGTCGGCGAAGCGCTGATGCGCGCCGACGATCCATCGGGCCTGGTCCAGGCGCTGGCCAGCACGGGAGGCGGGCCAACGGCGGCACTCTTCGCCGGTCGGCCCCATCCGTTCGTAAAGCTGTGCGGCTTGCGCGAGCCCGAGCATGGGAGGGTGGCGGTCGAGGCAGGGGCCGACGCGTTCGGCGTGATCTTCGCCGCGGCGCGCAGGCAGGTCACCATACAGCAGGCCCGCGAGATCGTGCGCGCCGCACGGGAGGCCGGCGTCCTGGCGGAAGCGCCAGACGGGGCTGTACCGCCCGCCGGACGACCCGCGCCCCTGGCTGTGGGCGTGTTCGTGGATGCGCCTGTCGAGGGGATCGCGCACACTGCATCGCAAGTAGGGGTAGATGTCGTGCAGCTGAGTGGTCACGAGACCCCCTCGCAGTGCACGGTGGTAGCCGAAGCGACGGGGCTCCCGGTCATCAAGGCGGTGCGACTGCGCGACGAGGCCGATGTGCGGTCTGTGGGGGAATACGTGGTGGCGGGCGCGACGGTGCTGCTGGAGCCAGCGGGAAGTGATGGTCCAGGCGGCACAGGACGGACCGGCGATTGGGACCTGGCCCGGCGCGCGGCCGCGCAGTGGCCGGTGATCCTGGCGGGCGGGCTGACGCCAGAGACGGTGCGGGACGCCGTCGCGACGGTCGGACCGCGGGGAGTAGATGTCAGCAGCGGCACGGAAACCGACGGCGTGAAAGATCCGGTCAAGCTGCGCGCCTTTGTGGCGGCGGCACGGAGCGGCGCACCCGCTGGTGCGCGCGTTTTCTAGCGAGCGAGGATTCGAGCATGGCGCACGACACCGAAACCGACATCGCACCGGCCCAGCGGGTCTATCAGCATGGCGCGTTTCCCGACGCGGGCGGGCGCTTCGGCGCCTATGGCGGACGCTTCGTCCCCGAGAGCCTGATGGCGGCGCTCGACGAGCTCGAGCATGCCTATGCCGATGCGATCGCCGATCTGGCGTTCGGGGCGGTGCTGGCCGAGCAGGAGCGCACCTATACTGGCCGCCCCACGCCGCTGTATCTCGCGGAACGGCTCTCCGCCCGGGTCGGCGCGCGCGTCTACCTCAAGCGTGAGGACCTGGCGCACACCGGAGCCCACAAGATCAATAACGCGCTGGGACAGGGGTTGCTGGCCGCGCGCATGGGCAAGCGCCGCATCATCGCCGAGACTGGCGCCGGGCAGCATGGTGTCGCCAGCGCAACTGTTTGCGCCAGGCTGGGGCTTGAGTGCATCGTCTATATGGGTGAGGAAGACATCCACCGCCAGTCGCTCAACGTGTTTCGTATGAAGCTGCTCGGGGCGGAGGTGCGGCCGGTGCTGTCCGGCAGCCGAACGCTCAAGGACGCCATCAACGAGGCCATCCGCGACTGGGTGACCAACGTCGACACCACACACTATCTGATTGGCTCGGCGGTGGGCCCCCACCCCTATCCGCGCATCGTACGGGACTTCCAGAGCGTGATCGGACGTGAGACGCGCGCACAGGTGCTCGACGCGGAAGGTCGTCTGCCCGACCTGGTGGTGGCGTGCGTCGGCGGCGGGAGCAACGCGATCGGCATGTTCCATCCGTTCGCCGGCGATGCGGGCGTGCGGCTGGTGGGCGTGGAAGCAGGGGGCAAAGGCGTGGCGACGGGCAAGCACGCGGCGACGCTCGTGGCAGGGCGGCCGGGCGTGCTGCATGGCGCGCTGAGTTACCTGCTGCAGAATGAGGATGGGCAGGTCGTCGAGACGCACAGCCTCTCGGCCGGGCTCGACTATCCTGGCGTTGGCCCCGAGCACAGCTATCTGAAGGAGACTGGTCGGGCAGACTATGTCAGCGCGGATGACGACCAGGCGTTGAGTGCATTTCAGGTGCTGAGCCGAGAAGAGGGTATCATTCCGGCGTTGGAGTCGGCCCACGCTGTGGCGCATGTGCTGGCGCTTGGCGAGGCGGGCGCACTGCGGCCAGATGATCTGGTCGTCATCAATCTCTCAGGCCGGGGTGACAAAGACATCAATACGGTGGCCAGCGCCCTTGGCGTGACGCTCGATTGAGCCGGCGCGACGTGCGCCGTCCCTTGGCCGAGCGGCGACGCGGGATGCCTGACGGGCGGCGGGGCGCGCGAGGTGGTGATTGAAGCGGCGGGCGATCAGCGTGTAGGCGGCCCACACAACGAACGGCAACCGGCGCCGCCGCGCCGCGATGGGAGGGAAGACATGCCAGGATCTGAGACGCGGAGCGCTCGCATACGCCGTGCGTTCGAGCGGGCGCGCGATGAGGGTCGTGTCGCGCTGGTGCCATACGTGATGGCGGGTTATCCTGATCTGGCCACGAGTGAGGCGCTGGCGCAGGCGCTGGTGCACGCGGGAGCGGACGTGCTGGAGCTGGGCGTGCCATTCTCTGACCCGCTGGCCGACGGCGCCACGATCCAGCACGCGGGGCAGGTGGCGCTCGACCACGGCACGACGCTCGGCACATGTCTCAGCCTCGCCGGCCGGCTCAGTGCCCGCTCGGAGACGCCTATCGTCCTGATGGGCTATTATAATCCCATCTTCAGCATGGGGATCGAGCGCTTCTGCGCGCAGGCGGACACCGCGGGAGTGGCTGGGCTGATCGTGCCCGATCTTCCCCCTGAGGAAGCCGGTCCGCTAGTGGACTGCGCCGGCCAGCGGGGAATCGAGCTGATCTATCTGGTGACGCCGACCAGCCCCGAAACGCGTATCGCACGCGTGGCCCAGGCGGCTGGGCGTTCCAGCAACGGGTTCATGTATTGTGTGTCGCTGAGCGGGGTGACAGGTGCCCGGTCGGCGCTGCCCGAGCACCTGGGCACATTCATCGCGCGCGTGCGCGCGCATACGCAACTGCCCCTTGCGGTGGGCTTCGGCATCTCGCGGCCTGAGCATGTGGCACGCGTGGGGGAGATAGCTGAGGGCGCGGTGGTGGCAAGCGCGCTCCTCAACGCGGTGGACGCCGCTCCAGAAGGAGAGAAGGTGGCGGCCGGAATAGCCTATTTTCAACAACTGGTCGCCGGAGCGCGCAAGACGGCGCCGTCAGGTGGGCGATGAGCGTGGGGCCGGAGTACGCGCGACACGGCGACGACCACGACAGGGTGTGGCGCCGGCTGCCCGATGCGCACGAGGACATGGGGTGGCAACTGGCGCACACTGATGCGCTCTTCGCGGGGCTGGAGGCCGGCGCGCCGCCGAGCCTGCGCTGGTATGTGCCCGCACAGTCGGCGATGGTGCTGGGCCGCAGCCAGGGGATACAACGAGCGGATGTGGACGCCGCCAATCGCGCAGGGATAGCGGTGTATGGCCGCACGTCTGGCGGGGGCGCCGTTCTCGTCGAGCGCGACGCGCTCAGTATGGATGTGGCGCTGCCGGCCGGGCATCCCCTGCTGACACGCGACGTGACTCTCTCGTACCAGTGGATTGGGGAGGTGTGGGCGGACGCGTTGCGCGCGCTTGGTATCGTGGGCGCGCGCGCCATACCCACTGAGGAAGTGCGCGCGATCCCAGCGCTGACCTCGGATGACCCGTTGCGTCTGGCCTGCTATGGGACGCTCTCGCCCTGGGAGGTGGTTGTCGATGGGCGGAAAGTTGTGGGATTGTCTCAGATTCGCCGCCGGGCCGGAGGGGTCTATCCGATCGGCGTGCATCTGAGCTGGCATCCCGAGCGATTGGTGGAGCTGCTCGCGCTTGACGCGAAGAGCCGGCGTGAACTGGTCGAAGCATTGTACGGCAGAGTGGCCGCGCTCGACGAGCTGGTGGGCCAGCATCTGGTCGCGAGTGCGGTGATCGCGGCGGTCGAGGCCGCGCTCGCCGCGCGACTAGGGGTGCGCTTGGTCGCAGGGGACTGGCTCGCGGTCGAGCGCGACACGGCAGAGCGACTGGAGGGCGAGTACTTTCGTCCGCTGGCGTAGGACCGCCGGAGCGGTGCGCATATACGGGCGGAAACGGGGCAATGATGAGACTGGCGGCGGAATCACCGCTTGTGCGGCGCGCCCTGTTGAGGATAGACTATCGAACACGCCGCGCAGAGGCGCGCGACGCCGAGGAGGTCCACAATGAGCGTTTCAGATGTCATTCGTACCAAGCGCGCCGTTCGGCACTTTACCGACGTACAGTTGCCCGATGACGCGGTGCGCGCCATCCTGAATGCTGGGCGCCGAGCGCAGAGCTCGAAGAATACGCAGCCCTGGCAGTTTGTGGTTGTGCGCGACAAGGACACGCTGCGGCGGCTGTCGCAATGCGGGGACTTTGCGGGGCACCTGGCTGGCGCGGCGATGGCGGTGGCGCTCATCGCTCCAGCGGACGCCCGCGAGCGGCCTTCAATCATGTTCGATCTGGGCCAGGCGGCGGCGTACATGCAGCTCGCCGCCTGGGACATGGGCGTCGGCTCGTGCATCGCGTCGATCTATGAGCCGGACAAGGCGCGGGCCATTCTGGGCGTGCCCGACGATCGCTCGTTTGACGTGGCCATTTCGTTCGGGTATCCCGATCCTGCCTACACAAGACCGCCAACGGCGGGCACAGGCGGGCGCGAACCCTTCGACGCGGTGGTGCACTGGGAGACGTGGTGAGGAGCATCGCCTGGGGCGGCAGCGGTGCTGGTCGCGGGAGGCTGCGATGTACGACTACGCGATCGTCGGGGCTGGCTCGGCCGGATGCGTGTTGGCCAGCCGCCTGACCGAGGACCCGAACGTGTCCGTGCTGCTCGTCGAGGCGGGCGGCTCGGATCGGAAGCAAGAGATTGCCATTCCGGCGGCGTTCTCCAAACTGTTCAAGACGCCATACGATTGGGCCTATTTCACCGAGGAGCAGCCCCGGCTGCACCAGCGCAAGCTGTACTGGCCCCGCGGGAAGGTAGTGGGAGGCTCCAGCTCCATCAACGCGATGATCTATATCCGCGGCAACCATGCCGACTACGATGAATGGGCGGCGCTGGGCAATCCAGGGTGGAGCTTCGCCGAGGTCTTGCCATATTTCAAGCGTGCGGAGCACCAGGAGCGTGGCCCGTCTGAATATCACGGAGTTGGTGGGCCAGTGAATGTGGCTGATCTGCGCACCATCAATCCGTTGTCGACGGCTTTCGTGGACGCGGCCAGCGAGCTTGGCATCGCGCGCACCGATGACTTCAACGGAGCGACGCAGGAGGGCGCGGGCTATTATCAGGTGACGCAGAAGGGGGGCAAGCGCTGCAGCGCCTCGGTCGCCTACCTGCGGCCGGCCGCGCGAAGGGCCAACCTGACCGTGCGCACGGGGGCGCAGGTGACCAGGCTGCTGACGGAAGGGACTCGCGTCACTGGGATCGAATTCGTGCGCAATGGAGTGACCGAGCGACAGAATGTACATCGTGAAGTGCTGCTATGCGGCGGCACGATCAATTCGCCGCAGGTGCTGATGCTCTCAGGTATCGGGCCCGCGGATCACCTGCACGCGCTGAACATTGACGTGCTGGTGGACCTGCCAGGCGTAGGACAGAATCTCCAGGACCACCTGGCCACCGGCGTAGCATTCGCGAGTAAGCGGCCGGTCACACTGGATCACGTCGAGAACGTCGGCAATCTGTTGCGATACCTCATACGTGGCCGCGGGCCCTTCACCTCGAACGTGGCCGAGGCTGGCGGATTCGTGCGCATTGCGCCGGGTACTACGACGCCGGACCTGCAATTCCACTTCGGCCCCGTGTACTTCATCGATCACGGCTTCACGAAGCCAGAGGGCTACGGATTTACCATTGGGCCGACGCACATAGATCCAATCAGTCGCGGACAGATCTCGCTGCGATCGGCCAATTCGCTGGACGCGCCGGTCATCGAGCCGAACTACCTGGGCGAAGATGGCGATCTGCGGGTCCTGGTGGACGGATTCAAGCTGGCGAGGCAACTGGCGCATGCCGGGCCCTTCGACGCGTTCCGCGGGCCAGAGACGCTGCCCGGCGAACAGGCGCGCAGCGACGCGGACATCATCGAGCACATCCGCGCCACCGCCGAGACACTCTACCATCCGGTGGGCACGTGCAAGATGGGCAACGACGCGATGGCGGTCGTGGATAGCGAGCTGCGGGTGCGTGGCGTGGACGGTCTGCGGGTGGTGGATGCGTCGATCATGCCGACGGTGCCAAGCGGGAATACCAATGCGCCAACCATCATGATCGCCGAGAAGGCGGCCGATCTGATCAAGCAGGCTCGATAGCCCTGCCTCGGGCGCACGCGGCCGGCTCCCAGTTGTGCCGATTTCGGTACGGCCAATCAGGGGAGGCGGGCGCCTGGCCGTGTGCGCATGTGTCTGCTCGGTGCTACGATATGCAACATGGTCTTCTTCATCAAGGCGCTGGCCGTCCTCTTCACCATGGTGGATCCCGTGGGCCTCGTTCCCGTCATGCTTGGCCTCACGCCGGGTTTGTCGGGCCACGAGCGCTCGCGCATCGCCACGCGCGCGACCTTCATTGCCGGTGGGGTGATGGCCGGCTTTGGTGTGCTGGGGCAATACATTTTCAGCTGGCTCCAGGTCACCATTCAGGCGTTCGACATCGCCGGCGGGGCGCTGCTCTTTCTGGTGGCGATTGACATGTTGTTTGGCCGGCAGTCAGGAGCGCGCGAGACGCCACGCGAGCAGCGAGAGGCGCGCACGCGCGAAGATGTGAGTGTGTTTCCGCTGGCGATTCCTATGATCGCGGGGCCAGGCACCATCACGACGATCATCCTCCTGGTGGGCAACGCCGAACCCAATCCCGTGTCACTCATGTCAATCGCCCTCGCGGCGGCCATCACGCTTGGGGCATGCTGGATAGCCATGCAGCTGAGCACGCAGATTCAAGCGCGTGTGGGCACGACGGGTATTCTGGTGGTCTCGCGGGTGCTTGGCATGCTGCTGGCCGCAATCGCCGTGCAGTTCATTCTCAATGGCGTCGCGCTCTTCATGAGCGTTACTACGCATGGGCGCTGACGTGTGCTGGGCAGAGTCCTCCCCTCGCGCGGAAACCCACCCGTATGGAATCTGGCTGACGCGTGGCGCCCATGCCCACCCGGTATCCACCGGACGCCGTCACACGCCCGAGGAATCATCCAGAATGATATCAACCGACCAGGCCGGGCAACGTCACGGGTAGTGTGCCGGTTGGTGACACCTCCCCGAAGAGCACGCGCACAGCCGCCAGGAGGGCAGGGGCGCTGTAGTCGTACGTGGCCAGATAGGTTGGCAGGCGGGGGAAGGCCAGCAGGTCGTACGGGTTGCACAGCGCGAGGCCGATGACGCGGCGGCCGGAGGCGAGCAAGCTCTCCATCAACCCGGCCTGTGCCAGGTCCAGGTTTGCGTTGATGGTACCCATGATGATGACGTCGGCGGCCTGCGCCCAAGCGGCGACTGACTCGCGGTCGACCGAGTCAGGCTGCGCACCCAGGAGGAGGGTCTGGACGTTGGCGTGACGCAGGCGAATGGCATTCACGAGCACGTCATGCGCGTAGCCTACGTCGACCGCTTGCGATACGTCAGTGGGAGGCTGGGCCACCACGAGAATGCGCTCTTCTGGGCGCAATCGCAACGGCAGCAGGCCTGGCTCGTCACGGACCAGCGTGATGGACTGCTCGTACACCTGGTCGCGCAGGCGCGTGTGCGCAGCGCTGCCGACAGCCGCGCGTCCAGTTCCGGCGGGATGCAGGTCCCACGAGAGATAGCGGCGCTTCAGGGTCAGGACACGCTCGGCTGCCCCTGCGACAGCATCGGCGGAGAGCATGCCCGCGCGCAGCGCCTCGCGGACGGCGGCAAGCGCGGCATGCTGCAGCTCGTGGTGATGTGAGATCAGCACGAGATCGTTGCCCGCGGTCAGCGCCATCACGGCGCCTCGCGGCACGCCCACGGTCCGCGACACCGCGTCCATTTCGAGGCAGTCGGTGACGGCAACGCCGTCGAACGCGCACTGGTCGCGCAGGAGACTCCGGACGACAGTGGGCGAGAGTGTGGCGGGGACGTTCTCGCCTGACATGAGCCGCGGCAGGAGCAGGTGGGCAATCATGACGCAGTCAGCACCGGCGGCGATGCCCGCCTGAAACGGGACCAACTCGAGCGCGCGGAGGCGCTCCATGGTGTGGGGGACGGTGGGCAGCGCGAGGTGCGAGTCTACGGCTGTGTCGCCGTGGCCGGGGAAGTGCTTGAGCGTCGCAATGACACCCGCATCGCGGTACCCGCGAACGGCCGCGGCGGTGAGGCGCGCGACCAGCTGGGGATCTTCGCCGAATGACCGGACGCCGATGACCGGATTGGCCGGATTGTTGTTGACGTCGGCAACCGGCGCGAAGTTCATGTTGATGCCCTGTGCCAGCAACTCCTCGCCCGACGCGCGCGCGACCTGGTAGGCCATCTCTTCCGAGCCGATGGCGCCAAGCGCCATATTGCCGGGAAAGGTGGTGGCATCGGGTCCGAGGCGCCGGACCAACCCATTTTCCTGGTCGGTCGCGATGAATAGTGGGGCGGGGTGACCGGACGATCGCGCCACGCGTTGCAGCTGCTGAGTCAAGTCGGCCAATTGGTCAGCGTCGCGAATGTTCCGCGAGAAGAGGATGATCCCGCCGACGCGATGCGTCTCGATGAGCTCGACAATCTCGGGCGTAGGAGCGGTGTCCCAGAACCCGAACATGAAGACCTGGCCAAGCAAGTCGTCCAGCTCCGCATTCGTAGCCGGCTGCGCCACAGTATCACCGGTCCTTTCTCTTCTGTGTGATCTCTATCGCGGCGGCGTTAGCAGTATCGTGCACCGGGTCTGGCGTTAGCGTACGCGCGGCACGTGCGGCGGCCAGGGCGGGCACTTCCACAACGGTGACCTGATCGACCCGATGCCGATGGCGAATGCGGCGCACAACCTGGCGGCGGAAACTGACATCACGGACGAGGAGACCGCCTCCTACGGCCAGCGGTATCGGCGTCGCACCGAAACCGAGTCTGGTCGCGACGGCCTCCGCGGCGAGCGCGAGCTCAGCCGCCGCGGAGCGAACGATGCCGCGAGCGATCGCATCCCCCTGTTGCGCAGCCTGGAAGACCAGCTGCGACAGCGCGGCGATGTCGGCCTTGTCGGCGCGGTGGTAGACGTGGTCCACGAGCGCTTCGGGCGTGTCTGTCCGCCAGCGGCGTGCGATGAGGTCTGAGAGCAGCGATGGCTTGCCCCGGCCGTCCGCCGCGCGCATCGCGGTCACCAGAGCCTGACGGCCGATCTCGTAGCCGCTGCCTTCGTCGCCGAGGATGTGCCCCCAGCCACCGGCGCGCGTACTGGATCCGTCCGGGCCGTGGCCCAGGGCGATGGACCCGGTGCCCGCGATGACGGCGATCCCGATGGACGCGGGCAGCGCACTCAGGACCAGATCCGCATCGTTGGTCAGCCTGGTGACGCCACCCAGATCGCGCAGGTGCGAGGAGAGCAGCGCCTGGTCGGCGGGCGTGTCGACGCCCGAGAGGCCGATCCAGGCGCAGGTCACGGGCAGTGCGCTACCGGCGGCAGCCAGAGCGGCACGCGCCGCGTCGTGGATGTGCGCGGTCGCCCGCCGCAAGCCAACAGCCACATAATTGCTGCTTCCAGCCTGCCCCCGACCCCGCTCGCGGCCATGGTCGTCCACCACTATGGCGAGCGTCTTGGTGCCTCCGCCATCGATGCCCAGAAAGAGGCACTGGTCATCCAGAGCACGATGGGCTGCAGTGCTCACCGCGGTTACTCCCCTAGAGCGGTACGCAGGTCGCCGCCATGCGCCGCCAGGTGCGCGCGGGCCGCGGCCGGGCTCGCACCAGTACGGGCAGCCACAATCGCTGTTTTGACCTCACCGTCGGCGGACACAAGCAACTGATGAGCCGCCTGCTCGCTGAGACCAGTTGTCTGCTGCACAATGGCAACGGCCCGTGCGTGGAGCTTCTGGTTGGTGGTGCGCACGTCAACCATCAGATTGCGAAAAGTTTTGCCGAGGAGGATCATCGTACCCGTGCTCAGCATATTCAGCACCATCTTCTGGGCCGTGCCAGCCTTGAGCCGGGTTGATCCGGCGATGACTTCCGGGCCAACGACCGGCGCAATCATGATCTCCACACGTTGTGCGAGGGGGGAGTGCGGATTGCAGGCGAGGCCAATCGTGAGGGCGTGGCGTGGGAGGGCATGGTCAATCGCGCCCAGCACGTAGGGCGTGCTGCCGCTCGCCGAGATGCCCACGACGGCATCGTTGGCGGTAACATCCAGCCGCGCAATGTCGGTCTCGCCGCTGCTGGCGTCGTCTTCGACATCCTCAAAGGCCTCAAAGGCCGCGTCACTTCCGCCCGCCACACAGGCAACGATCATCGCGGGCGGCACGTTGAAGGTAGGTGGACACTCCACCGCGTCCAGCAGACCGAGTCGGCCCGAAGTGCCCGCTCCGACGTAGATGAGGCGTCCGCCCGCGCGCAGGCGTCCGGCGATCGCCTCGATGGCGCGCGCGATCGCGGGCAACTCGCCGTGCACCGCGTCCGCGACCGTGGCATCCTCGGCATTCATCGTTCGGACGATGTCTATTGAGCTCATGCGATCCACATCGGAGGTGGCGGGATTCGTGCGTTCGGTAACAGCCTGACGCAGCGAGCCGTCGGCACCGAAGGTCGGGTCGGTAGACATGTGGCAGCCCCTGGGGTGAGGAGCGAGCGCGCGAGGTGACCACCTGGCGAGGAGGCGTAGAGGGCCCTCGACACGTTCGGACGACGGTTCAGATCGCGGGCGCGTCCACTTGCGTGGGGAAGAGCTGGTCGCGCTTCAGGTGGCTGAAGAAGGTGTAGCGGTTGCCGCGATACACGGCCTTGGCGAATTCGACGGGCCGGTTCCGGTCGGTATACGAGGTGCGGCGCGTGTAGAGCACGGGGCTGCCAACGGGAATCTGGAGCAGGCGTGCATCCGGTTCGGCGGCGAGCCCAGCCTCCAGCTCCTGGTCCGCTTCGAGCAGGGGCAGCGCGATGCGTGTTTCGAGCACCCGATAGAGCGACTGGTGTTCGAGGTCTTCTTCCAGGAGACGCTCGCATCCCCGAAAGGAGAGGTGCGAGACCTCGATGGCGAGCGGCTCGTCATCGGCAAGGCGTAGGCGTTGCAGGTAGACCACGGGCTGCCCAGCGTAAATCTGGAGCCGCTCGGCGGTGGCATCGTCCGCGGGGCGCATCTCAGCGCAGAGTACTCTGGTGCTGGGGCGTTGGCCGCGAGCCGTAATGTCGTCGGTGAAGCCGGTCAGGCGCATCAGTTGTTGGGTGATCTTGCGCTGGGCGACGAACGTGCCGCGGCCCTGCTCGCGAAAGAACACGCCTTCGTTGACGAGCTCAGTGACGGCCTGGCGTGCCGTCATGC
The DNA here is from genome assembly GCA_964416775.1 of uncultured Ktedonobacterales bacterium. Lineage (GTDB taxonomy): Bacteria > Chloroflexota > Ktedonobacteria > Ktedonobacterales > JADMIN01 > CAYQFU01. The sequence continues at coordinate 37,342 of CAYQFU010000002.1, forward strand.
GGCTGATGCTGTATTGCTCGCTCAGCTCCCGTTCGGAGGGAATGAGGTCTCCCGGCTTCCATTCGCCCGAGCGAATCTTCTCCCGCATGATCTCTTTGAGCTGGTGGTACAGGGGAATGGGGCTATGCTTGTAGATGGCCTGCATGGAGATGCACCTGCTCCTTCCCGTCTGGCCGCTGTCGAGCCAACATGATGGCCGCCGAGTGTAGCCGGCTGCCCGATCCCCACCAGGTGCGGCATCTGCTTGCCACCGCCTGAGTTGCCACGACTGTCGACAGAAGATGGTATACTCGCACTGTCGTATAGACCAGCTGACTGAGCACATCATGCCACAAGTCGTGTGGCCTGTCAAGCGGCACCAGGCGAGCAAACCACTGGGCGGCCTGGAGTAGACACCCTGGTCGGCGGGTGCCGATGTCAGGGCACATGCAAGCGAAGAGGGGTCCATGAAGTACACGTTGCGCGGAGCACGCGTGGTTGATGCCATGGTCGATCTGCCCGGAGCGAGTCTGACGGTGGACGATGGGCGCATCACGGCGGTGGGGCCGGAAATGGACGCACCGGGAGACATCGTCGACGTCTCGGACTCGCTCGTCATGCCTGGTTTCATCGACGTCCATACGCACGGAGGCGGGGGACATAACCTCCACACAACCGATGCCGATGAGATCCTGGCGTACGCGCGCTGGGCGCCCACCACAGGCGTCACTGGTTTCCTGGTTGGCGTAGTCGGCACCCCCGAGACCGTCCCCGAGGCACAGCTGGCGGCTGCCGCGGAGGCCATCGGCCGCTGGGGTGCGGGAGCGCGGCCGTTGGGGATCCATCTCGAAGGACCGTATATCAACGTGCTGCGCCGTGGCGCGCACCATCCCTCATGGCTGCGTCACCCTGACCCAGCTGAGACCGAGCGTGTGTTGTCATTGGCGGGAGGCCATCTGCGGCTGGTTACGCTGGCGCCGGAGCTCGCAGGGGGAGCGGCGATGATCCGCCGGCTGGTGGAAGCAGGGGTGACCGTGAGCATCGGCCATACGGATGCGTCTTACGAGCAGGCGCTGGAAGCGATCGAGGCGGGCGTGACGCATGCCACGCATTGCTATAATGCCATGCGGCCACTGCTGCATCGTGATCCGGGGCCGCTGGGAGCGGTGGCCGAATGCCCGCAGGTGTACGGTGAAGTGATCGCTGATGGCGTGCACGTGCATCCTGCTGTCGTGTACGCCCTGGTGCGCATGCTTGGGCCGCAGCGCACGATCGTCATCACCGATGCGCTCGCGGCAGCGGGCATGGCGGATGCCTCATTCGAGTTTGCCGGACAGCCCGCGCACGTGACGAACGGGGCCGCTCGGCTAGTGGACGGCACGATCACAGGCAGCGTGCTTACCATGGAGCAGGCGCTGCGCAACGTGGTGAGCATGGCCAGGGTCACGCTGCCAGAAGCGATTGCCATGCTGACCCACAACCCAGCGCGTGCCGCCGGTGTCGCGGACCGCAAGGGGCGGCTGGTCCCCGGCTACGACGCCGATCTCCTGCTGCTGGACGAGTCGCTTACCCTGCAGGCCACCATTCAGGGTGGTGAGCTCGTGTATGCGACGCGGAAGTGGCAGTCGCGGCTGCGGCAGGTGGCCCGCGCACGAATCACATCGTGACAGCGCGCGGGCGTTGGAGGGCTGGCGCGGATCTAGGTGGTTCGCGTCACCTTCTGCAGTCCACGTGGCACGTCAGGATCGAGCCCCTTCGCGAGCGCCAGATGCAAGGCGAACAGCTGGCCTGGCAGAATGGCGGGGATCGGGCTGAGCCATTCAGGGATTGGTCCGGGAAGGGGAAAGCCGGTCGTGGCGAGCGATAGAGCATCTTCGACGTCGGAGACGACGAGAAGCTCGGCGCCGCGCTGACGGAGCTCGTGGGCGAGGGCCTGCATGTCGTCGAACACAGCGCCCCGTGGCATGATGAGCATGACGGGCAGGCCTTGCTCCACAGTGGCAATGGGGCCGTGGCGGAAGTCGGCGGACGAATAGGCAATCGCCATGACGTACGTGAGCTCTTTGAGCTTGAGCGCTAGCTCGTACGCCGTGGCGTAGTTGTAGCCTCGGCCCACGACCACGCACTGTTGCATGTAGCGGTACCGCTCGGCGCGCCCCGTGACGCCGGCGGACTGTTCCAGGGTCGCGTGGAGCAGGTCGGGAAGACGTCGAAGCTCGTCAAGTCGCTGGGCGTCGCCGCTCCAATGCGCCGCGAACGCGGCGATCACTGCCAGCTCGGCGGTGTAGGTCTTGGTGGCCGCCACACTGACTTCACTCCCCGCCTGGAGGGCGACCACGAAGTCGGCGGTGGCGGCGAGTGGCGACGCAGGGTCGTTGGTGATGGCGAGTGTGGGTCGTCCCTGGCGTTTCCCCTCTTGCAGCACCGCGACGATGTCAGGTGACTGGCCGGATTGCGAGATGCCGACGACGAGCGCGCCGGAGAGTCGAGGCGCGGTCCTGTAGAGGGTATGCAGCGAGGGTGTCGCGAGCGACACGGGGTAGCCAGCCAGCGCTGCCCAGGCGTACGTCGCGTATAGCGCGGCGTGATCCGATGATCCGCGCGCGGCGACGTATACGTGGTCGAAAGACGGAAGGTGCAACGCGATGTCGGCGATGTGATCTCCCTCGGCGTCCAGCAGGTGAGCGATCACCTCTGGCTGGCTCGAGAGCTCCCGTTCGAGCAGCGATGGCATGTGTAGCTACCCCTTTGTGTGGTGTGTGGCAGGGAGAGGTCCCTCGCATACATGGTAGCATGTGCGGACTAGTGGTATAGACATATTGACAAATGGACGGGCGTTGGGTACACTGCTGAGCAGCCCCCACCCAGCAGCGGGTCGGGACCGTCGTGACGACGGCCGGCAAACAGTTTACCCCACCGGCCGTGGCGGAGGTGGATTGCCCTCACACCGCCGCCCCGAACAGACTGGAGGGAAGTGCGCTCGCGTTCGACACCAGCTTACCCGGTATCAGCGGAATCAGGTCGGGATCGTCGCTATGATCCGTCGCTCCGTTATCAGGAGGTTTCGCATGGGTTCCCCCCTCGTTCCCTCTCCTTCGCAACCTGGGAAACGGCACGCGAAGTTGGCCCTGGTCGCATGCTTCACGATTGCCGCGCTGCTGGTCGCTGCCTGCGGCAACAATCCTTCGAACTCGTCGAACAAGTCAGGAACTCACGTGCTCACGGCAATCGCCTCGGTTGGCGGGTCGTACACCGAGGACATGAGTCCCTTCAGCCCTAATGTGAATCCCGGGGTTGACGGGCTCCTGTATGAGAACCTGGAATACGTCAATGGCATCAGCGGCCAGGAAACGCCTATGCTGGCGACCGGTCACCAGTGGAGCTCTGACAACAAGACGTTGACGTTCACCATCCGCTCAGGCGTCAAGTGGTCGGATGGACAGGCGTTCAGCGCGAACGATGTGGCGTTCACCTTCAATTTGCTCAAGCAATATACCGACGCGGATTCCAGTGGGCTCTGGCAATACCTTACGAGCGTGGCGGCGCCAGATGCCAACACGGTGGTCATGTCGTTTCAGAATCCGGCGCCGACCGAACTGCCCTTCATCGAAGGGACCTACATCGTTCCTCAGCATCTCTGGGCCAACGTGGGTGATCCGGCCAAATACACGAACACGAGCCCGATCGGGACTGGCCCGATGAAGCTGAAGAACTTCGCGCCGCAGCTGATCACGTACGTCAAGAACTCCAGCTACTGGCAGGCCGACAAGGTGCTGGTGGACCAGCTGAACTATCCAGTGGTCAACAGCAACGACACCGCCCTCTTGAAAATGGCGAGCCATCAGGCTGACTGGACGGGTATCTTCAGCGCGGCGCTTAACACCTCCTTCGTCCAGAAGGATTCGACACACAATCACGTCTACATGGTGCCGGTGGTGCCGGTCCAGATCGTTCCAAACCTCAAGGATCCGCTGCTGAGCCAGCTGCCCGTGCGCCAGGCCATCAGCGCGGCGCTCGATCGCCAGCAGATGTCTGTCTCGGGAGAGGCCGGCCTGGAGCAGCCGGCGAGTCCGACGGGTCTGATGCCCGGCCAGGAGAAATACCTGGACTCGAAGTACAATGGCGCGCTGCCAACGTTCGCGGCGGCCGATCCCGCCAAGGCGGGCCAGATTCTGCAGAGTGCCGGCTTCACGAAGGGCTCGGACGGCATCTTTGCGGACGCCCACGGCCACAAGCTGGCGTTCTCGGTTACCGTGCCTGGCGACTACTCGGACTACGTGCAGGACCTCCAGATCGCGCAGCAGAATCTTCAGGCGGCAGGAATTGGTCTGACACTGAACAAAGTCTCAGATGACGACTTCCGGACGGACCGCGCAACTGGGCACTTCCAGTTGCTAATGTCTGGTGGCTTCTTCGGCCCGACGCCGTATTACTATCTGGAGCCGCTGCTGCACAGCACGCATATTGGTGGGTCCAACGGGACCGACTGGTCGCAGTGGAATAATCCTCAGACGGATCAGCTGCTGAACCAGTACGCCTCCACGTCGGATCCGAACGCGCAGGTCCAGGCGATCCAGGGTCTGACGGACATCATGGCCGATCAGTTGCCAGTGATTCCGGTCCTGGATGCCATTCAGTTCTTCGAGTATACGACCGCGAACTGGACTGGCTGGCCCACGCCACAGAACCCGTATGCCATCGGGTCCGCTTATCCCCTGGCCGCGGGTGACAACGAGCAGGTCATCCTGCACCTCACGCCGGCTTCATAGGGCCTCACCAAGCAGTGCGGATGGACAGGGAGGGGATGACCGAACAGCCATCCCCTCCGCTGTCCAGATCCAACGGTACTCAGCCCTATCCATGTTATGATCACGGTGGAGCTTGCGCCCAGAGGGGGGCTAGGGTGTGAACTGGCCGTTCCCTGTGAGTGGGCGCTCATCCGCGAGAGGAGCACGGTGATGCGCCGCGTCTTCCGCCGGGTCGGTATATACGTGCTCGCCATCTGGGCAGCAGTGACGATCAACTTCTTTCTGCCTCGACTCGCGCCGGGGAACCCCGCCGAGGTAGTGTTCGCCCGCCTCTCGCAGCACGGCGCGGTCAACCCAGCGGCGCTCAAGGCGCTGGAGCTGGAGTTTGGCGTCGACACGACCGATCCGCTCTGGATCCAGTATGTGAAGTACTTGAATAACCTGGTCCACGGCAACCTTGGGGTCTCGACCAACTATTATCCAAGCCTGGTGACCGACATCATCGCTCAGGATATCAAGTGGACGTTGGTGCTGCTGTCGGTCAGCGTCGTGCTGAGCTTTACGCTGGGTACCCTCATCGGGGTGTTCATCGCCTGGAGACGTGGATCGGCGCTCGATACCGTGCTGTCTTCGCTGATGACGTTCTTCTATTCGATTCTGTATCCCTGGCTGGCGTTGATGGCGGTCTATTTCCTGGGTTATACCCTTGGCTGGTTTCCGTTTTCAGACGGCTATGATATCTTGGTGACGCCAGGATGGACCCCAGAGTTCATCCTGAGCGCGGTCTACCACGCCATCCTGCCGGCGCTCACCCTCATCGTGTCGACTATCGCCGGTTGGGCGCTGACCATGCGCAATTCGATGATCACCACGCTCTCAGAGGACTACGTCTTGATGGCGCGCGCTAAGGGCCTCACCACTGGGCGCGTGATGTTCGCCTACGCCGCGCGCAATGCGATTCTACCTAGCGTGACGGGCTTCGCCATCGCGATCGGGGCGGTGGTGGGCGGCCAGCTTTTGGTCGAGATCGTCTTTTCATACCCAGGCATTGGGTACGCGTTGTTTCAGGCGATCCAGAGTCAGGACTACGCCCTGGCGGATGGCATTCTGCTGATGGTCATCGTGGCTACCGTCGTGATGAACCTCATCGTAGACCTGGTCTACACTTTCCTCGATCCGCGCATGCGACAGGAAAGGAGTGCATAGGAGTGAGCCAGGTACCCCCTTCGCAATTGTCGCAGGCGCTCGGCGATGCGGTGAGTGGCCCACCGTTCACGCCGCCCCGGCTGACCGTGACAGGCAGTGGCTCGGATTCCATGACGTCCAAAGCCGGGGCCTTCGTGCGCGGCATCTGGACGCTACTGACGACCAACCGCAAGGTCATGGTTGGCAGCGTCATCGTCGGATTCTTCGTACTTGTGGCGCTCTTCGGGCCGCTCTTCATCCAGCAGAACCCGCTGAAGTTTACGCTGAAACTGCTCGCGCCGCCGTCTTCGGCCCACTGGTTAGGTACTAACCAGGGTGGTCAGGATGTGTTCAGCCAGCTGGTGGTGGGCACGCGCGCCTCGGTATTCTGGTCGTTTGTGACGGGGCTGCTGGTCGTGGCCATCGCGGTCACCGTTGGCTTGGTCAGCGGGTACTTCGGTGGCGGAGTGGATGACGTGCTCTCATTGGTCACCAATGTCTTCCTGGTCATTCCCTCATTTCCCCTGGCGATTGTGGCGGTGGAATTCTTCAGCAGGACGACGCTGACCATCGTTCTGATCGTCGCCCTCACCAACTGGCCCTGGGGAGCCCGGGTGTTGCGGTCGCAGACGCTTTCGATGCGCAGCCGCGAATTCGTGGCGGCCGCGCGCGCGAATGGCGAGTCCAGTTGGCGCATCATCTTCTTCGAGATATTCCCCAACGAGATTTCCATCGTGGCGGCCAGCTTCATTACCACCACCATCCAGGTGCTGCTGGCGGTGGCTGGGCTGGAGTTTCTTGGGTTCGGGGATAGCACCGCGATGAGCTGGGGCACCATGCTGTATGGCGCGTACACTGGCAGCGCACTGTTCCAGGGGGCCTGGTGGTGGTTCGCTCCCCCGGGTCTTTGCATCGCGCTGCTCGGATCGGGTCTGGCGCTGCTCAACTTTGGCATCGACGAGATCGCCGATCCACGCCTGCGGCAGCGGGGACGACGGGCGCGACGTCTTGCCAAGCAGAGCGCACAGCACGGAAAGGCAGCTGGGGCATGACGGCGAATGGGCCTGTGCTCGAGGTCAAGCATCTCTGCGTGGACTACCTCAGCGAGAGCGGCACCGTGCACGCTGTCACCGACGTCAGTTTCACGTTGCGACGCGGAGAGGTGTTGGGACTGGCAGGGGAGAGCGGTAGCGGCAAATCAACGCTGGTGTATGCGATCACGCGCCTGCTGCCGGAATCCGCCGGCATCGCGAACGGCGAGGTCTGGTACTATCCGGCACAGCGGACAGAGCGGCGAGAGGCAAGGCGCGGGGATGCGTCGCGTGCGGATGGGGCGTCGGAGCAACCAGTGGACGTGCTCGACCTTGCGCCGCAGGCATTGCGCACGTTTCGCTGGAGCGATGTCGCGATTGTCTTTCAGAGCGCGATGAACGCGCTCAATCCGGTGATGACCGTCGGCGCGCAGATCGTGGATGTGCTGCGGACACACCGGCCGGAGATGTCGCGTGCGGCCCGCGCGGAGCGGGCACGGGAGCTGTTGCGCCTGGTGGGCATCGCGCCCGACCGCATCCACAGCTACCCACACGAGCTCAGCGGTGGCATGCGCCAGCGGGCCGGTATCGCGATCGCACTGGCGCTGTCGCCCGACATCATCATTCTGGACGAGCCGACGACGGCGTTGGATGTGGTGGTGCAGCGCGAGATTCTGGCCGAGATCATGCGCTTGCGGCAGCAGCTCAATTTCTCGGTGATCTTCATCACCCACGATCTGTCACTGCTGCTCGAGCTTGCCGACAACATCGCCATCATGTACGCGGGGCGTATCGTGGAGCAGGCGGGGCGGCGCGATCTGTATGGGCATCCGCGCCACCCCTACAGTTATGGGCTGATCAATGCCTTTCCGCGGTTGCGCGGACCGCGGCGCAGGGCGTCCGGTATTCCGGGCTCGCCGCCAGATCTGCGCACGCCACCGCCGGGCTGCGCGTTTCATCCGCGTTGTCCGCTGGTCTTTCAGCCGTGTAACTCGGTGCTGCCGTTGCTGAGGCCCGCGGTTGCAGGCGCGGCCCAACAGGTCGCGTGTCATCTGTATGATCCGGCGTTTCGGCCAGCACCACCCGACACGGCCGAGATCGCAGCGCAGTATGCAGCCATCGCGGAAAGGAGTCGCGAATCATGAGCGTTTCGCGACAGATAGTGGCGGGTGAGCCGCAAGGAGGTGGTGGAAGCGCGCCCGTCCTGGAGGCGATGCATCTGCGCAAGGTCTTTCCGGTGCAGAAGGTCAATCCATTTGGCGCATCGCAGGTGGTCCATGCGGTTGAGGATACCTCACTGGCGCTCTATCCGGGCCGTGCTACCGCGCTGGTGGGCGAGAGCGGCAGTGGAAAGACCACCGTCGCGCGCATGCTGGCGCGCATGTATGAGCCGACGTCCGGCACCATTCGCTTTCAGGGCACGCCGATCGGGGGCAGCGGCGCCAGAATGCTGCACGCGTATCGGAGCTCGGTGCAGATGGTGTTTCAGGACCCCTTTTCGTCCTTGAATCCCGTGCACGATGTGCGCTACCACTTGAGCCGCCCGCTGCGCATCTTCGGATATGCCAGGACGCGGGCGCACGTGACGGAGCAGGCGCTGGCGCTTCTGAAACACGTCAGCCTCACGCCGGCCGAGCAGTTCCTGACCAAATTCCCTCATGAGCTGAGCGGAGGACAGCGCCAGCGAGTCGCCATCGCGCGGGCGCTGGCAGTGCGGCCGAAGGTCTTGCTGGCGGACGAGCCGGTCTCCATGCTGGATGTGTCGATCCGGCTGGACATTTTGAATCTGCTCTGGCGGCTGAAAGAGGAAGACCACCTCGCGCTGCTCTACATTACGCACGATATCGCCAGCGCCCGCTATTTCACGGAAGAGACGATGGTGCTCTACGCGGGGCAGATGGTGGAGGGCGGGCCAAGCGAAGAGGTGATCGGAGAGGCGAAGCATCCGTATACGCAGCTGCTGCTGTCCGCGGCGCCTGATCCCGATCGCATGCACGCCGACGGCGTGGCACCCTCTCCGCCTGCGCGCGGTGAGATTCCCAGCCTGGTTACCCCCCCAACCGGCTGCCGTTTCCATCCGCGCTGCCCGCACGTGATACCGGTGTGCCGGGAGCGGTTTCCCGGGCGGACGGACCTGGGAGGCGGGCACTGGACGCACTGTTTCCTGTACGGCGACGGCGAAAATGCTACTCTGCCGCCTGGAACGCAGAGCGCCGGGCCATCCGACCATCCGCCTCTCGACGCAGCGGCGCAGTCTGAGACGGATGGTTGAGAGAGCAAGGATGCTGCTGGCCGGTGCGTGCGCACGGCGGATGTGTGGGTGGCGTACCTGACCATTGTGGGCATTCCTACCGCCGACGGCCTATACAAGCTGCTGGCTCAGGGCAGCTCGAGCACCGGGCTGCTCCCGTCCTCTAAGCAGACGGGTACACCGGTCTAACAAAGCTTTCACAATTCATTAACAATATCTTCATGAGACATTAACACGCGATTGCTACGGTACATCAACGGTACATCATCGGATGAGCACCGGGCCGATCCGGAGTGGCTCATTGCGGCCGTTCCCACTCGCGAGATCGGCGTACAGTGCGTTGGAAGGGTAGCTCGCGTGCGCGAATGGACTCCTCAGTCGTGTATCACACCGTCGTCTCACCATTGTCTGGCATACATTCCGAGCCGATGGCTCGGCGTTCTCACGGCGTGCACATTGATGTGCTTGCTTGCGCTCGGCGGCTGTAGTGGGGTGACCGCCGGAGCAGCGGATGACTCCGGTAGCGCACTGGTGGTCGGCTCGACGGCACTACAACCGCTCGTGACCGCCGCCGCACAGCTCTATACGCGACAGCATCCTCGCGTGCGTCTGACGATCCGGGGAGGCGGCAGCAAACTTGGACTACAAGCGGTGACGAGTCATCAGGCGGACGTCGGCGATTCCGATATCTATGCCGATCCGGCAGTGTACCCTGATCCTGACCTCACGGATCATCTCGTCGCTGTGATCCCGTTCGCGATGGTCGTGAACCCAGACGTGTCCGTCACCAATCTGACGCAGGCACAATTGATCGAGATCTTCTCGACCGGAAAGATCACCAACTGGCAGCAGGTTGGCGGCCCCAATCTGCCGATCGTTCCTGTGGTGCGGCCTTCGACCTCTGGCACGCGCGCGACCTTCCGTAAGTACATCCTCGGTGGGCGCGACGAAATCGGCAAGCTGCTTACCAGCGACTCGTCCCAAACAGTTCGCGACACCGTGTCGAGCACGCCGGGCGCCATCGGCTACCTTGCGCTCTCGGTGCTGGACGCCAGCGTCCATGTCGTCTCCATTGACGGGCAGCGGCCGACCCCTCAGAGCATCGAACAGGGCCAATACGCCTTCTGGGGCTACGAGCACATGTACACGATTGGCGCCGGCTCTGGGGTAGTTCAAGGCTTTCTGGATTTCATGTTGACTCCCGCGGTGCAACAGCTTGCACAGCAACTCAAATACATTCCGATTGCCGGCATGCAGCTTCCCTCTTTTACGGGCTCAGCCATAGCCTTCGGCATGAACACCAGACCAGCCCGACCGGAAGGGAGGTTGCTTGATGCGGCCATCTGACACGCGGCGACGCCGCCTCCGCGCTAATCCGCCTGTCTCGCCATCTCAGGCGCGGCTCGATCCCTCGCGGCGACCACGAGGGGACCAACGCCAGCGTGGCTACCTGCTGCTGGACCTGCCCATCGCGTGGCGACTCACGATTGGGTTCGTGTTAGCCGCGCTCATCGCCGCCGCCGCGTCGGGCGTTCCTGCCCTGCAGCGAGCACAAGCGCTCAGTCGCGAATCGAGCTTCTACCAGAGCCTGTTGGCTTCCAACACGTCGCTTACGACGGGGAATAGCTTCCTCCAGCTGATGAACACCGAAGTGCATAATCTGCTCTCGGATGCATCCGCGCCAGCGCCCTCGCGCGAGACGTTGGCGACGGACGAAACCGCGATCAACGGACTTGCCGACCGGTACAACGGGATCCTCGACAACTACATCCACGGTAGTCTGCTGGATCAGAATGCCAGCCAGGTGGGACTGTTGAACGAAGCCGGGCATGCGGTCGAGGTGACGCAGCAGCGCACGCTCGCCAGTAGCGCCCTGCGTACGTGGACGTTCTACCGCGACGCGCAGGCCGAGGTGGTGCATGACATGGCAGCCGGCGATCTCACCAGTGCGCAAGCGCTGGAGCGGCAGCAGGGTGAGCCCACCAATGCTGACTCGCTGAGCGCCGTGCGGGCGCTCATCCAGTTCAATGGCCGCATCGCCGCGTCCATCCAAGACGCAGCGCTCGTCGAGCAAAACAACCAGATCGTCACCGCCGCGATCGCCGCCATCCTGGCCTGCATCGCCATTGGCGCGGTCGGCTGGATTATCTCGAACACGTTGGTGCGCCGGCTCAGCTCGTTGCGGCGCGTCACGCAGCGTGTCGAAGCGGGTCAGCTGGAGGAGCGCGTATCGGTCGTCGGTCGGGACGAGATCGCGGGTGTCTCAGCCTCCGTGAATGGCATGCTGGATACGATCGTCGGGCTGCTGGACGTGACACGCCGCCAGCGCGATGCGCTCACCGACGCCGCTGATCGGCTGTTTGCCGATATGCGGCTTGCCGGCGCCGGCGATCTGCGCGTGAATGCCGCCGTCAGCAGTGACCCTATCGGCATGCTTGGCAATGCCTTCAACTTTACTATTGGGCGTTTCCGCCGCTTCGTCCTGCGCACGCAGACGGCGCTCGACCAGTTGGATGTCGTCAGCCGCCGTGAGCTGGAGCGCGCGGACTCGTTCCTGATCGCCGCACAGCAGCACGTTCGCGGAGGGCCAACTCCGTCTCGGTCCGCCGAGTTGATGCGATCGCCGTCTGTTGAGGCCGCTGTGCCGCGAGCAGGCGACCTATCGGCACTTGTGGAGCAGATCGGCCAGGCGAGGGAGCTGGTGCGCGAGGTGGCGCGCACGGGCGCGAACTACCACGCGCGCACAGTGCTCGATCTGGCCGAACGCGCATACCTCTCGGCGGGGCGCCTGAACGAGCTGCTCGCCTCCCCCGTCCGCCACGGCACGTACGCCGCCAACGACACGACGACGCAGGCCCTGCTCGAGGAGCTGCGCGCGCTGGCCGCCCTGCTCCAACGACTTGGCGCCGAAGCGCACGCAATCCTCAAGACGACCGGGTCGCGATTAGGGGAGCTTGACCGAGCCCTGGAAGCCATTCCGGCGGCCGCGCAGGGTACGAGCATCACGCAGGGAGTCGGCGCACCATCCAGCCCTCTGATGTCCGCGACGACCGTCAGTCAGGTGCACGACCTCGTCCGGCTCGTGAACGGCTTCACGCAGGACGTGACGGCGATGGCGCGGCAGGTGCTCGGCGTGACGCAGGAGCTCCGCGCGGGACTGGTGCCTTTCCGATTGGAAGCAGGCGACGCAGCCGACCGAGGCGAGCCGGTACTCAACATGTCTGGGTCGGGCTTTCGCGAGCGGGCGGAATACGCCCCATTCGGCCGTATCTCGCAGGACTTCACGGC
>CAYQFU010000002.1:49923-66788 GCA_964416775.1 uncultured Ktedonobacterales bacterium
GCGAAGAAGACGCCGCCACCCCGCTTAGTCTCAGCCGGTTAAGGCGCCACACGCTCCGGAACCCACCAATATGTGTCACCTAATGCTTCCAGAGTGATGTGGGTTTTATACCGATGAGGAAGTGCGCGCGCTCCTGGTCCTCGGACTTCTTGCGACGGATCAACATCGCCCGCAAGCCGAAGCGATCCAGCATGTTCAGAACGCGCTGCGCTGTGCCCATACGCTTGGTCACCCTGGCTGGATCGGAGCCTGCCTCTCCAACCTGTCCGTGTTCGCGCGCGCGAGCGGTGATCTTGCCTCAGCTGAAGCTTACCTGCGTGAAGCTCTTGACTGGCAGCGGCGCGCAGGCCACCCCCACGGCATTGCCCGGCAGCTGACAACCCTCGCACAGTTAGCCATGGAACAGGGCAATTTCAGGCGGGCAAGCGCGCTGGCCCGCGAAAGCATCGCCGTGCTACGCACCACCAAGGATCCCTCGATGACTGCCGAATTACTCGTCGTTTTAGCAACGTCGACAGCTGAGATGGGAGATGCGCTAGTAGGCGCACGGCTGCTTGGCGCTGCCGTTGCGGCGAGCGAGACCGTTGGTGAGTGTCTGTCTGACGAGGACAGCGGTAGGATCGCAGCGGCGTCACATCGACTCCGCACCGCACTTGGAGAGGAACAGTGGGCAGCCGCGTTCGAGCACGGAACCACGCTATCGCTCGAGGAGGCCATCAGCGCGCTGCACTCCGAGCGGGTTTCCGCGCGCCCACAAGCTCACCATCAGACGCGGACGATTCCTGTAGCACGAGGGCGTGATGCGCGGTCGTGAACCCGTACAAGTGGTGTCGCGGATACTTGTGCTGCTGCAGATTCATTCCGCGGTGTGAGGGGGGTCAGGGAAGCGGTCTACACCGTGAGCGGACTTCCTGGTGAGAAAAACATGAAACCCGCTCACTGAGCGGGTTTCTGACTGGCGGAAGGGGTGGGATTCGAACCCACGGTCGGGAGTAACCCCGACAGCGGTTTAGCAAACCGCCGCACTAGGCCAACTATGCGACCCTTCCGTGGTGCCAAAGGGGGGATTCGAACCCCCACGCCCTTTCGGACACAACGCCCTGAACGTTGCGTGTCTACCAGTTCCACCACTTTGGCTTGGCCCCATACGGGACGGCATTAATGATACTCCATGCCTGGGCTCCTGTCAAGCCGATCGCAGCGAGCGTCTGCTGTGCATTTGCCGCTGGCGACTATCCAGTGCTACACTGGAACGGTACCGCAGCAGAAAGAGGTGAGGCGCGATGAGTAGTGAATTGCATGACTTCGGCCGCACAGATCTGCTGGACGCGGAGGCCATCGGACAGCCCGGCCAACGTCGCTTTCGTCTCTTTGCGCGCAGCGCACACGGAACGGCCAGTCTATGGCTGGAACGCGAGCAAATGGAGGCGCTCTCGCTGGCAATCGATCAACTGCTCGCGCAAGTCTCCGGCGGCACAGTACTGCGGCCCGAAGCGCAAGCGAACGTGCCGCGCCCGCCGGGTGCGCCAAGCGACTTTCCCGAAGAGCCGGACGTGGATTTCAAGGTCGCGCAGTTGACGCTCGGTTATGACGAGGACAGCGATCTCATCGTGCTGCTGGCCGCTCCCCTGGTGGTCGTGGAACAGGAAGGCGAGCTCGTCGCGCAGGAGGATGTCGAGCCGGAGTTCGCCGCGAGGATCTCGCGCCAGCAAGCGACACGATTGAGCGGCCACATCACGGGAGCGCTCGCGGGCGGGCGTCCCCGGTGTCCGTTCTGCGGCCTCCCAATGGAGCCAGAGCACGTCTGCGTGAAGCAGAACGGGTATCATCCGGTCGAGCTGAACTGACCTCGCGGCATCCGCGCACACGGACGCCGGCCAGCGGTACCGCGCGCAGTTACCGGGCCGGCGTCTTGTGAAGCAGGAATGGCGTTAGCGGACGTCCCGATAGGGAAACTTGTTCGCTTTGTCCAGATAGGCTGACTCGTTCGCTTCGATCATGAGCTTGTGGAGCAGCACCACATCGGCGTCTGGAATCCGCTCCGTTGGTTGGAGGCACAGACGCATGACCGCGCGGCCGCCATCCAGGACCTGCACGTAGCCTCTGGTGCGGGGCACACGGTACGTGCGGTTGCTGTCCGAGGGGCTAGGGACGTCGACATATCCCAGCCAGGTGAGCTGGCGGAACTCCTCTGGGGACAGCATCTCCCTGAGCAAAGACGTCGCCTTGCGCTCCGCCGGCAGCCATGCCCGTACATGCGGCTGTATGAGCAGCCAGATCATCGGCGAGGCTGCCAACACGATGACGAACCACACGACGACTGTCAGCGCCACGGCCATGGCCTGCTTTGGGTCGCCTGTGGGAGCGGAACCTACCCTGACAAGGGCATTGGCCACCACCGGCTCACCCTCCGACCACGCGCGGCACAATGACGATTTGCTCCGCGGTGCGATCGAACGCTTCGATGATCTGGGTCGGCTTGCCGTGCCCCATCTTGAAGGCGGTCGCGCCGCGCGCGCGCTGTTCGGCGAAGATGCGCTCGGCTTCCGCCACCGCGGCGTCCGCGTCGCGCTCGCCCACCTCCACAGCCGTGTGGTCCCACATGATCCGATCATCGCCGCGATGCGACATGATGCGCAACATGCCCACAGTCGTACCCTCCTGACTCCCTGATGTGCCCCAGCTCCGACGACGAGACCGCACCGCCCGCGGGCGCGGACGTGCGTCATGAAGCTGTTCCAGGGTGCAACTATGCAGGATTCGGGCCGTGGGTGGGCCGATGCCGGACCCAACGTGCATGTGTTTGCAACTGAACTGGGTTCAGCGTGCGTTCGCCAGCAATTCGTCCGCGAGCGTGGCCAATTGCGCTGCCTCCTGCTGGCCGTCCACGCTCGCACGGGTGAGCTGGTCAGTAGCGTTCAGCGCACTGGCCAGGTCCGCCAAAATGCGCTGTTGGCGCAGACCCCAGTCGTTGGCGAGCACCCGCGCGCGACGCAACTCGTCGAAGCTGGGCGTGGCAATCTCCCGCGAGACGGATCCTTGCCCGTCCTGCGGATACCCGGCGATGGCGCCGGCGCCTGCCCACGGATTAGAAGGCGGTGAATAACCCATGGGTGGAGCGGGCTCAAGGTTGCGGCGCCCGCCATTGCGCTCAGGCGAGTATGCGGCATATCCCGATTGACTGCCTGGCCCTGGGGTGGTACGGCGTGCAAAGAGCAGCTCGGCTACCTCTTCCGTTTCCAGAGTCAACAACTGAGCGGTGGACTCGATGGGAGGGAGAACGGCCTCTTGCCGTCGCGCGGCCTCATCCTGGCGCCGGGTAAGCGAGACGAGCCGGCGGGCGGCATCGCGAAAACGTGTGCGGAGGCGCCGCACCGGCACGATGATACTTTGACCTAGGATCAACGCCAGCAGAGTCGTCAACACGGCGACGATGACGGCCAACAGCAAATTGTAGCGCGTCAGCTCGTCGGCAATTGCCGTGGCCTCAGTCACTGGCAGCGCTTCTACCAGGTCCCACTGCGCGTGATTCAATCCAACCACCCAGAAGCGGGTCTGCGCCTTGCCGGGCCCGGCACTCCCGGTGAACCCGTCTGGTGAAGGTGTGGCCTGTGGTGCGCGCACCGCGGAGGCCACCTCTGGGAGGGCCGAAACTGGTGGGGTATGCCCACCGGGATATCTGCCTGCGTTCCAGAGGCCGGTGAGTGCCGCTGGGTCAAGCGTCGCCGAGGCGAAGAATACCCCGCGGGGCGTGCGGCTGTCTCCGAGCACGATCAAGTCGTTGCGCTCGACGACGAGCGTAAAGGTGCCTACTGAGCCGGTGGATTCAGCAGGCGTCTGGTTCAAGAGTCGCCAGACCGGTGCCAGCGAGTACTTGCCAATCGCCACACCGATCAGAGTGGTCTGATCTGCCGAGAACACAGGCGCGGCGATGTAGTACCAGCCTTCTTGCGTAGATGGGTCATAGTATGCCGCAGTCGTGCTCGCCGTGTTAGCCCGAAGGGTGCGCGCGCCAGCGAACACGGAGAGATTGGCGACGCTGGTGTTGAGTGTGGCGGCTGCCGAACTGGCCACCACGGTGCCGCTCGGATAGGCGGCCAGCTCGAGAAGCTGCGTGCCCAGATCAGCCGCACCCGGTAACGTAGCTGCGTTGAGTGTCTCATCCACGAGAGCGGGTGTGACTCCCGACGTGGGATTCGTCATCGAGCGGTAAAAGGTGTCCAGCCCCGATACCTGTTCCTGCTGCTGGCCGAGTAGCGCATCGAGCGATGCCGCCCGACTCTCGGCCTGGGTCAGAATGGCCTGTTCACTCTGGTCGGCGAGGCGGCCCTGCACCAGCTGATTGGAGGTGGTGGCGAAGACGAGTGAGGGCAGCAGGCCAAATGCGACGAGCAAGCCCAGGAGAACGAGCCTGAGTGTCCCCGTGCTAAAGCCGGCCGAGCTGCGCTGGGCTGCCTGTCGCGCGCTGCCTGCCCTGTTGCCTGGCTGGTCTTGCGGCGTCTGAACGACACCGCCGGTCCACAGCGTCGCCTCTAGCGAGGATGCTTGCGTGGTGATGGCGCTGCCGCGATCGCGCATACGCCCCGCCGTGTCAGCAGTGATGCGCGCGTCCCGAGCGAGGCGAATACAGATGTCGCGCTGACGGATCAACCGATCGCGCAACACGGGTGCCCACTGTGTCCACCGACCCGCGCCCGACTGTACGTATGCACCGGCATTTGCCATCTGACCAGGCAGGGAATATGGAGTACTCGAGCGGCGAGTGTCCTCGGCGTATCCTATGGTCCGCTCGAGCGCTTCTGACACCTCACTGGCTGTACGGTGCAGGTCCTGCAGTGATGAGCGGGCAACCGTCAGGCGGTGTCGTTGTTCCTCGGCTGTCGTGCGCTGGTCGTTGCTGAGGTTGAGAAATGCTCTGGCCGTGCTGCCGAGCTCCTGTACCGTGGAAGTGAGCCAGGTCGCAGCCCACCGGCCGGTGAAGTATGCTGTGGCGAGACTCACGCCGAGCGCCACCACAAGAATGACGAGCGCCGTCTGCGCCATCGAGAGCTGCGGGAGGCTGTCGAAGGCAAGTAACTGGTCTGCCGAAGCTGTGAGTGCGGCAGAGGATGTTGCCAGCAGATACGTCCACGGCGTCGCAGTCGGAGCGTTGACGATGCGGACTACCGCGTACATCATGCTCGACGTGTTCGACCCATCAAACGTTCCAGCGGTGATAAAGGTCGTGCCGGCCTGGAGTTCATCCACGGTCAAGCCTGGTATGGCATGCACGACGATGCTGTGTCCAGCGGTCGAGGGGTTATATCGCATGCTCGTAGTGAGGTCGGCCTGTGTTTGTGCCGGCAGAGGCGCGATGCTGGCGAACGTCACATCCTTCTTGGTCACACTTTGCGCTAGCACGATCCCCGAATCCGGCTCGATGAGGATGCCGCCACCCTGGGCGCTGCCGTCAAGTTGGACCCATCGGGCGAATCGCTGCGTTGAAAAGCGGACATGGAGCACGCCGACCGGGCGGGGAACTCCCCCTCGTATGCCGTAGATAGGTGTGGCCGCCTCAAGCCTCTCGCGCAGGTCAGACGGTGCCTGAGGATCAAAGGCCACTCCCGAAACAGTGTAGGTACCGCCGAGCGCTCCCTGCACCGTAGGCGATTTGCTGAGATCCTCACCGATGTCTCCGGGTTGGTCGGAGGAGAGCACGATGCCATTGGTCGCGACGTATTGAGTGGCCTCGGAGGACGTGAAGTTATTGGCGACACTGGTGGCGTGGAGAACATCCTGGATGGCGGTTCGCGTGTTCGGCCCGAGCTGCGCATCCGTCGCGATGAGCTTCTCCACTTCCTGGCTTGCGGACACGAGGGAGGTGCGGATACCCGCCAGGTAGTTGTCGATCGTTGAGGCGGTGGAGGTCGCGCGATGGAGCAACACTTGCTGTCCCTGCCGTTGCAGGCGGGTGCGTGCCAGATAAATGCCACCTGAAGTCGTCGCGAGCAGGGGCAGGAGCGCGACGCCGACCAGCGCAATCAGCAGACGGACGCGGAGCGTGACAGGTCGGCGCCCGCGCCGCAGGTTCGCGGATAGGCGTGGCGCCGGCGACGCCGATGCTCCCGGCTCATGTGGCGAGGATTGGATCCGATAGGCACCGACCGGCAGCGCGCGGCGCGGACGTATTCCCATATCGCTCCCTCATGCGGTGAGCTCTGCATCGTGAAATGCCGCTGCGGTTCAAGCCCCATACTCATGCACGGAGGGCACCGCGAGGGTACCATGTCCACGAGAATGGAGCGATGAGTGGGGAGGTCCTTCCGCCGGGCCGCCGGCATTGCTTGCATGATCCTGTGCCGAGGCTGCTCGGAGTGTACATGAAAGCACGGAACGAGTCAACTACTGCGCTTGGCTTCATATACATTCAGGGCGGAACATCTAGATCGCGGCTGCGCCACGCAGGTATGCCACGCGCCTGAGAGAGGTCTACGCTGTAGCGACCGTTGGCACGAACGCCGAGGACGTTGAAGCGGTCAGCACTCTGGCCTTCGGTAGTATAATGGGGAACGGAACGCGGGAGGCGGTGCGTCCGCACGCGGCGCCAGGCAGGCTGGAGCGTGGTGATGCACTCGCCAGGGTCCGCTAGCCCCCAAGAACACCTCTGCTGGTCAAGGAGATTGGCTTCCCATGACGTATGTCATCACTCAGCCCTGCGTCGGCGTAAAGGACGCCTCGTGCGTGGACGTATGCCCGGTGGACTGCATCCATCCCACCGACAGCGAGCCAGAGTTCCCCACGGTTCAGATGCTCTACATCAATCCTGATGAGTGCATCGACTGCGGTGCATGCGAGCCTGCGTGCCCCGTCACCGCGATCTTCGAGGAGAGCGCGGTCCCCGCGCAATGGAAAGAGTATATCAAGATCAACGCGGACTACTTTAAAGACAAGTAGTCCGGGCCGGCCGCATGGTGCATGGAGCCCACCGCGCGTACGCGCGGTGGGCTTGTTCGCGTAGCCGGCACAACTTGACGAGGCTCGGGGTACGCTCCGCGTTGCCTCACAGCCCGTGGTGCGTGCGTTGCCGGAGGCCCTACTCCTCGGGCTCGGTTGGTAAACGATCTTCCGCGCTGGTGCTATCCACGACGCCACCTGGCGTAAACAGGGGCGAGGGTCCCCAGGCAGGTGGACCTCCCTCGTCCAACACCTCGTCTTCGGGAATGTCTGGCGTGGGCCCCAAGAACTCGCCTTCAGCGCGGCTGGCGGCGACCCGCGCATCGTGCAACAGCTCAGTGCCGGAATAGTATCGCTTGCTATCGGGCAGACGCAGAAAAATGTTGTATGGGAGCAGACGACACTTCCGCTGCACCTGATGCCGGGTCAGCCCGTGCTCCCAGTCCAAGGCACTCAGCGCCCGCCGGAGGTCACCCACCGTCACGCCGGTCGCAGCGTTGCCGTTCTGCTCGCTCATTGCTCGCCTCCTCCTCGCAAATGGTGCCGCGCGACCCCTCTCACACGGCGCACGCATACCGTGGTGCGGCCGATGTGGATCCCTGCGCTCATTATATCTGATCGCAAGGCACATGCCGCACTCAAAGAGGTCTCAAGAATGTTCGGCGAGGGACGAGATGGCTTGATGGCGACCTCGCGCCCGGTGCATCTCGACGTATCAGTCGCAGTCGTAGAAAGGTCTCATTGTTTTGAGCGAGCGCTAGCCCTTGTTCGCCAGCATGCGCTCGAGCGCCACCTTGGCCCACTGCGCGATCTCGGGGTCTACGGTGACCTCGTTGACGATGTGTCCGGCGACCAGCTCGTCGAGCACCCAGGCGAGATAGGCGGGATGAATGCGGTACATCGTCGAGCACGGGCAGACGACCGGATCGAGGCAGAAGATCGTCTTGTCGGGATGCTCACGGGCAAGCCGCTTGACCAGATTGATTTCCGTGGCGACGCCCCAGATGCTGCCGGCGGGCGATTGCTCGATGACCTTGATGATGTATTCCGTCGAGCCGTTCATGTCCGCCGCCTGCACGACATCGTGCTGGCACTCGGGATGGACCACGATCTGGATGCCAGGATACTCCTGGCGCGCTTTCGCGATCTGAGCCGCTGTGAAGCGCTGGTGCGTCGAGCACCAGCCTTTCCAGAGGATCACCTTCGCGTTGGAGAGCATCGTATCGTCGTCGATGCCGCCGTAGTCCTTGCGCGGGTCCCACACGACAATCTCGTCAGGCGCGATGCCCATTGCCAATGCCGTGTTCCGGCCGAGGTGCTCATCAGGGAAAAAGAGCACGCGGCGCCCGTGGGCGAATGCCCAGCGTAACACGGACGGCGCATTGGACGACGTGCAGACGATGCCGCCGTTACGGCCGCAGAAGGCCTTCAGGTCCGCGGCCGAGTTCATGTACGTGACCGGCACCACCGCCTGCTTCTCGCCGTTGTCTTCGCCGGCGAATACGTCAGCGAGCGCATCCCAGCATTCGTCGACTTCCGCGGCATTGGCCATGTCCGCCATAGAGCACCCGGCGGCGGGATTGGGCAGTACGACGTGCTGGTGTGCGGCGCTCAGGATGTCCGCACTCTCAGCCATGAAGTGCACACCGCAGAACACGATATAGTCAGCCTGCTGGCGGGATGCCGCGAATTGCGCCAGCTTGAAGGAGTCGCCGCGGGCATCGGCCCACTTGATGATCTCGTCGCGCTGGTAGTGGTGGCCGAGGATCACCAGCCGGTCGCCCAATGCCTGGCGTGCCGCGGCGATGTGACGATCCAGCTCCTCGCCAGGCATTACGGCGTACTGTTGGGGAATCTGATCGGCGCGCTCCGCCCCCGCATGGCGTGGTCGCGGATGCTCGGAGCCAACCTGATGTGCGCGCCACTCGGCGAGTACCGGCAGGATGCGCGATTCCTGGCTGTCCTGGCACACGTCGGTCTCAGACGGGGTCGGCGAAACGGTGAGTTGAGTCGACACGGTAAACTCCTTGTACACATTCCCATCGATCACTCGACCGCGTCGCGGCGGGGGACCGAGTAGCTCATGTCATCGCGGGTCGGAGAACTCCAGCGAGACATCGAAGTTAGGCGCTGAGTGCGTCAGCGCGCCAAGGGAAATCAAATCCACACCGGTCAGAGCGACATCGCGCAGCCGATGCGGATCGGTGCCGATGCCTCCAGAGGCCTCGACGAGGACGTTCGGTGTGTGTTCACGGATCAGGTTGACGCACGCTCGCAGGTCGTCGAGCGACATGTTGTCCAACAGGATGGCGTCAACACCGGTGTCGAGGGCGCGGCGCACCTCGTCTCGCGTTTCGCACTCCACCTCGATACGCAGCAGGTGGGGCGCGTACGAGCGGGCACGGGAGATGGCGGCTTCTATGCTACCCGCGGCTTTGATGTGGTTGTCTTTGATGAGCACTCCATCGTCCAGCCCAAACCGATGATTGCGCGCCCCACCGGCGCGCACGGCGTACTTTTCGAGCGCCCGCAGGCCAGGAGTGGTCTTGCGTGTGTCTACGATCACCGCGCGCGTACCCACCACGGCCGCGACGCAGCGAGCGGCGAGGGTGGCGATGCCCGAGAGCCGGCCGAGGAAGTTCAGCGCGGTGCGCTCGGCGGTGAGCAAGGCGCGCGCGTCGCCGTCCATGCTGGCAAGCAGGTCGCCGCTGGATACCGCGTCCCCATCAGCCACGGCCGCGTCCATGCGCACGGATGGGTCCACGGTGCGGAACACCTGGGCAACCACGGGTAAGCCTGCGATGACGCCCGCCTCACGCGCGATGATGGTGCCCGCGATATGGGTGCCCGCCGGGACGGTCGCGAGTGTCGTGACGTCGCCACTGCCGATATCCTCAGCCAGCGCGCGCCGTACAAGATCGGCGTCCAAAGGCGCTTTCAGTGAATCATCCATGTGTCGTGCCTTTGTGGCTGGCCGTGAAGGACGTGGATTGCTCGACGTCGCCCTCTCGGCGCGCCGGTTCCGCGCCTCGCCCGAGTACCAGCGTGTGCTGGCCCTGCCAGGACTCCTGTGGCGCCGGATAATCAGTGCGGAAGTGCCCGCCCCGGCTCTCGCGCCTGGCGCGCGCGGCCGCCACGATCAGCTGGGCGACCACGAGCATGGCGCCAGTCTCGGCATCCACGGCCGAGCCAGATGCCAACGCACGCAGCGTCTCCTGTGCGGCGGCGAGTCCAGTGTCGTCGCGGCGCAGCGACACGTGTTCCCACATTGCACGGCGAAGCGCCCAACGCGTTGGGCCGCTGGTGTCGCCAAGGTGCATGGCGGGCTCGACGATAGGCGCCTCCACCGCCGCCCCCCGCAGCGGCGACGCTGAGGCCGTAACGCTGGGCGCGCGCTCCACCCGCTCCGGTGGAGCGGTTTGGGGGGGAACGTCCGCGGCGATGGCGTGGGCGGCCTGCCGGCCAAACACGAGGCCCTCGAGGAGCGAGTTGCTGGCCAGGCGATTGGCACCGTGTACACCCGTACACGCCACTTCGCCTACCGCGAACAGGCCTGCCAGACTGGTTCGCGCGGAGGTATCCACCGCCACGCCGCCCATGAAGTAGTGCGCCGCCGGGGCCACCGGGATCAGATCACGTGCGAGGTCAAGACCATGCTCGGCGCATGCCGCGGCGATGCTGGGGAAACGTAGCCGCATCGCTTCGGTGGGGAGGTGGCGCAGATCGAGGAACGCGCTGGCAGATCCCGTCGCCAGCATTTCGTTGAGAATGGAGCGTGCGACCACATCGCGGGGGGCCAATTCGGCGTCGGGGTGGTAGCGGGGCATGAACCGCTCGCCCGCCGCATTGCGTAGGTAGGCTCCTTCGCCGCGCACTGCCTCAGAGATCAGAAAGGCGTCGCCGCCTTCCCGGGGGGGGACGAGCACGGTCGGATGAAACTGCACGAACTCCAGGTCGGCCAGCATCGCGCCCGCGCGCCACGCCATGGCGACGCCGTCCGCCGTGGCTCCCACTGGATTGGAGGTGCGGAGCCAGAGTTGGCCCGCGCCACCGTTAGCCAGAACCGTCGCCCGCTGGGCACGAATCAGCTGACACGTGCCATGCCGCGCCACCACTACGCCGCGGCAGCGTCCATCCTCGACCAGCAGATCCAATGCGCGGGTATGCTCGAGAACGGACGTGCGCGCCCGCGCCGCGGCGACGAGCGCGCGCTCGATCTCTGCGCCAGTTGCATCGCCGTGCGCATGCAGCACGCGCCGGCGGCTATGCGCCGCCTCGCGACCGAGTGCGTAGCGTTGCGCGAGCGCCCGTTCACGAGCGGACGCCGATTGACCCGCCGCGGAATCATCCGGGCGCTCGTCGAACTGCGCGCCGGTGCGGATCAGCCAGGCGACAGCTTCGGGCGCTTCCTCCACCAGCACACGCGCCGCCTGCTCATCCACGAGCCCAGCGCCTGCCGCCAGGGTGTCGCGCCAGTGGAGCTCTGGAGTGTCGTCCAGACCGACAGCGGCCGCGAGACCACCCTGCGCATAACGCGTGTTGCTCTCGCCGAGAGCGGACTTGGTGACCAGCACGACCCGCAGGTCAGCAGGCAAGCTCAGTGCAACAGTGAGCCCGGCCACGCCACCACCCACGATGACGACGTCGCATGCCAGCTCAGGCAGGGAAGGGCGCCACATGCTCGGCGCAGGATAAGGATCTGGGACCGTACTTTGGCTCATGATGGGCGCCCTCCGCCGACAATTTGACTCTGTTCCCATGTCGGCCGTGTGGCTGCTTTACCGTCGGACTTTGATAGCCCAGCGAAGTTAGTGTACATGTTACACTAACTCGTGGTGACGCAGATTATACCACGCCCGTGCACCCTCGGCCAGACCGCGCCGTCGGTAGTTGGAGCGTCATTCGACGGACGGATGCTGGGACGAGTGGAGGGGTGTGATATGCTGCCTTCCAGGATGTGATTGCGGCCAATGCGGGTGTCATGTATCAAAGGGGTTGCCAGCCAGGGGGCGGATTATGCCGAAGCGACAAGGACCCACGAAGGCACAGCTTGCCAGGCTGCCTCGATTACCGCGCAACGAGGATTTGGTCATCGAGGGTGGCATGCGGACGCTCAAAGTGCCTGGGCGCGGTCGCGACGAAATAGCTGATGCGCGGCTCGCCATCTGGCTGCACGGGGGCGAGCAGTTGGTTCGATCGATCGCGGTGATCGACGCGGACCGCACGGAGGAGGCTGCCATTGCGGATGCCATCGGCTGCCTGGTTACGGCCTGTACAGGGCCGTTCCCACTCCCCATGCCAGTCATTCGGGACCAGACTGTGGGCGACGACGATGCCGGGCAAATGCCTGGAGATAGGCTGAGGGCGACACTCGTTCCGTCATTGCCCGGCAGAGTGCGTGTGAACGACGCCACGTTGGCGCAGAGTGCGGCAGCCGTGTTCGACCCACTGGGCGTTTCCGTGGAGTATGTGGAGAGTCTGCCGGACTTCGATACCGCATATGAGTCGTTCGCCAGCGCTCTGGGTGTGGATGATGAGGCTGACGCGACACCGTTTGAGTGGAAAGTTGACCAGAAGCTGCTTCCGCCATTGTTCGAATCGGCTGCCAAATTCTGGCGGAGGGCGCCCTGGCGCTATCTCCCGGATCATCCGCCGCTGCTGGTCAAGGTGGGCAAGCATGGGCCGCGGACCGGTGTGACGACGCTGTACGCCTCTGTATTGGGGGCAGCAGGAATGGTCCGCGGCGTGGCGCTCTATTACTCGATGGAGGGGCTGCGCCGGGCCATGGACCAGGGTCGGGAGATCCAGACGCAGGATGCGGACATCGATCTGATGATCGAGGTCCTGCGGCGGTCTGGCGCACCCGTGGATGACGTTCCGCGCGACACGTTGCGGTCCATGGTGGCTGGAATGATGGCGCAGGCCGGCGCGTTTGCCGGCGACAATAAGAGTGCGGAGCCAGACAGCCTGGCAGTGTACTTTGTGCCGCTCAAGGAGGTGGACCCTTCGTACGCGGACTGGTTGGAACAGCATGGACTGACGTTCCGCTCACGCCAGGGTGTGCCGATGTTCGTGCGCACCGGGGGGAACGAGGAGCCGAGGTCGCCAAACACGCGAGAAGTGCGGGCGCTGACGATGGCGCTGGATGTGCTGAGCTCGTATTTTCGCTTCAATGATCGGTCCCTGCAGGACCCCTACATGCCCCTCCTCCCTATCGAATACCCGGTCTATCTGCAGATTGGTGAGCGGCGCGAGATGTTCACTGTGACGTTCCCCCCGCCCGATTGGGTGCCTGACGAAGATGATCCGGACTGGGCGGTTGAGGACGAATCCAGTGATTCGTTCGAGCCTGAGCTGCCGGCGACGGAGGCGGGCGCCAGGACGGTGTATCGTTTTCTGGTGACACTTGAATGGGACACTGAGGTCTGGCGGCGCATTGAAGTGCGCGGTGACCAGACGCTTCATGATCTGCATGAGGCGATCCAGGACGCGTTTGACTGGGATGACGACCACCTGTACGCGTTCTATCTGAGCGGCAAGGCATGGGACTCAATGACCGAATATGAGAGTCCTGCCGGTGACGGCCGGAGCGCGGCGGCTTTCAGGCTGGAGCATCTGCCGCTGCATGCGCGGCAACGCCTGTTATACATCTTCGACTTTGGCGACGAGCTGCGCCACGTCGTGCGACTGGAGGCAATCGTGCGCGACGGGGCGCAGGCTGGCGTCACCTACCCGCGGATCATCGAGCGGCATGGCGCTTCCGTGGAGCAGTATCCATACGCGGATGCGGACCCAGATGCGGACGCAGATGCTTGAATGGCACTGGCAACGGTGCGCTCCAGACTCGCACATCCGTACCGCGTTTGGTGGTGCTCTGCACTACCGGGGCGCGAACGCCTGGACACCGGTGATTTCTCTGCCGACGATCAGAGACTGCATGGTGTCGGTCCCCTCATAGGTGAACACGGCCTCGATGTCCGCATGGTGTCGCGCGATGTGGTAGTCGAGCAGGATGCCATTGCCACCAAGCATCTCGCGCGCTTCGGCAACGACTTCCCGCGCGAGGCGGGCGTTGTTCATCTTGGCGAGCGATGCCATGGCGGCGGTCATCTTGTCCTGCTCTTGCAGCTGGCTCAACCGGAGACAGAGCAGCTGCATGGTGGTAACGTTGGCCAGCATACTCGCGAGCTTGTTCTGAATGATCTGGAAGCTCGCGAGTGGCCGGCCGAACTGCACGCGCGCGCGCGTATAGTTGACCGCGATCTCGTAGGCGGCTATGGCATGCCCGACAGCTTCCCACGCCACGCCCGAGCGTGTCGCCGTCAGGACGCGCGCAGTGTCCTTGAAGGTGCGGGCAAGCGCCAGGCGATTTTCGGCGGGTACGCGCACATGCTCGAGCTGAATGTCGGATTGCCACACCGCACGCTTGGATACTTTGCCGGTCATGACGTGGGTTTCGAACCCGGGCGTGCCCTTTTCCACGAGGAAGCCGCCAACGTTGCCATCGTCATCGCGCGCCCAGATGATGGTCACGTCGGCGAAGCTGGCGTTGCCGATCCAGCGCTTGGCCCCGTCCAGCACGTACTCGTCGCCGTCGCGGCGGGCTCGCGTCTCCAGGGCGACGGAGTCCGATCCATGGTTGGGCTCTGTAAGTCCGAAGGCGCCGATCTTCTCCATGCGGGCCATCGAAGGAAGCCAGCGCTGCTTTTGCTCCTCGGAGCCGCACATGGCAATCGACGACATAGCCAGACCGGAGTGCACGCCGAAAAATGTGCAGACGCTGGCATCCCCGCGTGCCAGCTCGAGCGCGATCAGCCCTGACGCCAGCGCGCTCATGCCAGGGCAGCCGTAGCCCTTGATACTGCTCCCAGCGATACCCAGTTGGGCGAGCTTAGGGATCAGATCGAAGGGAAACTCCGCACGCTCCCAGTAGTCGTTGATGATCGGGATGACCTCGCGATCAGAGAACGCGCGGACCTTGTCGCGAACGGCGCGTTCCTGGTCGGTGAGCAGCTCATCCATGAAGTAGAAGTCAGTGCCGAGTGACTGCGTCACGTCGGCGATCAATGCGTTCGTGCCGGCGCCAGTGGCAGCGTGGCCATCGCTCTGCGCCGTGGTCGGTTCCTCGTCGCTGGATCGAGTCTGCATTGTTCGCTCCCTCCACGCATGCGTAGCACGCTCGCCATGCGATGTCAACGATCTGAAATGGTAATGCCCTGCGGGCGTTTCTCCGTGTCGCGTGCTGTCACCAGGCGGTCGAGCCGCCGTCGACGACGATGATTTGGCCCGTGATGTAGGCCGCAGCGGGCGAGGCGAGAAACAGCGCCACACCCTGGATGTCTTGCGGTTGGCCGAAGCGTCCGAGGGGAATGTGCGCCAGCATTGGCTCGCGGAAGCGCTCGAGCAGAGCCTGCGACATCCGCGTGGGGAACCAACCTGGCGCAATGGCGTTGACGCTGATACCGTGACGGGCCCAGTTGGTGGCCAGGTCGCGCGTCATGTTGATGATGGCGCCCTTGCTCGTGCTGTAGCCGATGACGTTGATGAAATCGGGGTGCCCTCCGCGCAGGCCGGCGATTGAGGCGATGTTGATGATCGTTCCACCCACGCCGCGCGCGATCATGCTCTTGCCCACCGATTGCGACATGAGGAAGGTGCCGTTGACGTTGACCTCCATGACGGCGGCGAACTTCTCTAGCGGCATCTGTTCCGCGGAAGCGCCCCAGGTGGCGCCGCTGTTGTTCACGAGGATGTCCACGCCGCCAAAGGTCGCTTGCGTCGCGTCGACTACGTGCTGCACGTCGTCCGGCCGGGTAATGTCACAGGCCAGCGCCAGCGCGTGTCCACCCTTGGCCTCGATGCCTTGCTTGACGTCTTCACAGGCCTGTACTTTACGCGAGCACAGCACGACACGTGCGCCCGCCTCCGACAATGCCTCCGCTATCCACTGGCCAAGGCCGCGGCCTCCACCGGTGACAATGGCGGTCTTTCCATCCAGACGGAACAGGTCCAGCGTGCTCACTCGCTCCACCCACTCTCTCAACTCGACGACAGTATAAGAGCCGTGGATATCGTACCGCTCGTGGCGTGGTCACGTCACGTCCCATCGTGGCTTTCGCTGGGCATGGCGCCAGATAGGCTGCTGGTGCGCGCTCTGGGAGCGCGAGCCGCGGTGCTTCGGCGAGCGGCCGCGGTGCCTGCGACGCGGCGTGTCGGGCGCCGCATATCGATGGAACAGTGCGCCCACGGCTGGGGTGGTCAGCCGTGGGCAGTGGTATAGCGAGCGAGCATGCGAGGGCGTGTTACGGTGCGGGAGGCGTGGCTGGGAGATCGTCACTGAAGATGTCTGGCGGTGGCGAGGGAAGCACAGGTTCTTCGGATGTCGGTTGTACCAAAGGAGCGGAGGACTCGACGCCGGTGAAGGGCGCTCGTGTTGTCCCGGATGGAGTGAGCGGATGGGGGCCAGTGGCGCCGACATGCTCATCGGATGTGGAGGACGTCATCGCCTGCGGGACGGCGCTCGTCGTGCCGCCAAATCTAGCAGCAAGCCTTTGTCGCGCCGCCTGCCCAGGCTCGGGCGCGAAGAGGATGCTCCACGCGGACCCGGCGATGAGGCCCCGGCGAAACCAGCGCAAACGCCTGCCTATGCGAGCGGCGCGGCGTGGGGCCGCTCGCCGTCTTTGCGCCTCGCGCACGCTGGTGGTTGCCGCTCGTTCGGCCCCCGCGGCGGGGGCGGCAGCCGCGCGGCTGCCAGTCCTGCTCCTCATCATCATGGGGCGGCGCACGCGGATGAGTAACCGCGGGAACGACGCGACCACGCTGCGCCGGAGCGCACCTGCGGCGTCGCTGGACGCCTCGGCGAGGCGCATACCCTGGGTCTGTGCGCGCAGTGCGCTGTCGCGAGCGGCATACGTCATGCCGGCCACGAGACC
>CAYQFU010000002.1:66888-69219 GCA_964416775.1 uncultured Ktedonobacterales bacterium
GCGCGGAGAGCAGGCGCTGCCGGCGCCGGAGGACGAGGTACGCCACGCCAGCGCCGGCGGCACCAACCAGAATGATGGTCGCCGTGAGGGGAGCCAGCCTCGCTCCCAGACCGGGCTCGCGATAATCGGCGCCCTGAGGACCGCGTGACTGCATGCTCGGCTCCGCGAAGGGCCCGGTCGCCGCAACCGGAGGCGACATCACCGGGACCACTCGCGTCTGGATCTGGGGGCCGGGTTCGGCTTCTACGGCGGCAGGTCCAGGGGCAACGGGAATAGTGGCGTCTGTGACGTTCGGCGTGGCCATGGGGGGCACCGCGCCGGCAGGCGGGACTGGTTCGGCTCGTGCGCGGTCGGGTTCGGGTTCTTCAGCCGAGGTTGCCGCCGGCCCACTGGGCGCGACATCCTCCCCGACGGAAGGCTCAGCCTGCATCGGCGCGGTCGCTGGCATGGTATCGGGACCGAGCACGATCGTCGGCTGATCGGCGATGTCTGGCACATCCGCGCCGGCTTGTAGGATATCGAGCACTGTCTCGCTGGGTGCCGCCGCCGCAAGTTCCACAGCGTCGAGCTCGATCTCCATGATCACCGGCGATTCCACGTCCAGATTCCGAACCTCGCTCGGCGGCACGACGATCCCTTCGTCGACAGGGACAAAGAGCTCCGCTCTGTGCGGCGGGGCAAGCTCTGGATGTGCCGCCAGGTCTGCCCGTCCGATCGAGAGGTATACGTGGTCGCCGCTGGCGCTCTCGATGCGGTCAGCAGGCAGATCGAAATCCATGCCTGCCTCCCCGCGCACGACGAGGCTCTGCACCTCGCCGGTCTCTCGGTCGACGACGATCTGCTCCACAGTTCCCAACGCACCATCCGTCCCGACGACTTGAGCCCCGCGCTCGATGCGGAACTCTTGAATGCCCTGGTTATCGAAGTCCTGAGTGCCTTGTGTGTCCATGACGTGATCCTCCCGCGGAGAGCGTCGCTCGCCGCGCCAGGGCTTGGACTAAGCCTATGCGGCGGGGGGCGATACCAACACAGCCTTTGCTGTGTTCCGCTCGCAAGACATGGACCAGAAAGGCGGTTCGAGAGCGCGCCACAACGACGCAGGGATGGGGGCAGGCCAGGCGCATACGGGCCAGAGCTACTGAGCCGTGCGGCGAACGGTATGCGGTGGCGCGAGCGTCAGCCGGGACGGTGACGAGGGGGGAGACGGGGCGTCGGGGGCAGTCAGCGGTTGCCCGAAAGCGGGACCATAGGTGGCCCGGGATTGCAACGCCCGGAGGTCGGAGTGCATCTCACCGGCCGAAGCGTAGCGTTGGGCGACATCGCGGGCCATGGCACGGAGGACGATCGCTTCGAGCTCACGGGGAATGCTGGATTCGAGCTGAGTGGGTGGCACAGCTTTCCCGGTGAGTATCGCGTCTGACATCTCGGTCAGTGTCCTGCCGCGATACGGCCGTTGGCTGGTGAGCATTTCGTACATGCTGACACCGAGGGCGTAGACGTCCGTACGTCCATCGACCTGGCGACCGAGCAGTTGCTCCGCCGATACATAATAGAGGCTGCCCACGACGGTACCCGCGCGGGTAATGCTGTTTAGCCCCTCCACGCGGGCCAGACCAAAGTCCAGCACTTTGACGCGGCACCAGCGGTCGACGAGCAGATTCTCCGGCTTGATATCCCGATGCACCAGACGCCCCTGGGTGTGGGCGTACTCCAGAGCGTCCGCGGCCTGCGCGGCGATCTCGATCACCTGGCCAACCGGAAGGCGGCCGCGCTGCTTGAGCAGTTGGCCCGCGGTGCTGCCAGGGAAGTATTCCATGGCGAAGAATATGTGGCCGCGATCTACCCCGTTATCATACAGGCGGACGATATTGGGGTGTTGGAGCACCCGAACGATGCCAGCCTCACGCGTGAAGCGCGTGACGAACGACTGATCTAATGCGAGAGAGTCGAGCAGGACCTTGACCGCAGCCGCGTGCCCCTGCTCGACATGGTGCCCACGGTAGACGATGCCCATGGAGCCGCGACCGATTTCAGCCTCAAGCAGATATGCGCCAAGGCGTTGTCCGAGCAGTGACTCCACGCGCGATCCTCCCCGTGGCCAGCTTGTGTATGCTCAGAGCCGCTTACCGCCGTCCGCACACCGCGCTCTGCGCCACGCCTTCAAACGACGCCCAGCTGTCGGGAGCTGGCGAGATCCTACTGCCATTGTAACGACACACGGCGACGACTGTCACTCGCCTGACCGCATCAGTTGGTTAGGCGCTTGGACCCGCGACCTGACGCTGCGGCGCAGCCGGACGCGGTGTGATGGCGCTCCCAGTGCGTGCAGAT
>CAYQFU010000002.1:69319-79744 GCA_964416775.1 uncultured Ktedonobacterales bacterium
CCCGAAGATGCGCAACGACCCCGCTGGCTGCCCACTATGGCTCGCGTCGCAGCGCCTCGAGGACCTCGGGCTCGATCTGGCTGCTCTGCTTTTCAGTCGGGAAGGCGCGCTCGCGGACGTCACTCATGTATGCGACGACGGCTTCACGCATGGCGGTCCCTAGCTCGGCGTAGCGTTTCGTATGGCGCGGAGTGAAGTTGGGGAAGAGGCCGAGTATATCGTGGAGCACCTGCACCTCGCCATCACAGTGAGGGCCTGCGCCGATACCGATGGTCGGCACGGTAACGCGTTCCGTCACGAGCTGCGCCAGCGCGGCTGGGACGAGCTCGAGCACGATGGCGAAGACGCCCGCATCCTCGAGCGCGGCGGCGTCATCCAGCAAGGCGCGAGCGGCGCGCTCGGTTTTCCCTTGCACTTTGAAACCGCCAAAGGCGTTGACCGATTGGGGAGTCATGCCGATGTGCCCCATGACGGGGATGCCGGCGTCGGTGAGCTTGCGCACGCTGGCGGCTGAGCGCACACCTCCTTCCAGCTTGACGGCCTGCGGGCCGGCTTCCTTCATCACGCGGACGGCGTGCGCCATCGTGTCCTCTGGACTGACCTGAAACGTTCCAAATGGCAAATCGGCCACGATCAGGGCATGCTGTGTCCCTCGCACGACTGCCTGCGCATGTCGGATAATGTCGTCCAAAGTTACGGGAATGGTTGTGTCAAACCCCAGGATCACGTTCCCCAAGCTGTCGCCGACCAGGAGCATCGGGACGCCGGCGGAGTCGAGGATCTGGGCAGAGGCGTAGTCGTACGCGGTGAGCATGGGGATGCGCTCCCCGCGCTCTTTCATCTGACGAATCTGGTCGGGAGTCACGCGCGGCATCATCCACCTCCTCGGGGGTGATCGGGGATCAGGCACTGACCTCGGTGCGATTATTGTACGCCGAAGAAGAGTCGTGTCGCTTCCCTTGGGGAAGCCAGTTTGAGCGGACGTAGGAGCGGAGGGATGCGACGACAAACTCGTCCTTGCGCTAGCCTGTTCAGCCTGCTATAGTTGGGGCAACAACACGGTGTGACGGCGAGGGAGCGCTCGCTGCGCCGGATGTGCCGCGCGGACACTGGGGTCCGTGCGGTGACTCGAAGGCTGTAATAGATCCTCGGAGCCGATGGGGGGAGGACTCATGACACATCCACGGATTCGTTTCCTGGCCGTTGGCGCGTCGCTGCTGATGTTGCTGTCGCTACTGGCAGCATGTGGCGGCACGTCGTCCGCAGGGAGCGGCACGACGCCGACCAAGCAAATCAAGGTCGGCCTGGTGACCGACATCGGCGGCCTGAATGACAAGAGCTTCAATCACCTCGCATTCGTGGGCCTGCAGAAGGCCGAAACGGATCTTGGGATCAAGGGCGACGTCGTCGAGTCGCACAGCGGCGATGACTACGTCCCTAATCTCACGCATTACGCCACGCAGAACTACGATCTGGTGATCGGGGTCGGCTTCCTCATGCAGCAGGCGGTGGGTACGGTGTCGGGACAGTTCCCGAACGTGCATTTTGCCATCATCGATGGTTTCGGCACAGATGCGAACTTCAACGACCTGCACCATGCCAACGTGGAATCTCTGATCTTCAAGGAGCAGGAGGCTGGCGCTCTGGTGGGCGTGGTCTCGGGTCTGCTCGAAAAGGACCACAAGACTCCCAAGGGCACCAACGTCGTGAGCTCCGTTGGCGGCGTGAAGATTCCGCCAGTGGACCACTACATCGCTGGCTTCCAGTGGGGTGTCAAGCACGAAGATCCTACGGCAACCACGCTGAACGGGTACTCAAACGATTTCACCGATCCGACGAAGTGCAAGGGCGTCGCCGAGACCCAGATCGCGCACGGATCTGAGATCGTCTTCCAGGTTGCCGGTGGCTGTGGCTTGGGCGCCCTCCAGTCGGCGGGCCAACACGGTGTGTGGGGCATCGGTGTGGACGCCGACCAGAAGGATGCGGACGCGTCGGTGATCATGAGCGCCCTGAAGCGCGTGGACGTGGCTACGTATGACGCGATCAAGGGTGTGCAGGCCGGCACATACAAGGGTGGCGTGCTTCTGTTCAGTCTGGCCAACGACGGGGTCGGCTTTTCCGTGGACAACGTGATCACGCTGACCGCGGCCGAGCAGACCGAGGTCAACAACGTGATCGGTCAGATCAAGTCGGGCCAGGTCACCGTTCCTGATACTGTGCCGTAAGCCGAAGCGCTCGTCACGCCCGTGTGACGGCAGCGTGGGGCGGGTGCCATCTCGGTGCCCGCCCCTGCGCGTACAATCACGACGAATGCCTCACCTCCACAAGGATCCTTCGGCCAGCCCATGCGCGATGCTTGGTATTGGCTCAGGCGCGCACAGTGGCCTCCACGCAGTTCCGGACGCCACTCCCGCTGCCAGCGCATGTCCACATGTGGCTTCACACTAGAGAGGAGGCCCGATGGCTGCGCCCTCCGCATCATCTGACCAGGAGAGGTCTGACCTGAAGTCCGCGCTCGTTAGCTGGCTTGTCCACGCCGGGCGGACGCTTGCGGTTCCAGTCGGCTCGGTGATCTTCGCCTTCATCGTGGGTGGCGTCATCGTGGCGGCGACCGGCGGCAATCCCATTAAGGCGTACCAGGATCTGATCTGTGGTGGCTTCGGCGTGCTGTGCACTGGCAACGCTAACTCAGCGTACCAGATCTCAGAGACCATCACGTTTACGACACCGCTGATCCTGACCGGACTTGCGGTCGCGATCTCCTTCCGTGCGGGCCTTTTCAACATCGGCGCCGAAGGCCAGCTGGTGATGGGCGCCATCGCCAGTACGATAGTCGGCGTTCGCTTCGCCTCGTGGCCTGGATGGATCTTGCTCCCCATGGTGCTCCTTGCGGGTGCGCTCGCGGGAGCGGTATGGGGGGGCATCGTCGGCGTGCTCAAAGCGGCGACGGGCGCCCATGAGGTGGTGACCACGATCATGCTCAACTATGTGGCCTTGTGGCTGCTGCGTTATCTGATCGTGGGCGGCCCGTTGCAGGCGCCTCATGGACAGTCGGCATCTTCACCGATTGGGCAGGGAGGGCAGTTGCCACCGCTCATCCCCGCGAGCGTCACATTCGCGGGCTTCCCAGGCGGCGTGTTCCGGGCGCACACTGGGATCTTCATCGCGCTGGCGGCGGCCTACGTGTTCGCGTTTCTCTTGAGGCGTATGTCACTGGGCTATGAGCTGCGCGCGGTCGGGCAGAGCCAACGCGCCGCGCGATACGCGGGCGTAAGTGTGCGGCGAACGATCATCGTCACCATGCTCATCTCCGGCGCGTTTGCCGGTCTGGCTGGGGCCGTGCAGATCGCGGGCGTCGACCATGACTTGATTGACAAGTACTTCGTCGACACTACCGGGTTCGATGCCATCGCGGTAGCGCTGTTGGGGCTCAACGCGGCCGTGGGTACTGTGCTCGCCGCTTTCCTCTTCGGGGCGCTGCATGCGGGCGGCTCGATCATGCAGAGCGATGCCGGCATCTCATCGCATCTCGTCGAGATTTTGCAGGCGCTGATTCTCTTTAGTCTGGCCGCGAATTTCCTGCGCACGCTCAAGCTGCGCCTGCCGGTCCCAGGCCGAGCGCCGGGTCAGCCCGCCACGCCGGTGCTCGAGGACGCGATCGTTGGCGAGACGGCGAGCGCCGCCGCGGCCCCAGACGCCGAGAATACCGCTTGAGCGCCGCGAGGAGGTGGCATTGTGACCGTTTTGCTTGATATCCTGCGCCTGCTGGGCACCGCCGGTCTGTGGCAGACCACATTGCAGTATGCGACGTTGCTGCTCCTGCCCGCGATGGGCGGGGTCATCTCGGAGCGCAGCGGGGTGGTCAACATCGCCATGGAAGGCATGATGCTGTCAGGCGCCTTCTTCGCGGTGGTGGCAGACCTCGCCTGGCACAATCCGTGGCTTGCGACGCTCGTAGCCATCCTGGCGGGCGGGATCATGGCGCTGATTCACGCGGTGGTCTCCATTCGATACCGCGCTGATCAGATCGTCAGCGGCATCGCCATCAACATTCTGGCGGCTGGCCTCACGGTCTATCTGGTCAATAAGGTGTACGGCGTGCAGGATGTTGGCCACCTTG
This sequence comes from uncultured Ktedonobacterales bacterium, assembly GCA_964416775.1. Classification (GTDB taxonomy): domain Bacteria; phylum Chloroflexota; class Ktedonobacteria; order Ktedonobacterales; family JADMIN01; genus CAYQFU01. The sequence goes on from CAYQFU010000002.1 coordinate 73,440, forward strand.
GTCAGAAGGATCTCTTGCCGTTTGTCAGTATTCCCCTGTTGTCGCGCATACCGTTCGTTGGGCCGGTGCTCTTTCAACAGAACGTCATCGTGTATGTGGCGCTGATTCTGCTCGTGGTGGTGAACGTGGTGCTGTTTCGGACGCGCCTGGGATTGCGCGTGCGGGCGGTAGGTGAGCACCCGCAGGCAGCGGACACCGCGGGCATCAACGTATACAGGCTGCGTTACGGGGCGGTCATCGTCAGCGGGCTGCTCTCCGGGCTGGCGGGAGCGTTCCTCTCGATTGGGCTGTCCAACACGTTCACGCCAAATATGACCGAAGGCCGGGGCTATATCGCGCTGGCCGCGATGATTTTCGGCAAGTGGACGCCGGTGGGGGCGTTTGTGGCCTGCTTGATCTTTGGCCTTGGCCAGGCGCTCTACGACAACAATTCCTTCATTCCCGTCTCGCAATACTTGCTCAGTATGCTCCCCTACATCCTGACGCTGGTCGTGTTGGCCGGGCTGGTTGGGCGGAGCAGCCCGCCCGCAGCCGATGGCATCCCTTACGAACCGGGCACCGAGTAAGGAGGAGCATGCGGTGAGCACCCTGAATGCATCGTCGAACGTGCCCGCGGTGGAGATGCGCGGCATCACGAAAGCATGGCCTGGCGTGGTCGCCAACGATCACGTGGATTTCGCGGTCAGGCAAGGTGAAATTCATGCGTTGGTCGGCGAGAATGGCGCCGGCAAGACGACGCTCATGAACATTCTCTATGGGCTGATCCGGCCCGACTCCGGCGAGATCGCGATCGATGGGCGGCCAGCACGCATCCACGGTCCGCGCGACGCCATCGGGCTGGGAATCGGCATGGTGCATCAGCACTTCATGTTGATTCCGGTGCTCACGGTCGGCGAGAACATCATGCTCGGCCGCGAGCCCGTGAGCACGGGCGGGTTCTACGATGCGAAGCGCGCGCGCGAGGAGATCGCGGCGCTGACGCAGCGCTATGGCCTCGCGCTCAATCCAGACGCGCGCATGGGGGACCTGCCCGTGGGTTTGCAGCAGCGGGCGGAGATTGTCAAGGTGCTCTATCGCGGCGCCGACATTCTCATCCTGGACGAGCCCACCGGCGTCCTGACTCCGCAGGAGTCCACAGAGCTGTTTGGAGTGTTGCGCCAACTGGTGCAATCGGGAAAGACGATCATCTTCATCAGCCACAAGCTGCGTGAAGTGCTGGATATCTCGGATCGAATCACGGTGATGCGCCGGGGGAAGGTGGTGGGCCATCTCATCACATCACAGACCAACGAGCAGGAGATCGCGCGCCTGATGGTTGGACGAGAAGTGCTGCTGCGGGTCGACAAGGCGCCGGCTGAACCTGGGCCGGTCGTGCTCACGGTGGACAACCTGACGGCCAACTCGGACCAGAATGTGGCAGCGCTGCGTGGCGTCTCGCTCGAGGTGCGGCAAGGGGAGATTCTCGGCATTGCGGGTGTCGAAGGCAACGGCCAGAGCGAGCTGATCGAGGTGCTTGCGGGCACGCGACGCCCCACCGGTGGCAGCATCATGCTGGGGGAGCGGGACATTACCAGCCTGGGCGCGCGAGCCGTTCGGCGCGCGGGCGTGGCGCATATCCCGGAAGATCGCCGTGGGGTCGGTCTGGTGCTGAATTACTCGGTGGCGGACAATCTGGTCCTCGGGCGTCAGCGGTCGGACCAATTCTCCTGGCGCGGCGTGGTGCTGCGCTTGCAGGCCATCGCCGCGTGGGCGCGCCGGCTGATCGGCGAGTTCGACATTCGCACGCCCAGCCCACAAACGGCTGCTCGTGCGCTCTCAGGCGGGAATCAGCAGAAGATCATCGTCGCGCGTGAGATGGCCAGCCAGCCGCGCGTTCTGCTCGCCGCGCAACCCACCCGCGGCGTGGATATTGGCGCGATCGAATTCATTCACCGGCGGATAGTGGCCCAGCGCGATGCAGGGGCAGCGGTCCTCCTGGTGTCGGCCGAGCTGGATGAGGTGCGGTCGCTGTCCGATCGAATCGCCGTCATGTACGAGGGCCGTATTGTGAGCATTGAGCCAGCCGATGCGCCGGAAGAGCGGCTTGGTTTGCTTATGACGGGTGGCGGCAGAGAGGTGAAGGCCGCCGGCTAGGACGGCGCTGTCGAAGAGCCATACGCACGGTCGACTGGATTGCTGGGGTGGCAGGCCGATCTGTGCGAGCGGCGCGAGGAAGGAGCTGGCGCATGAATGCCGTAGACCTCATCGTGTGCAAGCGCGAAGGTGGCGCGCTGGACACGGAACAGATCGAGTGGCTCGTGCGTGCCTACATGGCGGGCGAGGTCACGGATTATCAGATGTCCGCGTTGCTGATGGCCATCGTGTGGCGCGGGATGGATGCGCGCGAGACGTTGGACCTCACGCTTGCCATGGTGCGCTCGGGCGTGGAGCTGCGCGTGCGGGAGGCGCTGACGCCCGTAGTGGATAAGCACAGCACGGGCGGCGTGGGCGACAAGGTGACGTTGGCGGTCGCTCCGCTGGTAGCGGCGTGCGGGCTGCCGGTGGCGAAGATGACGGGGCGCGGACTGGGCCACACTGGCGGCACGGTGGACAAGCTGGAGTCCATAGCGGGATTCAACGCGGCACTGAGCCAGCGGGAATTTCTCGACCTGGTACAGCGGCACGGTCTGGCGCTCTCGGGACAATCGTCTGATCTCGCGCCGGCCGACGGCAAGATGTACGCGCTGCGCGATGTGACGGGCACGATTCCCAGCATCCCGCTCATCGCGGCGAGCGTCATGAGCAAGAAGCTGGCTGTGGGCCCGTCGCATCTGTTGCTGGACGTGAAGGTCGGCTCCGGCGCGTTCATGAAGACGCGTGCCGAGGCGCGCCGGCTGGCGGAAACCATGGTGCGGATCGGCGAGGACGCGGGCGTGCGCACGCATGCTGTGCTGTCGTCCATGGAGCAGCCGCTGGGGCGCGCCGTGGGCAATGCGTTGGAGCTGGCGGAGGCGCTCGCCGTGCTCAGGGGAGAAGGACCAGACGATGTGACCGCACTCTGCCATCACGAGGCGGTGACATTGCTGACCATTACCGGTGTGGCCGGCACCGCGGCGGAGGCCGAGAAGCGCGTGCACGATGCCATCGCGTCGGGAAGGGCACTGGCCAAGCTCGCCGAGGTGGTGGCAGCGCAAGGGGGCGATGCCACCCAAATCGAAGATCCGTCCCGACTCCCTACCGCGCCAGTGCGGTTAACCGTGCCAGCAGCACGCGCGGGCTATGTGGCGGCCATCGATGCGGAGCGCGTTGGCCGGGCTTCGGTACGATTGGGAGCAGGTCGCGAGCGCAAAGGCGATCCGATCGACCACAGCGTTGGGTTCGTGCTGTTGGCGAAGGTTGGGGAGCGGGTGGAAGCGGGCCAGCCGCTCGTGGAGGTCTATGCCCGAACGAAGGATGCGGCGAGCCAGGCGCAAGAGGCCGCGTTTGCTGCGTACACCTGGTCGGACGATCCTGTCGAGCCACCGGCGTTGCTGCTCGGGACCGTCGAGCGCAAGCGTGCGGCAGGTCGCGAGCGGAGGCGCCAGCCCGCGCGAGTGCGCTGAGGTCGCCGCCGGTGCTGGCACCGGCGGCCCGTGGGCACTAGATCCGACCGCAGCGAGGGGCCGGCTCAGCGGGGCGGGACAGCGCGGTCACCCGAAGGGGTGCGAGCGGAAGAACGATGGGATCAGCAGCGCCCCCAGGATGAATCCTGACACCAGGCCGCCAACATGGTCGTACAGGGCGATGCCAGGAGCGAACGAGAATACCAGGTTGATGAGTAGAAAGAAGAGCCACTGGCCGATGATCGGGCTGGCGGCTCTTCCAAGCATCTGCCGGCGCAGGATCACGAAGGCGCCGAAGGCACCGAAGATGCCGAAAATGGCGCCAGATGCTCCCAGGGCCGCCTCGTTGGGCGGGGTGAGAAAGAACTGGGTCACACCGGCGATGATGCCGCTGGCAAAGTAAATCAGGGCGAAGCGCCAGCGTCCGAAGATCTGCTCGGTGGCGACCCCGACGAAGTAGAGTGAGAGCATATTTAAGGCAATATGCTCGATATTGGCGTGCAGGAACATGGCCGTCAGCACGCGGTACCACTGGAGGGGATCATGCTGCATGAGCGCCCCGAACTGGACGCCATAGGTGTAGATCAGTCCCGAGCCGGCCGGGCTGGTCGACGAGTTAAGCGCGCCAGTGGGGTCCAGGAAGTTGCCGCCCGCCGAAAGCGCTGAGAGCACATAGACGATCACGTTGATCGCTATGAGCGTGTACGTGACGATGGGGACATGCCGCGCGCTGAAGCGCGCACGGATGGCCTGGCGCTGGCGCTCCCAGCCAGGGTCGCGAACGGGCCTTTGGCGCGGCTCATTGTCATTAGCGGTCGTTTGCCACTGGGGGGCCGCGATGGAGTTTGTGGGCGGCACGACCTGAGGGAAGAGCTTGGTATACTCTTTGCCGCTCGATAGCCGGCGCGCTTTTGACTCCGCCTGCTGGGCGTCGTAGCTGTGACCGAGCAACCGCAGGCAATATCCGCGCAGGGCATGGGCGTACGCACGCCCTGGATCGAGCGCGGCAACGCGGTCGAGCTCCTGGACGGCCGCGTCATAGCGCCGCTCCAGCACAAAGAGGATGGCTCGTGCCAGCGCGGCATCGGCGCTATTGGGCGCCAGGGTCTGCACTTGCCGGCAAGCGAGGTAGACGGTGCTATACACGCCGAGCGCGAGATTCGCCTCTGCCAGACCCAGGTGACCGCCGACCGCCTCGGGCTCCACCTGGACCGCCTGGGCGAATGCCGCAGCGGCCTCCATCACACGGCCGTCCGCCAGGAGAGCGTCGCCCTGCTCAACCAGCGTCCGCGCCTCAGTCTTCTGCTCCATAGCACTGTCCTCTCGCCACTCGATCCGCGTCCCCGGAAGCGACGGTCCGCATGCGCGAATGTCTGGTCGGCTTGTCGTGCCCGCTTCGCGCCACTCGGCGTGCGGACTTCACTGATACATTATGCCACGTCCTGGCAGGGTTAGCGGTACTGCTCGCGGCAGCATGGGCGATTGTGTCCGGTGCTATGGTCGTGCTCTGATTCCTTCGCCTGATCGCGCGCTCCTGACTTATCGCCGCCGGGACCTCACCTGGCCGCACCCTAGCGCAACAGGACGGCCGCCAGTGAGCAGCAGAACACGGATACTGCGATGTATCCGTTCATGTTGAAAAAGGCCAGCTCGAGCCGCGTGAAGTCGTCGGGATGGACGAGTCGGTGTTCCCAGATGAGCAACCAGGATGCCACCCCGACACCGATCCAGAAGGGCCATGCCAGCCCCAGGATGCCGCCCACCGCCGCGAGCAGGCCCACGGATGCTCCGTGCATCGCCTCGGAAGTCTGTAGCGCCGCAGCTGGACCGAAGCGAGCGGGAATCGAGTGGAGGCCGAGCGTACGATCGAACTCGATGTCCTGACAGCCATAAATGAGGTCGAAGCCGCCGACCCAGGCCGCCACTGCCAGCCCCAGGAGGAGCGGAGGCACCAGGTTGGCCACGCTGAGTGTGGGATTGACGGCGAGCCATCCGCCGATAGGGGCGATGCCGTCGGTCAGGCCCAGGAAGAAGTGGCAGAGCCAGGTGAAGCGCTTGGTGTAGGAATACCCGACCAGGAAGATAATGGCGACCGGAGTGAGCTCCAGGCACAGGAGATTGAGCTGGGAAGCGGCTAGTATCAGCACCGCGGCGGAGATCACGGCGAGTGCCAACATCTCAACTGGCCGCAGTAATCGGCGTGGTAAGGCACGGTTGGCGGTGCGCGGATTCTGCGCATCGAGTGCCGCGTCTATCAGCCGATTGAGCGACATGGCCAGGGTGCGGGCGCCCGCCATCGCTACGGTAATCCAGATGAGCTTGCCCCAACCCGGCCAGCCATACGCGGCGCGGGCAGCCAGCACCATGCCAAGGTAGGCGAACGGCAGGGCGAAGACGGTGTGTTCAAACTTGATGGCATCGAGGTAGACGCGCACTCTAGTTGCCACACTGCCAGCCCCGTGCCCAGCCTCTGGCACCTGTATCCGCATGCACTCCCCCCACCGTCCACAGCGCTTGGGTTGGATTTGCTGTCGTCAGCGGAGCACGCGAAGGACGCCGTACTCCATCTCTCAATATAACCGAGGCCGGAGTCCCGTGGCCACTGCCTGCCGTGGGCGTCCGCGGTCAGATGTCCCCGCGAGTGTGCGGCGCCTCACACCGAGTCAGGGTGAACCGGGGCGGATTCGTCTGCCGAGCGTCCGCTGGACGTCCGCTGGGCGTCCA
>CAYQFU010000003.1:0-32934 GCA_964416775.1 uncultured Ktedonobacterales bacterium
TGCGCTGGTAGTGCGTGATGATGAGCACGCCCAGCTTCGGCCCGCGCAGCGCGTTGACGCCCTCAGAGACGACACGCAGCGCGTCAATATCCAGGCCCGAATCCGTCTCGTCGAGGATGGCCATCTGCGGCTGGAGCATCGCCATCTGGAGGATTTCGGCGCGCTTCTTCTCGCCGCCTGAGAAGCCCTCGTTGATGTAGCGGTTGATGAAGGTGCTGTCGACCTTGAGCAGCGCCATCTGCTCGTTGAGCATCTTGCGGAACTCGGCGGGCGGGATGCCGCGGCGCTTGGGGGCCTGGCCGCTGTGCGCCGGAGGCGAGTCGGGATCGAAGCCGTCGCGGCGGGCCTCGACGGCGCGGCGGAGGAAGTTGGCCACCGTCACACCCGGAACGCCCGAGGGATACTGGAAGGCCAGGAAGATGCCCATGCGGGCGCGCTTGTCGGGCGAGAGCTCGAGGATGTTGTGCCCTTTGTAGAGGACCTCGCCCTGGGTCACCACATACTTGGGATGGCCCATGATGACGTTGGCCAGCGTGCTCTTGCCCGAGCCGTTGGGGCCCATGAGGGCGTGCGTCTCGCCCTGCCGGACGGTCAGATTCACGCCGCGGAGGATCTCTTTGTCCTCGATGCGCGCGTGCAGGTCGCGAATGTCAAGCTCGACCGGCCGCTGGTCAGCCGGCGTCACGCTCTGCTGTTCTTCCTGGGTCTGCATACCTGGCTCGATGCCCTCCTGGATCCTACTGATCCATCTCAGTCGCGCTCGCTCGCAGAGGCGCGCGTACGCTCGTTCGTCAACTCGTCGCGCTGGAGCGCGTCGTCACATCAGGCGTCATGGATGGTGGCGCCGTCGTCCCGGTCAGGTCGCTTTGGCTCCGGCGGCTCGTAGGGACGCGCTGGCCGCACGGGCGGACTGGGGCCGTCGGGCCGGTATGGCTCAGGCGGCCGCACGGGTGAAGCGGGTCCCGGCCGGTAGGGTCCGGGCGGGACCACCGGCGCCGGGCGCTGTGGCTGCTTCGGCTCGGTCAACTGCCGCTCCCTCCGCATGCGCGCCTCGCGAGGCACGCCATTCCCTGGGCGCGCACCGCACGTGAGCCCGTGCGCGCCCACCTGACTCGCGCCGGCTATGGCACGCTCTGGCCCGCGTTGGCGCGTCGCGCCGAGACCGGCAACGCGCGCACGATTGTGCTTGGCCGAATGACCGGCCGCGCCTGCTCGCGCTGCGCCTCGGCGACCAGGTCAGCCAGGGAAATGGCGTCGAGGGTCATGGTAATGGCGTCGCGCAAGCGTCCCCACAGGTAGCGGGTGGAGCATCCATCGAGGCGGTCGCAGATCACCTCCATGTCGCCTTCGGTCGCGCAGATCATCGGCGCGATCTGTCCCTCCAGCGCGCGCACCACCTCACCCATGAAGATGCGCTCCGGCGGCCGGCTGAGCCGGTAGCCGCCGTGAGCGCCGCGCGTGGACTCGACGAAGTCGTTCTCGCGCAGACACTTGACCAGTTGTTCGAGATACTGCAGCTTGAGCTCCAGCCCCTCGGCCTGGCTGATCTCGGTCAGCGAGCGCGGACCTTCGCCGTAATGCCGCGCCAGGTCCACCATGAGGCGCACGCCGTACTCGCCTCGCGTGGATACTCGCAACATACCCGGCTCCCATGGGCTATTCCGACTAGTTTGGTCGGATATAAGTATAGCACTGTGCGGTGAGACGGGTCAAGAAGACCTCACTCCGAGAGCACCTTGTCCGCCCACTCCACCAGACTTACCAGCGTGGCTGGCGTGGCGAACGTCGCATTCTTGCCATCGAGATCGCTCTGCTGGACTCCACGAGCCCGGGAGCAGGCGGTTCAGACGTGGATGGGAATGTCAAGGGCGATGGAACGGGCGAGTATCTCCTTGAGCGGAGGCCAACCTACGGGAACGACCGCGTCGGAGACGCTCGTACGCATCAGCCCCACCGCCTCACCCAGCAGGAAGATTTGGGCCTCGTGTCCCGCTTCGACAAAGGCGTTGGCGTGGAGAAACGCAAAGCAGGCCTTCGTGGGGTCATCTGAGCCCCAGGCGCTCTTGAAGAGGATGCGGCTCATATTCCCGTCCTTCCTTCTGCCCAGCTGTCAACAGAAAACGGCAGTAATGGCGCTCGACGACGCTACTCCGCCTGGGTCGCCCCAGACGTGATCCACGCCTGCAGCATTTCGGTGTGCTCAGGATAGTGCCGGAAGGTATCCCAGGCGATGGCTTCCTGAATGGCACCCTGCGCCAGCTCTTCCTCAGGCATGCCCTCCAGCGTGGTGAGCGTTTCTCGATAGGACGCCGCAAACTCGGCGAGCACGTCGGCCAGCGGTCGGGATTGGTTGGCGGCGAACACCTCAGCATTCGCTCGATCGGTCGCGGACTTTGGATCCACCCCATCGCCATACAGATCCTCCTGGCCGGTCCGCAGCCGGCGCAGCAGGTGCTGCTCCCACCAGGTGATGTGGGCCAGCATATCTTTCACCGACCAGTCTCCATTCACACCGCGCTGTGTGAGCTGCGATTCGCTCAGCGATGCCAGCAGCGCCTCCAGCGGCTGGTGCGTAGCGCGTATCTGCTCCAGGATGTTGGCCTTGTGGCTGGGCATCTGCATGCATGGACCCTTTCTCGATATCGGATACGGGCCTCTGTCTCTCAGTGCCGGCCTGAGCCCGGGCAGGGTCCCAAGCCTCGACAGCCACATTATCACTCGCGTGACGTCACGTTGCCATCATTCAGTGCAGGTCAATGCATTGTGCCAGATACGAGCGCCGCACACCCGACTTTTGAAACAGCGCCTTGACCGCGGAGGACCCATCCCAGCATACTGTTGGCAAGCTGACATGCTGGCAATGCGTGCGCCGAGCCGAGGATATGATCGGGAGGGACAAGACCGCTATGGCACGGTACGATCACGCACAGGGCATGGGGACCGGCGAGCGCCGCCGCGCCGCCGGCGGCGCCAACCAGATGGCGCCTCTGCTGCTGCTCCTCGCCGCGAGTCTGCTGCTGGCGGCGTGCGCTGGCTCAGCCGGCAGCGCGGCGACGCCCACGCCTACACCGCATGCGACGGCGACCGCAACCGCGACGCCCGTGCCCAGCGTGCTGTTCCAGGCGGATTGGTCGCAGGGACTGGCGGGCTGGAACGCAACCCCCGGCTGGAAGATCGCAAATGGTGCGCTGCAGAGCGACGCTGGCAACGAGCGCACCGTAACCATCCCGTATCGGCTGGCGGTTTCTGACTACGAGGTGGAGGTGAGCCTGCAGATCGTGAGCGTGCCGCAAAACGGCGGATCCTTCGTGGTGCAAGCGTTGCCGGCGCCGGGCGCCGACGGGTACCAGGCGAGTGTGATCGGCCTGCGCGCGCCTGGTCCGCGGCCGTTCGCCGACCACCCGAACATCCAGCTGTACATCAACCCGCTCGACTCAGAGGATGCTTCCTCGTTTGCCGAGGCTGTGCACGATTTCGAGCCGGGGCCGGAAGTGCGGCAGTACGTCGTCCAGGTGCAGGGGCCAGTGGCGCAGTTCTGGGTGGACGGTCGCTACTTCAGCGCCGCGGAGAGCACGAAGACGCCGCACCTCTCCAATAGCCCGATCCAGCTGCAGGGCACGGGCGCGGTCTTCCGCGTGACGGCTGTACGCATTCTCTCGCTGTAGCTTTGTCCAGACTGTCGCGATGGCAGGGTTCCACCCACTCTTGGGGGCTGGCCGCGGCGGGCGTCCACCGGACGCCCCTACGGATCAGGCGAGCAGCGTCCGCCTGCTGACCCCCGATGGTTGGTGGAACCCTATAGCAGTCCCCCTTGACGCCACCCCTGCCACCGCACGTATACTCGCAGCGGGCCGATGGCACCCCAGCGGCTGCCGCCGGTCCCGCTCGATGAGTCGGTCGCTCAGTGTAGAGGAGACGCGCGCCATGCGGGAGTTTCAGGGGAAGGTCGCGGTGGTCACCGGCGCGGCCAGCGGTATCGGGCGCGCGCTCGCCGAGCGCTGCGCCCGCGAGGGCATGAAGGTCGTCCTGGCGGACGTCGACGAGCAGGCGCTGGCTAGCGCTCGCGAAGAGCTGAGCGCCGCGGGCGCGGATGTGCGGGCGGTGCGCACTGACGTCTCACGGGCCGGCGATGTGGAGGCCCTGGCCCAGGAGACACTCAGCGCCTTTGGCGCCGTCCATCTCCTGTGCAACAATGCCGGCGTCGGCGCCGGCACGAGTGTCTGGGAAAGCACGCTGGCCGACTGGGAATGGGTGCTGGGTGTGAACCTGTGGGGTGTGATCCACGGCGTGCGCACCTTCGTGCCAGTGATGCTCGAGCAAGATACCGAGGCGCACATCGTCAATACGGCGTCGATGGCGGGGCTCATCTCTGGTCCTGGCCTGGGTATCTACAAGGTGAGCAAGTTTGGCGTGGTCACGCTCTCGGAGACGCTCTACCACGAGCTGGCGCTGCGCGGCGCGAAGGTCAAGGTCTCCGTGCTGTGCCCCGGCTGGGTGCAGACGCGCATCATGGAGTCGGAGCGCAACCGCCCGGCCGAGCTGCGCAACGTCGCGGAGGCCAAGGGGGCCGCGGAGGCCGCGCCGGAGAACCCCGCCTTCGCCATGATGGAGCAAGCCGTGCGCCAGGCCGTGCGGTCTGGAACGCCCCCCGCCGACATCGCCGACCAGGTGTTCCAGGCCATCCGCGACGAGCGCTTCTACATCCTCACCCACCCTAAAATGAAGGGTGCCATCCGCGTGCGGGCGGAGGACGTGCTCGAGCAGCGCAATCCGACGCTGGGCCCCCTGCTCTAACGCAGCGTGGCGCCAGGTGGCGCCTTCTGCTGGCCGCTGCCTCGTGTGTGCCTTCGCGTGATGCGTACGCGTGATGTGTTCCCGTAGTCCCTCCCTCTGCCGCGTTCCGTCGCTGGCGCGGCGACGCCACCGGGTCCGCGGTGCACAGATCGCGGTCCCTCGCGGCTGGCGTGCCCGTGCCGCGATCCGCCGCGATCCCAGGAGGTGACACCATGCCACAGGCGCTGCGAGACATCCCTGCCGAGCGGGCCGATATCGATCGCGCGGTGGCCGGGAAGACGATTCCCAGCGTGTTCGCGGAGATCGCCACACAACACCCCTACCAGAACGCCCTCAAGTGGCCGGACGCCGGAGGCTGGCGCGCGCTGACCTGGCACCTGTACCGCGAGCGGGTGCGCAACATGGCCATGGGCCTGCTCGGGTTGGGCTTCCAGCCGGGGGACTTTGGCATCATCATGGCGCGCAACCGGCCCGAGCACCTGATCGCTGACCTGGCCATCGTCCATGCCCGTGGCCGCGCCGTTAGCATCTACAATACGCTGGCGCCCGAACAAATCGCCTACATCGCCAACCACTGTGAGGCCGCCGTGGCGTTCGTGGAGGATGCCGAGCTCCTGACGAAGTTTCTCGACATCCTCGACGAACTGCCGCACCTGCGCCACGTCGTGCTCATGGACGGCGACGCCGGTGAGGCAGATGAGTGGGTCGTCTACTGGAGCGAGCTGCTGGAGCGGGGACGTCTCGCCGCCCTGGCCGACCCAGGCGCGTTTGATGCGTCGTGGCAGCGCCTCCAGCCGAGCGATATCCTCTCGCTCATCTACACCTCCGGCACCACCGGCGCGCCCAAGGGCGTTACGTACACGCACTACAACGTGCTTTGGACGTGCGAGGCGTCCATGCGCAGGTATGGCTTTGAGCCAAATGGGCGCTTCCTCTCCTATCTGCCGCTGGCACACGTCGCCGAGCGCTTCGCCAGTCACTGGAACGGCATGTACATCGGTGGCACGACTCACCTCGTGCCGGATCTGACGCAGCTGCTGCCCGCCATGGTGGCCACGCGGCCGCAGGTCTTCGTGGGTGTGCCGCGCGTGTGGGAGAAGCTGCAGGCGGGCATTCAGCTAGGCATCGCCGGCGAGCCGGACCCGCAACGCAAGGCCATGGTGGAGGGCGCCATCGCCACCGGCCGCGAGATGGTGGAGCAAGAACGGCGTGGCGAGACGCCGCCGCCCGATCTCGTTGCCCGCGCGCAGGCGATGGCGCCCATCCTTACCGCGATCCGCGCCCGCATTGGGCTGGACGAGTGCCGCTTCGCCTTCACCAGTACGGCGCCCACGCCTCCCGACGTGCTCACGTTCTTCGCCGCCATTGGCCTGCCCATCGCCGAGATCTGGGGTATGAGCGAGCTGACCGGCCCTGCCACCGGCAATCCTATCGACCGCATCAAGATCGGCACCGCCGGGCCCAGCTATCCCGGCGTGGAGCTGAAGCTGGCGGAGGACGGCGAGATCCTGGTGCGGGGCGGCAACGTCACGTCCGGCTATTACCGCGACCCCGAGCGCACGGCCGAACTCTTCGACGCCGAGGGCTGGCTGCGCACCGGCGACATCGCCGAGGTGGACGAGGATGGCTACTACCGCATCGTGGACCGCAAGAAAGAGCTGATCATCACCTCCAGCGGTAAGAACGTCTCGCCGGCTAACATCGAGGCGCTGCTCAAGCACCACCCGCTCATCGGCCAGGCCATCGCCGTCGGCGACCGGCACAACTACGTCACCGCGCTGATCGTGCTCGACCACGAGGTGGCTCCGGTCTGGGCCAGGAGCCACGGCATCGCTGCCAGCTCTGCTGGCGAGCTGGCGGCCAATGCGGCGATAATCGCCGAGGTGCACCGCGCTGTGGAGGAAGCCAACAGCCATCTCTCGCGCATCGAGCAGGTCAAGCGTTTCACGCTGCTGCCGGGCGAGTGGACGGCGGAATCCGAGGAGCTGACGCCCACACTCAAGCTGCGCCGCCGCGTGGTCCAGCACAAGTACACGCGCGAGATCGAGGGCATGTACGCTGACCCGCCCACCGGCCACGAGGTGGTCGCGCGCGTCTCGGCCACGGCTGCCGCGACGCAGAGCGACTGAGAGATTCCTGCTCACCTGCCACGACGTCATTGCTGAACGGAGAATTGCTGCATGCCAGTACTCGACCTCTCGCCCGACGAGCTGCTCACGACCACCCGCTCTGTGCGCAAGCGGCTGGACTTCTCGCGCCCGGTCCCTCCCGAGCTGATCAAAGAGTGCCTGGCGCTCGCCCTACAGGCGCCGACCGGCGGCAACCGCCAGGGATGGAGCTTCGTCGTCGTCACCGACCCCGCCAAGCGCCAGGCGCTCGGCGACATCTACCGTCGGGCCTGGGCCGCGTATATGAGCCTGCCGGAGAACCAGCCTGAAGCCTTCGCTAAGCTCATGGCCAGAGATCCGCAGCGCGCCCAGACCCTGGGACGGGTCAAAGATTCCTCGGATTACCTCGCCGAGCACATGCACGAGGCGCCCGCGCTCGTCATTCCCTGCCTCCGCGGCCGGCCAGACAACCTCCCCGGCGCGATGCAGGCGGGCTTCTGGGGATCCATCCTGCCGGCCGTGTGGAGCTTCATGCTCGCCGCCCGCTCGCGCGGGTTGGGTACGTCCTGGACGACCGTGCATCTCTTCTACGAGCAGGACGCCGCCAGCATACTTGGCATTCCCTATGACAAAGTGGCCCAGGCGGCGATGATCCCCGTTGCGTACACTCGCGGCACCGACTTCAAGCCCGCTCCGCGCGAGCCGCTTGAGAAGGTGCTGCACTGGGATGCGTGGTGAGGCCATGGCGCTGCGCGTGCTGAGCTACAACATCCGCATGGGCGGCGAGGATCGTCTGCCGGCGATTGCCAACGTCATCCGCCGCGCGGCGCCGGATGCGGTGGCCCTGCTGGAGGCCAATAGCCGCGACAACGCCGAGGCGCTGGCCGGCGAGCTGGACATGGCGATGGCCTTTGGCGAGGCCAACAGCATGTTTCACATCGCCTGGCTCAGCCGGCTGCCCATCCAGCGCGCGGAGAACCACCGGCACGCTGCCCTGCAGAAGACGCTGCTGGAGATCGAGGTGCGCTGGGAGGACGCCCTGCCGCGCCTCTTCGCTACGCACCTGAGCGCCGGTCGCGCCGTGGACGACGCCGAGCTGGAGGCGCGCCGAGCCGTGGAAGCGCGGACCATCCTCGACGTGCTCCGTCCCCTGGCCGGACAGCCGCATCTGCTCGTGGGCGATTTCAACGCGCTGCACCCGAGCGATGATATCAGGACGGACAAGCTCTCCCACCCAGGCGCCGAGCGGGCACGCCGGGTTGCGGGTGTGCCGCGCCAGACCATCCCGCAGTTTCTCGCCGCCGGCTATGTCGACTGCTATCGCGCGCTGCATCCCGACACGCCGGGCTACACCTACCGAGCGCACACACCATTCGTCCGGCTGGACTATGCGCTGGCCTCGCCCGAGCTGGCGTCCCGTCTGCGCGCCTGCGACGTGGTGAGCGACGAGGAGACGGCCCGGGCGTCGGACCACCTCCCCATCCTGGTCGAGTTTGGGTAATGCGGGCCGCTAGTGACCCCGCACGCGCGTCGGCGTCACGCGGACGGCCACGGGATAGCGCTCGGCAAAACGCTGGGGCGTCTGGAAGCCGCGGGTAATAAACTGCTGGTACTTGGCCACGTACGCCTGGTTGCGGTCGGCGGGCGGCTCGTCGGACGCGATGCGCGCATCGCCGGTGAAGACGACGATGTCGCCGCCCTGGCCGTTGCCGTCGAAGTGGAGCGCGACATGTGGATTGGCGCGGATGTGCGCCAGCCGCTTCGCATCTTTCAGGTTGTAGATCAGGAAGGATACACCATCGCATAGGAACCAAACGGGATTTGGCTGGGGCATGCCATCTGATCCGACCGTGGTCAGCCAGATGATGCGCTCGTCGCGCAGGCGGCGAGCAACGCGCTCGCCAAATGGTGTGGAAGGATCAGGCAGTACCGCGCTCATGCGCTCTCCTCCTCGGCTCGCGGGGTGATGCTGTTGTCTGACGGGTCTCGCGGAGCGGGCTCGCGCTGCTCCGCAGCATTTCCTAAGCGGAGTATATGGCGCGCGTAGCAGGCCTGACGGCGCCATGATGGAGGCTGGCCGCGCCGGGCGTCCATCGGACGCCACTACGGCACTGGGCGTCCACCGGACGAAGGCGCATATCCATGCGCCTGCTGACCCCGTTGCTTGGTGGAACCCGGCCGGCCCATCGGTCATGGACGCTATCCGCAGCTGTTCACCCGGCGCCAGGATGCGTACCACCGTCTCTGGCGCGCGCTTGGCTGCCACACGGGCGAACTCCTCTGCCGTGCCAGTGTACTTGAGCAGCAGCCGATCGCGCAGTGGACCCGCCGTGAAGGTGTAGTGGATCGGCACAGCGAAGCGCGGGCGCATCATGGCGCAGACCTCGGCCGCCTCGCGCGCGTTCATCACCACCTGCCGGTTCAGCGCCGGCCGAATTTGCAGCCCATTGACGGGCAGCAGCGCCAGGTCAACGTGGGGAAACGCGTTGCCACCTCGCTCAGCGGCGGAATCAGCAGCGTGTCCGCGCCGAAGAAAACGGTCAGCCCATGCGCCTGGAAGACGTAGGTGTGCACGTGGGGGCGTCAAGGGGCAGTGCACACGATCAGCTGGGAAGGTGCCGCCGCGTCTACCGTCCGCGGAGCGCGATGGCTCACGGTGTGGCGAAGCTGGATGTGCTCTCCGAGGGGGAACATGCGGTAAACTGGCGTCGGGCGGTTATCGGACGCGTCCTGCGAGGCGTCCGTGGTCGACCCATAGAAGGAGCAACTTCATGAAAGAGCTGATAACGTTTGGCACGCCGCCACTCCTCATCGTCTTGCGCTGCACGGTCATCTATGTCCTGCTGCTCGTGGCCCTGCGCGTGACGGGCAAGCGGCAGCTCGGACAGTTCACACCGTTCGACTTCGCCGTGCTGCTGATCGTCTCCAACGCGGTGCAAAACGCCATGATCGGTCCTGACACCTCACTGGTGGGCGGCGTACTGGGGGCGGCGGTGCTGTTCGCGCTCAATTACCTGCTCTCAGTGCTTTCGGCCCGTTACAAGATCTTCGGTCATCAGGTGCTGGGCGAACCCACCGTTCTCATCGACGACGGCCACCTGATCATGGACAATCTGCGACGCGAGCGCGTGGACGCGGACGACGTGCTGATGGCGATGCGCGAGCACGGGGTGGACAACGTCGCCGACGTGAAGCATGCCATCCTGGAGACCGATGGGACGATCAGCATCGTCAACCAGGACACGCCGATCATCCACACCAAGCGGCGCGTGCGCGGCCGTGGGCACCAACACTGAGGCGCCGCAGAGCGCATGGGGCGGAGGGGTGGCGCCGGGACGACGCCGCTACTCCATGGCCTTGACCCGGTGCCAGGCGCGCACATAGCGCCCCAGCCGCTCGCAGTCGCGCTCGGTCAGATCCGGGTAGCGGCGAATGTCCATGTTGTCTTCGAGGTCGGCCAGCTTGACACGTCGTGCAAGCGGATTCATGGCGGCGCGCTCGACGAACTGCTCGTACGTCTCGTCCGGCCGCCGCGTCAGGCTGTCCACTGCCGCCACCACGTCGTCGCCGAACCCCATCGCCCGCAGGTCCTCCAGCGAGTGCGGCGTGTCCTCCACCACATCGTGGAGCACGGCGACGGTGCGCGCCGCCTCGCCTTCCACGCGGAGCATGACCCGCAGCGGGTGCAGGATGTACGGTTGGCCCACCTTGTCCTTCTGGCCGCGGTGGGCCTGCGTAGCAAGCAGGATGGCATCTTCGAGTGTGGTCATGTCGCGCCTCCCTTCCGGTTGGCGGCATCCTACCACACCCACGTGGCTATCTGGTCATGCCTGATCTCAATCCATCGCGCCTCCTTCGTGCAGCCGATCGCGGAAGAGGGCAATCTGCGCGCAGTGCTCGCGCTTGTGACCGTAATACATGTAGACCAGCATGTCGTCCAGCGCATACTCAGCGCCGTACCAGGGGAGCGTGCCCGGCCGGCGGATGGTCCCGTCGGGGATGCGGCTGACGAGCGCCATTACCTCAGCATGCGCGCTGTTGAGCTCGTCCAGCACGTCTGCAATCGAGCGACCTCGCCGTCTCGCCACCTGGTCGTCGTTGAAGTTGCCGTCGGGCGCGGTGTACTGGTCCAGGTAGGGCGTGGGGCCGCCGTCGACGAAGCCTCTCAGCACCTCCACCAGCAGACGCTCGAAAGAGGTGAGGTGCGCGATGACGTCCTGGGCAGACCAGGCGCCACACACGCCAGGGGTATTCCAGGCGGCTTCGGGCATGCCGTCTATCGTGCCGAGGACGGTGAGCTGGCCGTACTTCAGCACGTCCGCCGTGTTCATAAGCCGGCTCCCTTCTGATCCAGGGTCAGCCTTTGACGTAGGCAAGTTTCTCGGCGACCTTGCCATCGCGCACGCGCAGCACATCCACTCCGCGCACGTGCTGGGTGCCGTTGAATGTGTAGCGCCAGCGTACCGTGCAGCGGTCGCCTGTCGCGAAGAGCTCTTCCGCTTCGAAGTGGGCGTCGGGCGACGCGCGCAGCATATCCTCCCAGAAGGAGCGCACGGCCGCCTGGCCCTCGAACCGCTCGCCGTCAGGCGGCGGATACGTGTTCTCGAAGACACAATCATCGGTCATGAGCGCCATCACAGCGTCGACGTCATGGCGGTTGAGGGCCTCGTTCAAGCGTGTGACGGCTTCAATCGTGGCCCGTGTCTCTCGATCGGGCACGTTTACCACAATCAGCCTGCCTCGCCCATGACGGCAATGATCTCTCCGTCATGCCACTCGGGCTCGCCCTCCAGCAACGTCAGCATCTGGCGAAAGCGCGCGTCTTGCTCCGGGCTGCGGGCGTTCTTCCAGTAAGCTTCCTTCGAGTCGAAGACGACGGCCATGTAGTGCTCCGCGGGATCGGCGTCCATGCGGTAGATCTCGGTGCGGACAAACCCCGGTACGCGCTGCGCATTGAAGTCGCGCAGCTGCTGCGCCAGCTCGGCTTCCACTCCAGGCTTGACCCTCAAGCGCGCAATGGTCCCATACATGAGATCGCCTCCTGTGAACACGTCAATTGCCGCGGTTGGCCGTCGAGCACCGGCCTGGCTCAGACGGTCCGCTGCGCAGGCACGGCATCACCATCAACGCGGTCGGCGCCGAACACACGGTTATGTTCCGAGGGTCGGGTGCCATACAGGGTGCCATACATGGAGGCAATACGGGAGACGTGCGATCGTGTCGCACAGCATACCGACTCGTTCTGTGATGACGCTGAGAGGGACCTGATCGCTGTCTGAAATTCGCGGAACGTACGCTTCGAGTGAAGATGAATAACGCGATACCGTGACCCCATGATACCGCACGTGGATGCCAGGACGTAAGTGCTCCGCCCATGCGCACCTGGTGGAGGTCACAGATGGACGGAGCGCTCTGAAATACTGCCGGGGCGCTGACTACTCGACGGTGATGGCGCCTTTCGGACAGCGCCGTTGCGTCATGGCCCCGCGCTCTTCCAGCCGCTGTGGGGGCTTACCATCTCTGCCAATCGCCCAGGCAGGCATAACATCCCGGCGTGACCTGCGTTGGAATGGGTGGGCCGCTCTCCCGCAGGGGGTGAGGGTGGTGAACACGGGGGTGGGCGGATGGCAGATGAGTGTGCCGCGACGCCAGCGCGCCGCAGTCGAATTCGAGGGAGGCGGAGCGCCGGCCAGGCTATGGTCGAGTTCGCGCTGATCACACCGGTGTTCTTCCTGGTGTTCTTCGGCATTCTCGAGTTCGCGCTGATCACGGCCTCGATCGGGAGCTTCAACTTCGCCTCGCGCGAAGGGGCGCTGACCGGCTCGATCTATGGCCGGTCGAGCACCTACGGCGATCCCGATCAGGCGATTGTGACAGCCGTTCGCAATCACGTCCAGGGCGTCGTCATGGCGAAGGGTCAGGAAGTAGACATCTATAAGGCCGATCCCAATAATGGAAGCTGCCTCACCAGCGCCGGGTCCGACACCGGTGTCGGCACCGCCGGCTGTCAGGAAGACCAGTACCAGCTGAACGGGCAGCCGCTCACTGGCGGGTCTATGTCGTGGCAGGTCGCCAGCCGTAACGATACCCTCCTGAACGCCGACTATGTTGGCGTGCGAGTGGTCTATCAATACACCTACGTGACCGGATTCATAGGTGGACTCGGATCAACGTTGACGCTGAGCACCTACTCGGTCCAGCGTATCGAGCCGCAGGACTACAACGGATGAGGTCGTGACGCGTCCGGCATGCCGCGCCGGGCAGCAGAGCGGCGCGGCGGCAAGCACTTCAGCGGCACCGTTCAGCAGTTTGTGGGCGGCTAGGGAGGGTTGGTATGCGGAGGATAGGGGTGTTCGCTCATAGGCGGCGTCGCTCGATGACCGGGGCCGGACGCCGGCCGCAGGCCGGCCAGGCGATGATCGAGTTCACCCTGTTCTTCACGTTCATGATGCTCGTGCTGGCTGGGGCAACCGACATCGCCTTCCTGGAGGATGCCCACGTCAACGTCGTCTTCGCCGCGCGCCAGGGCGCGCGCACGGGCGCCGTGCTGGCCACGGCATCGACGGCAGATTGCGCCATCGTGGGGGCCGTTGAGGCTACCCTGATCAATCAGTCCGACGTTACGCTGAATCAGATCACCATCTTTCAGGCGGGCGCCAATGGGGTGCCCACGGGGAACCAGCAGGTCTATAGTGGCACGGCCTCCTGCGCCTCCACCGGCTCGCTAACTGCTCTGGGGGGGAGCAATTGGCCCCCCAGCGCGCGCAAGGACACCGCCTTCCAGGAAGACTCCCTGGGCGTGAAGCTGGACTACACATACCAGTTTCGCTTCAACCTCTGGCAGGGCGGAACGCTCAGCCTGACTGATTCCGCGGTGTTCTCGC
Source organism: uncultured Ktedonobacterales bacterium (assembly GCA_964416775.1). GTDB lineage: Bacteria > Chloroflexota > Ktedonobacteria > Ktedonobacterales > JADMIN01 > CAYQFU01. The sequence continues at coordinate 13,787 of CAYQFU010000003.1, forward strand.
TCAACCCGGCTGGGTACCCTACGCCAGTGCCCAGTCCCACGTAGTAATGCTCAGCCGGGCGGCCATGCTGTGTGTCAGGGTCGCGGGGCTTTGCCAGCAGCACAGATCTTTCCGTACCTCGAGCGCGCTCACCACGCGCCTCACGATGCGCCAGATCAAGAGGAGCGATATGTATCATCTACCTGGAGCACGAGCAGTACGTCGGGCGGAGCGCCGCTGGCTGCGTTCCCGATTCCACCGCGAGGACGTGGCGAAGCGCACGCGGCGCCGCCTGCAGAGCGGCCAGGCGATGATCATCTTCGGGATCTCCATCACGGTGTTGATCGGCTTCGTGGGGCTTTCCCTTGACGTCATCCGGGCCTATGACCTGTATGCGCGCGAGCAGCGCGCCGCGCAGGCAGGGGCGCTGGCGGGTGTGCTCTACATGCCCAACTACTACAACTCGGCCTATAGCAACAACTACACGGCTATCACACGCGCGTTGGCGGAAGTGCAGAAGAACGGTTTGGGGGCCACGACGACGGCGAACGCTCCGTGTAAAGACGTGCAAACGACGCAGGAAGTGATGACCTGCCAGGTGTCCAACCAGCCCACATCGCTCCAGGTGACGATTACGGAGCCGATCAGCGTCTTCTTTCTGTCGGCGGTTGGCGTGCAATCCTTCAATGTCACTGCCACCGCCCAGGCTGCATACCTCGAGCCGTTCGTGCTGGGCGCCGGATCAACTGACAGCGCCGACTCGTTTTTCTTCGGCACCGGTGGCGCATGCAGCCAGGGAGCTGGGGCACCGCCGGCCAACTGCAATCTGGATCCGCACGCGATCTATCAGGCGTCCATCAATGGCCCGGCCGAGCTCAAGGAACAGGGCGACCCTTACGTCTACTGCGCTGAAGGTCCCGATCAGGGACCCCTGAGCGCGTCCGTGCCCAACGCGGTGAATGGCGCCGACCCCAGCGCGTCTGTCAATCCTCAGCCCACCACGAACGGCGCGACAGGTCTGGGCACCAATCACCCACAGTACGGCGGCAACCAGTGCGGCTCGTCACAGCCGACTCAACAGCCTAACGGCTTTGTTGGGCCGGCGAACAACAGCACGCTTGACACCTACAACTATGCGATTAAGCCGACACCGGGCACAGCAGGCGCGATGCTCTGGATCTACAATCCCACCTACGTCCCTACGGTTGCCAGCGGCAGCTCGTGCTCTGGCTATAAACAGCTGGACTATTTCTTTACCACACTCGACTGCAGCAAGTATTACTCTACCTACGGTCCCCTCAACTGCGCGCCGCAAACATGTACCATCTTTGACGACCCGCGCTTCTATTTCAGCGTAACCTACTCGTTGTACACAGTCGACAATCCTTACAACTACAATCAGAGCGGCACGACGCCGATCTGGCGGCAGACCTTCGCTCCGTTCGATATGATGCCCAACGATCTCAAAGCCCACGGGTGCAACGGCACGGGCGCCTACCTCAACATCTCGGCTATCACGCAAGGGCAGACCTCCTACAGCGGCCAAGGCGTATTGCAGACCGTTTCGAGCTATCAAGGACCCTGCGGCAACGTCTCTGGCAGCGCCGGCAACACCTGCACGTACAGCTCCACCACGCCAACACCGTGCGCCTACCAGTGGTACCAGGCGGGCTCTGGGTTGCTGCCCCCCACCACCTATGGTTACCGCCTCACGGTCGAGACCAGCAACTACATTACGACGGGCAACCAGGGCAATGCCGACCCCAACGGCACGTGCAAGGGCGGCGCGTTCTACGCCTGCGGTTGGGGTCATCATGCCTACGGCCTTCTCCTGTGCCCGCCGGGGGTCACTCCGCCGAGTGCGAGCTGCGCCGGCACGGGCACGATTGGGCCGTGGAACAATATGAACATCACGCTCACGTTCAACTCCGCGACCTCTGTCAACGCCCTGCCGCTCGCCTCCTTAGATCGCTCTTTCGCCGGGCGCACCGTTACCTTCAGCATCTTCGACCCGGGCGATTCCATGGGCAACGGCGGCAATAGCTCGCAATTCATGATCGTCCCGCCGAGCAACTGCGACACGATCAGCTGGAACTCGGCCCCCGGCTCCGGCTATTCAAACTGGCTGCGCACCACCGCCTGGGCTGGGGGCACCGTCTATCAGGCGCCCACGAGCGACGGATGCACCGCCAACTACCCCGCGGTCCAGACGTCGGTGCAGTACCACAACAACACCCTACCCAGCGACAACATCTACAACGGGCTCTGGATCAACGCTACCTGCACACTCCCGCCCAATTTTGCCGGCGGCGCCTTCTGGCTCGATATCTACTCGTATGGCGGGAATAACTTCGACCAGTTCGCCGTTTCGGTCGCCCTCAATGGGGGCAGTCCCGTGCATCTGACCGGCTGATAGCTACTGGACGAGGTCTTCGCCGCTCATCTTGCTATTGCGCCAGTGTGCCAGCCGCCCGAGCCCTCGGGCGGCTGGCCTCGTTCTACAAGTGAGATGTGCGTATCATACTCCGTGCGGTTGGGAACGAGAGAACGACTGAGGAGGCCACGATGAGCTGCTATTGCTGCGGAGCTCGTGGACTGCGGACCTGTTTTCGGTGCCGGCGGCGCATGTGTCTGCGGCACGTGCGTCTGACCTTCGCGGGTCCTAGCGACCCAATCGGGATTGTTACACCTTCAGGCATTTTCGTTCGCGTGTGTGAGACGTGTCTTTGGGCGGGGGCTGCAATGCGATAGACCACACGGGAAGCGTCTTTGAGAGGATTCCCGTATGGTTGTCTTCGTTTTACCCTGCCCGTACCGGCACGAACCCGCTGCCGGGCACGTAATCCGGGCTCTGGTGGCGGAAGTAGGTGTTGTACAGGTCGGCGTAGTGGCCGCCCTGGCGCAGCAGCCCGTCGTGGGTGCCCTCCTCCACGATCTGTCCGTGTCGCAGCACGATGATGCGATCCACGTGGCGAATAGTCGAGAGCCGATGGGCGATCACGATGGACGTGCGGCCCCGCAGCAAGACGTCCAGTCCCTCCTGGATCTGTGCCTCGGTCAGGGGGTCCACGCTCGCCGTCGCTTCGTCGAGGATGATGATGGAAGGGTCTTGCAACAGCACGCGCGCCAGCGCGATCAGCTGGCGCTGACCCAGCGAGAGGCCGTGGCCCAGCTCGCCCACCTGCGTCTCCAGTCCCTCGGGCAGCGCCTCCATCCAGTCGCCGCCTCCTATCTGCCGCGCCACCGTGGCCACCTCCGCGTCCGTCGCGTCCGGCCGCGCATAGCGAATGTTCTCGGCGACAGTGCCGGCGAAGAGGAAGGGAATCTGCGGCACGATGCCCAGCCGTTGGCGATACGTATGGAGGTCGAGCGTGCGGATGTCGCGCCCGTCGATCAGCAGCCGCCCGCCCTGGAACTCGTAGAAGCGCGCCACCAGCTTGCCTAGCGTGGACTTTCCCGCGCCGGTATGCCCCACCAGCGCCACGGTCTCGCCCGCCTGGATGGTCAGGCTGAAGTCCGTCAGCACCGGCTCGCTGGCACTGTAGCGGAAGTCCAAATGGCGGAACTCGATGCGCCCCGCCAGCCGGTCAACAGGCTGGTGATCGCTCTGCACCACACGTGGCTCGGCATCGATCAGGGCGAAGACACGCTCGCTGGCCCCCAGCCCCTGCTGGAACTGGCTCCAGAACGAGGCGATGCTGGTCAGCGGGAACCAGAAGAAGCCAATGGCCTGCACGAAGAGGAACCACTCGCCCGCCGAAACGCTGTGGTTGAGCACGTCGAGCCCACCGAAGTAGACGACCAGCACCGTGCCGATGCCCGAGACCGTGGTGAGGATGGGGAAGATGGCGCTGAAGACGAGGCCCTGGCGCAGATTCACGGCGTAGGACTGCCGGTTCACCTGGCGGAACTCGTCGTAGATGGTTTGCTCCTGACGGAAGTTCTTGGCGACCGAGATGCCGCTAATGGTCTCCTGCACGGTCGCGTTGACCCGCGCCAGCGCGCGGCGGGCGTGCTGCGTGGTGGTGCGGGCGATGCGCCGAAACGCCAGCGCGATGACGACGATCACCGGCGTGATGGCCAGCGCCAGCAGCGCGAGCCGCGCATTGAGGTAGAACAGCACGCCCATGATGAGCACGACCAGCAGCACCTGGCTCAGCAGGTTCAACACCAGCGTGACCACGGTCGCGAAGTCTTCCGTATCGGACGTGACCCGGCTCACGATCTTGCCGGATGGATGCTCGTCGTAGAAGGACATGTCGCGCGCCATGACCGCGGTGAAGGCATCCTCGCGCAACTGCAGCACGACGTCACCCACCGCGCGAGCCGTGTACCACTGGCGAAAGAAGTTGAAGGTCCATGCCAGCACGCCAGAGAGCAGAATGGCCGCTACCAGGAGCCCCGCGGCGCTCAGGTTGCGCGAGCGGGCCATGGTGTCGATACCCCGCGCCAGCAGCACGGGCAGCACGGTATCCATCAGCGAGCCAAGGCCGATCATCAGCGCCACGAAGAGCATGATGCCCAGCTTGGGCTGGAAATAGCGGTAGATGCGCGCCACCAGCTGCCGGTCGCCGTACGTGCGATCGTACTCTTCGGCGTCCAGCCCCTCCATGATGAATCCCATGCTGGCCTCTCCTCGTGTGGTAACTACTGCGTGCCGCTAACTCGTCCGGATGCCCGCGTATGCCAGGTTCTCGCCGTCCCGCGCCTCACCGCGATCGCTGCCGCGTGCTGCTCATTCGCTCGCTTCCCCTGCGTGCGCCGCGTCGAGCGTCTCGACGGCGGGAGCCAGGCCCTCGTAGTGCGCGAAGATGCGCCGGTAGGTGTCGCAGCGCGCCATCAGCTCCTCGTGCGTACCCTGGTCCACCAACTCACCGCGCTTGAGCACGAGAATCTTGTCCGCCCAGCGAATCTGCGACAGCCGGTGGGTGATGAGCAGCGTGGTGCGTCCCTCCAGCAGCCGGCGGATAGCCTTCTGAATCTCGTCCTCGGTGGCACTGTCGATGGCGCTGGTGGAGTCGTCGAGGATCAGGATGCGGGGGTCGGTCAGCAGCGCCCGCGCGATGGCGAGCCGCTGGCGCTGTCCGCCGGAGAGCGTGACGCCGCGCTCGCCGATGATGGTCTCGTAGCCGTCGGCGAAGCTCGTGATGAACTCGTGCGCCTGCGCCTCGCGTGCCGCCGCCTCGATGGCTGCGCGATCCACCTGCTGGCCCAGGCTGAAGCCGATGTTTTCGGCGATGGAGCGCGAGAAGAGGAAGATATCCTGCTCGATGGTGGAGATCTGCGAGCGCAGCGAGGCCAGGCTCCAATCGCGCACGTCCACGCCGTCGATGAGGATGCGTCCCTCGCCGACGTCGTACGTGCGATTGACCAGCTTCGTGAGAGTGCTCTTGCCCGAGGCGGTCTGCCCCACGATGGCCACCGTCTGGCCCGGCGCGGCGGAGAAGGAGACGTCTTTGAGGATGGGTGTGTCGCCGAAGCCAAAGCTGACGCGCTCGAAGACGATCTCCCCGCGCATCTGCCCCTGATAGCCGGTCTGGTTCTCGTCCAGCTCGGTCTCCTCGGCCATCAGCTTGAGAATGCGCCGCGCGCCCGCCAAGCCCAGCTGCACCAGCGAGAAGGTGAAGACGGAGATGTCGCTGGGATAGCGCATGACGCCCATCAGTCCCACGTAAGCGATCAGCCCGCCAATGGAGAGCTGTCCGTGCGTGACCAGGAACAGCCCGTGCAGGAACGCGCCGACCAATGCCACGGCGATCAGCAGATGCGGCAGGTAGAGCGCCTGCACCTGCCCGTTGCGCACGAAGTAGTCGCGGTAGCTGCGGGCGTTGCGGCTGAACTTGCGCTGCTCTTGCTCTTCCTGGGCGGTGGCCTTGACCACCTCGATGCCGGTGATGGTTTCTTCGAGGCCGGCATTCATGGCACCGAACTGCGCGCGCATGTTGCCGGCGACCGGGTTGAGCTGGCGCGTGTAGCGGCGTAGCGCGAGGGCGAAGGCGACGACGAAGAGCAGAGGCGCGAGCAAGAGCTGAGGGTTGATGAAGGCGATGAAGATCATGGGCATGACCAGCGCCATGAAGGAATCGAAGATGAGGTAGACGCCAGGGTTGATCATCGGGTTGAGCTGGCGCACGTCGTTGGCCGCGCGCGCCATGATGTCACCCACCCGCTGCCGATTGTGGAAGGTCTGGCTCTTGCCCAGCAGACTCAGGTACAGCTCGTCGCGGGAGTCGCGCTCCAGCCGCTGCGCCAGCACCTCGCTGGAGAAGACGCTGGCCGGCCCCAACAGAAAGGTGCCGAGCACGACACCCAGGATGGCGAGGCAGGTCACAAACAGCCGTGCCGCATTAGGATGCGGGGGCAGCACGTCATTGAAGGCGCTCCCTGTCAGCGTGGGGATGGCGGCGTTCAGCGCCTGGGTGGCGATGGAGCCGAGCACAAAGGTCACGACGAAGAGCTTGTAACGCAATACGTGCGAGAGCACCCAGCGCACCGGGCCGGTGCGGCGGTAGTGATACTCGTCCGCCACCGTAAACTCGCGATTGCCCGCCTGCGTGCCGCCTACTGACACCTGCGCACTGACCACGCGCCGCCTCCCTCACGAACCAAACTTTCGAGCTTGTCACGACCACGCCGATAGAGCGTAAAGCAGGATGCCGTTTTATTTCAAGTTTTATTCGGCCCTGTCCCGCTTCGCGGCTCTCCGATGCGGTCATGCTCCAACGCCCGTGCCATCCACGGGACATCCCACCGCGCCTGCCCGGCTGGAGGTCACTCTCTCAGCGTACCATGCGGTACCTGACACCTCATGTCAGGTACAGCGCCTCGCCCTCGACGGTCGGACAAGGTGTTCGGTCCCCGGTTGAGTGGGCCAGGTGAGGGCGCTCACGCAGGACACTATTCCGCGTGACCTCTCGCCAACCGGTCATGACCTACCGTGGCCGTCACCAAGCGGCGCGCCCGTGACTCGTCGTGTCTCTTCCGTCTGTGTCGGGCTGTCCCCCGTGACCGCACCTCTGTGTCCTCAGTATCACTCCGTCTCCTCCTTGTGGTGTCCCGCAGCTCCTCTGTTCCGCTCTCACGGCACGGTCCATGCGCCGCACATTCCTCGTTGGGGTGCGCGACATGGCGTGCCCGCTGCAGCAGCGAAGGAGGAACCAGCAATGGATGATGACCGCATGAGCGAGACTGGGCCCGACGATATGTCGTATGGCACGCGTGACACGAATAACCCGGATGAGCGGAGCTCCGCGCCCAGCATCCCGCCGCGGGGTGTTCCGGGCGACACGGGCATGGATGAGCGGGGGACGGGCCGATCGGCGGGCGACGGGGGCGTGGTTGGCGCGGCGGGGAGCATCGGCGGCATCAGCGCCACTCCCACCGGCGAGATCATCATGGGGGACGCCGATACTGATACCGCTGCCACATCTACCGGCGGTGAGACCGCGCTCGGCAACATCGATTACGGCGTGGGGGAGGAGGATACTGACACCGGTCCTACGGCCACCGGCGGCGAGACCGCGCTTGGCAACATCGATTACGGCATCGACACCGGCCAGCGCGGTGCCGCGGGCGCCAGCGAGCGCGGCCGGATCAATCCGGGAGGCGAGGCCGGCAGCGACTTCGATCTCGGCGGCGGCCCCGGGACAAGTGCCGAGATGGGCGGGGAACGAGGCAGCGATCAGGACCCCGACGGGGAGCCGCTGCCCTGAGACTGCGTGTTATGGGCTACGGCCCGCTGGGGTGCCAGGCGATATGCCAGTTGGTGTTGTCCGCATTGCTCACATTCCATGAGATGGCCGTGCCGCTGTTCGTCCAGCACTCGTCTGTATAGAAGCAGCGCGCGTCGCTGGCCACCTTGGTCCAGCCGGTCGCTGGCAGCTCCTTGAGCATGAAGGCGTTGACCGACGCGGTGGTGCCCGCGCTGCACAGATCGTAGCCGCGCAGCGCCATCGCGTCGTCCGGCGCCACCGATGTGAGCGGCGGCAGGGGCAGCGGCGGTGTCGTACCGGGCAGGAACGATTGGATGCCGTGGATGGGGGAGTTGGTGAAGTTGCTGTTGCAGCTGGGGAAGTCTGGCGAGACCGCATAGCGTCCGTGATACGTGACGACGCCTCCGCCTTGGTCGGTCAGGTTGTCGAAGGTCAGGTAGTAGAACGGCCCGCCTTTGGGATCGTACCAGCAGCCCGCCGTGCACGGCTGCATCAGCCCACCGTCGCTGGGGAACGTGGTGGTGGCGATCCAGCCGTGGGGCAGCGCTGGCAATTGCGCCGCGAAGAAGGCCGAGACACCGCTCACACTGGTCCCCGGCGTGCAGGCGTCGAAGGCATAGACACTATACAGCCCGGGTCCGCTGACCGTCTGCGTTGCCGTGGTGCCTACCGTGCTGCCGGGGAAGACGATGGGGTAGACGAATCCGGCGCCCAGGTTGATCGGCGTGGCGCCGGGCAGCGCCGCAGCACAGGTGGGCGTCGCGGTGGCTGTGGAGGTGGTGGCCATCGTGGTCGAAGAGATGAGCACGCCACTCGCGACGGAGGTGTTGCCGCAGGCCATCACGGTGAGCGCCGCGACCGCGAGCGCGGCCTGAGCGCGTATGGGCAGGAGGTGTCGGGCCATAGGAGAATCTCCCTTCAGGTGGATGTGGCGGCGGAAGATACCCAGGCGCTGCGCGCGACTACCGTCCCCAGCGCACGTGGGCCAAGCGGCGGCCAGTGGTCCAACATGGCTGCCGGCTTGCCGTCTGCCACACCTCATCGGCACCAGTGTACACCGAGCGGCGGATCAGGTCGTGTGAATTCGGTCACAGTGCGCATGCCGCGATGCCGCGACGGAGCGCTTGACAGCAATCGGCACCATATGATAGAGTGATAGCAAGCGCTGCGTACGCACGGCGCCATGCCTCATCCGCGCTCTGGGTCGCGCGAGACGATTGTCCAGGACGTCGTCCCCCTCAGGGCTCTTCAGAGGCCCCCCGCGTGGTTTTGTCTCCCACGCCTTACCTCGGCGACACAAGCTTACGGTTGCGCCTGTCCTGAGACGCCCGCTGGCCGCCGGGCTCGTAGCTGGCGCAACGTCACCACTCATCTCACTCCGCTCATTCCGCTGATCGTTCGGGTGCGCTTCGGCCCCCGCGACTGCGAACAGCGCTCCTCCACCTCTCCGCATCCTGTGCCGCCGTGTACGTGCTCTTCACCGCCTTCTCCGCGTACATCCAACCACCCATCTTGTCCACTCATCTGTCGGCTCATCTGTGCACTTGCACACACATCCATCGAAAGGAGTACGGCGCGCCCCACCCCCGAGCGCACATCCCCGCGCTCGCCCTGCAGCTCGCCACGCGTGAGCGCGCATCCGCGACGCTCCCGCGGGCCAAGCGCCGCGCGGCTGACCGCCTTTGGCAGCCCGCTCGATACGCCCGTTTTACACCTCCACGCAGGGACGGGGCCCCGGCCACCCACACACTTATGAACATTACCGAATTAGAGACCAAGAGCCTGCCAGAGCTGCGCGATCTCGCACGCGATCTGGACCTCTCCGGCTACACCTCCCTCAAGAAGCACGATCTCGTCTTCCGCCTGCTGCAGGCGGAGACGGAGCGCCAGGGCAATCAATTCAGCGCTGGGGTGCTCGAGATCGTGGACGACGGCTTCGGCTTCCTCCGCCAGGAGCGCTTCCTGCGCCCAGGCCGGCCGCACTCCGCCAATATGGATGTCTACGTCTCGCAGACGCAGATTCGCCGCTTCGGTCTGCGCACCGGCGATCTGGTCTCGGGGCAGGTGCGGCCGCCCAAAGAGAACGAGAAGTATTACGGTCTGCTGCGCGTGGAGGCTGTCAACGGGCAGGATCCCGAGGCTGCCAAGCGCCGACCGCACTTCGACGGCCTCACTCCCATCTTCCCCAAAGAGCGGTTCGTGCTGGAGACCGGCGCCGGTAACATCACCGGCCGTATGATCGATCTCATCGCTCCCATCGGCCGTGGCCAGCGCGGACTGGTAGTGGCTCCGCCGAAGGCCGGCAAGACGGTGGTACTCAAGACCATCGCCAACTCGCTCACCGCCAATTACCGCGACATCCACCTCATGATCGCGCTGATCGGCGAGCGCCCGGAGGAAGTCACCGACATGGAGCGCTCGGTCAAGGCCGAGGTCATCAGCTCCACCTTCGACGAGCCGCCTGAAGCGCATACGCGCGTGGCCGAGATGGTGCTGGAGCGTGCCAAGCGACTGGTGGAGGCTGGCCGGCACGTCGTCGTGCTCCTCGACAGCATCACCCGGCTCAGCCGCGCCTATAACCTCACGGTCAACAATAGCGGCCGCACGCTTTCCGGCGGCCTGGATCCCAACGCGCTCAATCCGCCCAAGCGCTTCATTGGCGCCGCACGCAACATCGAGGAGGGCGGATCGCTCACCATCATCGCGACAGTGCTCGTGGACACCAATAGCCGCATGGACGATGTGATCTACGAGGAATTCAAAGGGACGGGCAATCTCGAGATCACGCTCGACCGCAAGCTCGCCGAGCGGCGTATCTTTCCCGCCATCGACATCACACGCTCGAGCACGCGCCGCGACGAGCTGCTGCTGGACGAGCGGGTGTTGCACGCGGTGGTGGTGATGCGGCGCATGTTCGGGACGCTCGCCGAGCAGCGCGGCATCGAGGCGATGGAGGCGCTCATCGAGCGCATGGCGCACACGCAGAACAACGAGGAGTTCCTCGCGACGCTGAACAAGTCAATGCTCTGAGCTGGCCGTAACGGCGGTACCATGGTCCCGCCTCGGCTCCAGCTTGTTGACAGCCTCTGAGGTGCCTGCTAGGGTAGGGATACCCCTGTTCAGCTTCGCTCCCAGACGTGGGGAGCGCACCATACCCGCGGACAGTGCTTCGGTTGCGGCGCGGCCATCGCGTTGGCTCTTCGCGCTCTGGCATTGGGCTCGCGGCGCGGCGGAGGCGAGGAGAGCTGATGGCCAGAGGCTCCGGACGCGACCATTCCCGATCCGGTCGCGACGAGTTTGACGACGCCGGCGAATTCGCGGAATCTGCTGAGCGCTATTACGACGACCGCCATGACCGCGGTCGGGAGCATGCACGGGACCGCCATCGCGGCCGCTCGCACGGCCAGCGCTACGATGACGACGACGATGCCGCCTACCTCGACGAGCGTTCCGCGGACGACGGTGGATGGGACGACGCCGACCGCTATGAGGACGACGACGCCTATGCCAGCCGGCACGGTAGTGCGCTGGTGCCACTGGGCGACCAGGAGCTGGCGCGCGGCAACGGCGACGTCAGCAGCGGGCTTCCGGTCCCGGCTTTGCCTGAAGACTCAGGGCCATTCATCATCCCGGGCTCCGGCGAGAGCATGGGGATGGGCTTCCTTCCCCGCCGTGAGCGGCCGCTGGCGATGCGCCTTGCCGTAGTGACGCTGACGGCGTGCGTCGTCTTCACGGGGCTCTTCGCGGTAGCGCCGCTCAACGGTGGTGGCGTGGATGCGCACAGTGGCTCGCCGTTCCAGGCGCTTTCTGGCGCGGTGGTCTATCACACCGGCGAGGGCTTCTTCTGGTATACCGTGCGCCAGAGCGACACGCTCGACTCTGTTGTGAGTAAGTTTGGCGTGCAGGTGGGCGGCATCTACGAGCTGAACGGCATGCTCTCCGGCGAAGAGCTGCAGGTCGGCAAGGCGTATAAGATCCCCGTCGACTCGAACTATGGCATGTACTATCGCCCGGCGTCGTATATCATTACGGGATTCGGCACCACCACCTACGGCAATAGCCCGTGGACCTCGCTCGCCGGCAACCCACCCGACGGCGCCAACTGTGGTACGCTCCCCACTGGCACGGGCGACAATATGGGCAACTACAACCTCGCCAGCTTCAACCTCTACGCTCCCAACCCCGGCGCCTACTGGGTGCGCGGCTTCACGTGGTATCACAACGGCGTGGACCTTGCCAATCCGGCGGGCACCCCGCTCCACGCTTCGCAAGCCGGCGAAGTGATCTTCTCGGGCTGGGATCCGGGCGGCGGCGGCTGGACGATCAAGATCAACCACTGCAACCATCTCTCGACGTTCTACGCCCACATGGAGAAATTGCTGGTGCCCGTCCACACGAACGTGGTCGCCGGCCAGGTGATCGGGCTGGAAGGCTCGACGGGCTGGTCCACTGGCCCGCACTGCCACTTCACCGTGGAGTGGGACAACAACCCTGTGGACCCCATGATGTTCTTCGATTACAACATCTATCAGATTACCCACCGCGTCGCGCCGAGCAGCTAGCAAGCACGCTGAACGAGCGGTTGGGATCGTGCGAAGGCCCCGTGCACATTTCGAGTCCGGATAAAAGGATGCACGCGCGCCGGGCGGGCGCATATCCATGCGCCCCTACGGCGTGGGGGAACGGATCACCCGCATCCGATTTCACTGGGCGGCGGGGCCTTTACGCGTGGAGACTTGCTTGAGGCGCAGTAGCGTCTCTACTGGCTGCCGCAGCGACTCCTATCCTCGGAGTGTGTTCCCCACCACGAATATCAGGTTGGCGGGCCGTTCTGCCATGCGCCGCGTCAGGTAGGGATACCACTGCGTACCGTAGGGGACGTACACGCGCACGTTGTAGCCCTCGCCCGCCAGTCGCTCCTGCAGGTCGCGCCGGATACCGTAGAGCATCTGGAACTCGAAGCGCGCCCGCGCGATGCGATGCTCCGCAGCGTAGGAGCACGCCTCCGCGATGATGCGCTCATCGTGCGTGGCAATGGCTGGATAGGTGCCACGCTCCAGCAGCTCGCGCATGAGGCACATGTACTGCTCGTCCACGTCCGCCTTGTGCGGATAGGCGATGCTCGGCGCCTCCAGGTACGCACCCTTCACCAGCCGCACGCGGGTCTTGCTGGCAATCAGCGCCTGCAGGTCGCGCGGCGTACGGTAGAGGCAGGTCTGGAGCACCGTGCCCACGTTGTCGAACTCGCGTCGCAGTTCGCTCACCATATCGAGCGTGCGCTGGGTGTAGGCCGAGCCTTCCATGTCTACGCGCACGAAGATGCCATGCTTTTGCGCCCGACAGAGCACGCGCGCCACGTTGTCGCGGCAGCGCGCGGCGTCCACGTCCAGCCCGAGGGCGGTGAGCTTGATGGAGATGTTGGCCTCGACGCTCTCGGCGGAGATGCGGTCGAGTGTGGCGCAGTACTCGTCGGCGGTCGCCTGCGCCTCGGCATCGTCGTTGACGTTTTCACCCAGGTGGTCGAGCGAGACACTGATGCCGCGCGCATTGAGTGTGCGTGTGACGGCCATCGCGTCTTCGAGCGATTCACCCGCCACAAAGCGGCGCGCCACCTTCTTGCCTGCCGGGTTAAACATCATGAAATGCTTGATGCTTTGCTGTTGTGCCAGCGAAAGCATAGCCTCTTTCAGCACCATTGCTGCCTCCTCATGTGCGGCTCCCCGTCGAGCCGCAATATCGCCATTCCAATAGTATAACGCATCAATTACGCAAGGGGCCGCGAACTCCCCTCGACTGAGCCGATACCATGAGCTGTCGCCGTCATCGCCGGTGCCGCCGTCTTGCAGTCGCGGGCGCCTCATCGGCCGCTTCTCAATGGAGGCGGGCGCTGTTTCCGTGCCACCGCGCATCCAATCGCGCCAAGCGCAGCGATCGCGGGACTTTTGGCCGCGCTCCTTGTGGCCTTCCGCGCCCATCGCATACAATACCCCCCGAAGCTAACGGCCAGACACAATCAGGCGGCGCGAGGGTGCAATGCGATATGCCGGGGAGGCGGGTGCGACGTAATGCGCAGAGGTAAGCAGGACTGGCATGAGGAGCGCGAGGACGGTCGCACCACCAGGAGGATTCCGGCGGCGGGCGTCGAGCGACACGAGTCCGGCGGCGAGTCCGCCGGCCGGGCGTTCGCTGGGGACGTCCAGGCCGCGCGCATCCGCCGCACAGTGCAACGCCGTTGGCGGCAGCTCGGCTTTCGCCGCCAGTTCGTCATGCTGCTGGTCGCCGCGACCTTGCTCAGCACGCTGGGCACCGTCATCGCGGCCTATTTTGGCGCCCGTTCCGTCGCCCTGGACAGCGCCCAGGCGCGTGTCACGCGCGAGGTGCGCGTGGCGGGCGAAGTGCTTGCCATGCATGGTCAGAATATCAGCGTACGCGACGGCCAGCTCTACACCGACGGCGGCTTTCGGCTGAACGGCGACAGCCAGCTTGCTGGCCAGATCAGCAACATGACGGGTGACGGCGCCGCGGTCTATCAGGTGGAGGGCCAGCAGCTCATCGGCGTCGCCGGCAACCTCGGCGACGGTGGCAACGCGGTGATGGGCGACACGCTGACTGGAGCCGCGTATCAGGCATTGCTCGGTGGCTGCCCAACCAGCAGTCCGGCATCCATTGCCTGCCAGCATAGCTACCGGGGCGTGGTGACCATCCACGGTACCGCGTACGTCGCCGCCTTCGCGCCACTGCGCAGCGCACAGGGCAACGCCGTAGGGGCGCTGGCTGTGGCCACGCCGCTCGATTCCATCGAGGCACCTTTGCGTGTGCTGGCCGGCGTGCTGCTGCTCATCGGGCTGACGCTCACGGGCGGCTTCATCATCGCCGGCTATCGCATCTCCGGACCCGTCTCGCATCGCGCCTTCACCACACTGCGCGATGGGCTGGACGACATCGGCGGCGGAGCGGGGCAGGTAGGCCGGCTGGCACACACGATGTCCGTGCGCTCCACCCGCCAGCAGGCGACCGCGCGCCAGCTGCTCAACGAGGTGCGCATGCTGGATGAGGCGGCGCAAGCGCTGGGACAGGGCATCTCGATCCTGCGCGACGCCACTGGCCAGCTCTGGGCCGAGATGTCGTATCCCGGCGCGGCGCCAAGCGCCGGCTCGCGCACGGCGCGCCAGGTGGCTGTGGCCGCCAGCCAGATCGGCGGGGCATCCGACCAGGCTACGGCAGTATGTCAGAGCTTGCGCGCACGCATGAACCAGATCATCGCGGAGGCTGGGCTGCTCGCGGATGGCGGACGCGAGGCCGAACTGCGCGCGCGCGAGCTGGGGGCGGCGCTCGAGCACATCGAAGCGGCTCTGGGCAGCCGCGGGATGCTGCCCGTGAGCGGTCGGACGGGCTCGTCTTTGCCCACGCCATCTGAGCTCGTTCGTGGCACGAATCGCTTGCCCGCCGTCCCGCCCAACGCGGGCGAGACGGGCGCCACACCGGCGGCTGGTGGTCCGAAGGGCGGGGGCGCTTCCTGGCCGGATGGCCGGCTGCGCTGGACCGGCGGCGATCCCACCGCCGGTCACATGTCGCACGCTCCCCGCGCCGGCCAGCCCGAGCGCCCCGGGCCGCATCCCAATCTGAACGGCTCGGGCTATTTCCGCGCCGTGCCGCGACCGAGCAACCCGGACCAGCGGCCATCCAGAGGCCACCCTGGCACGAGTGGCCGCGAGCGCACTCCCTGGTTTTCTGACGAGCAAGACCTCGGCGGCACACTGCCACGCGACCCCGGCCCCGCGGGCGCATCCGGGCCGTCCGGAGCATTTGGTGCGCACCGATTGCCGGACGTCGGCGGCGTCCAGCCCGGGGCTCCACGCGATCCTGGCCCCGGCCAGCCGGGTGCGCCCGGTCCCCGCGCACCCGAATCAGGCGATCCGTCGCAGCCGCCGCGCGGCGGCTCGCATCCTACGCCACGGCCGCGGCCCAGCGATTGGATGAACGATCTGCGATAGCCAGGATGGGTACGTCTCGCGCCCGCGTGCCGTGGCCGACGCATCGCGGTGTTTTCCTGTGCCAGCGGCGCGGGCAGCGGGTCGTTCGGCGCCAGGTCGCCGCCCGATTGCCCGGCAGGGTGGGTGCGCGGAACGAGGGCTTTCAGCGGAGCGCTCGTTGCGCGCTCATGGGGTGAGGCGGCGACATGCTGTCGCTGTTGCGAGCGAAAGTGTGTACGACGACGTTGTGCGTTTTTCATGGATAGCGGGATGGGTTCAGGACACAGTGGTGGGTAGCGGATACCTGGATTGAAGCCGCTCACCGGGCAGTGGTGATGGAACCCCAATGCTGCCAGCATTGTGACAGGAGCAGGACGGTGAACCCAGACATGGGGTGGAGATGGCCACCCACTCGACCCGCATCTACGCCGGACGTTCCAGGCAGCAGCGCCGAGGGAGAGACAGGCGATGCGACACAGAGCCGCGCGGACGCGATCCTCGATGTGTTCGGCGCGCGTGAGATTGCCCGTCTGCGCTTTCTGCGCTGGTTGTATCAGACACGTCGCATCGAGCCGTGATGTCGCGCTGAGAGCCCTCGCGTGTGGGATGCGCAAGGTGGCTGCCAGGCGAGACATGGCGATGCCCGGCTCGTGTGGCGATCGTTCCACAGTGGGCCGGGCATCGTGCTTCAGCTCGGGATGGCTCCTGATCTAAACGGCTTGCTTCAGCCAGGGTGCATAGGTCACTGTGCCCTGGACCGTCGAGCATCCGCTCGCGCCTGGGCCACCCGCGCAGCCCCAGTAGTTCAGCGTGGCGTCAATTGTGCCGGTCCCGGCGTTCAGGACGCCGACCATACCCTTGCCGAGCAGGTTGTTGTTGTGCAGCGCCAGGTTCATGGTCGACGTGCCGATCAAGACATCAATCGCCTCGTTGCGGATGGTGTTGTTCGAGATCGTCATGCCGGTGATGGGCGCGGCGCCCGCGCTTGCGTCGCTGAAGACGACGATGCCGGTCGGCCCGGTCCCAGGTGCGTCGGCGGCGTTGCCGCTGATCTGGTTGCCGATGATCACGTTCCCGTTCAGGTCCTGGCCAGGCGCATGGCTGTGCAGCGCGACGCCGGGCAGTCCGTTGTTGGTCAGCGTGTTGTCGAGCACCAGATTCTCATACGCCATCGTGCCGGGTGTGGGGGCGAAGATGCCGACGCCGGCCCCGCCGTTGCCCGTCGAGAGGTTGCCGACCACGGTGTTGTGGTACACGCCAAATGCGGACGAGAAGTTGGCCAGCGAGGGGTGCGAGGGCAGCGTGATGCCACAGTCCCGCGTGTTGTTGCGCACGATATTGCCGCTGATCAGGTTGTCGTGCGTCGGACCGGTCTCGTCGGTGAGCAAGAGGCCGCCGACGTTGTTCTCGACGATGTTGTGGCTGATGTGCGAGTCGGCCACGCCGAGCAGGTGAAGCCCCTCACCGCAGTCATCCTGATTGAAGGGCAGCGCGCCTGGGCAGGATGCCATGCCGCTGGGGGTGGTGGGAGGCGTCCAGGCGTTGTCGTTGTTGCGCACCACCGTGTTGCGCACGGTCACGCCCGACGTATCCTGGACGAGAATGCCTTCGAGATTGGCATTCTTGACCGTAAAGCCCTCGACGACCGTTCCCGCGGCAGCGGCACCATCTATGTAAATGCCGTGGCTCTGCCCGGCGGCATTGATGATGGTTTCGCTGCCTGAGCCGTGAATCGTGAGCATTTCGGTGATGGTGACTTGCCCGGCATAGGTGCCGTCGGCGACGTTGATGCGCGCGCCAGGAGGCGCGTGCATGACGGCTGCTTCGATGGAATGGTAGCAGCTCGGTCCCGACGGGGTAACACACAACACCGTCGGTGTCGCGGCGAACGCGGCGCCGCTTGAGAACGTTCCGCACGCGAAGAGCGCGGCGACGACGCCGGCTACGACTGGGAGTGGACGCCTCAGGGAGAGACGCATCTAGTGGTTCTCCTTCCGAACCCAAAGTTGGTAGGTGTCCTCGTCTGGGGATTCCGGGCGATGCGATGCGACGGCACCAGGCGCAGCAAGACGCACTTCCAGATGTTCGACCGGCCATGCTGTGTCGCGTGCGTTTCCGAGTCCCTGTATGCTCACGCGATGTGATCCATCCTCAACCTGTGCCAGTAATTGTCGCACCTCGATATATTGTCCATCGAATAAGCGGGCGCGCGGTAGAGATGCGGTAGAGGTATGGTGGAGATGTCATTGGGGTGGTGTGGAGTTGCCGTCACGATGGTGTGCAACTGGTATGGAGGGCGGGAGCGCGCCTCATGGCGCGCCAGGAGGAACAATCAACCCACCTGGTGAGGAACGGTGTTATAATGGCGCCAGATGCCCCCGCGAGGGCAAGCCTTGGCTGGAGGTGCTACGTCATGCAAGTCTGCCCCCACTGTGGCCGTGAATCGCGCGCCATCGATCGCTTCTGCCTCCACTGCGGCCAACGGCTGGACAGCCCCACTGGAGGAGCTGATCCCATGCCCGTCTACGTCGCCGTTGCCGAGAAGAACGGCGCCAATCCCAGGCAGGTGCCGCCGGCTCGCCCTCTGGCCGGCGGCAAAGCGAGCCCTCAAGCCAGCCCCGCGCAACCACCCTACCTTGGGCGCCTGATCCTCCAGCCGCGCGAAGGCGTCAGCACAGGCGCGCGTGAGTTCCCCCTGGACGGCAGCGACGTTAGCATCGGCCGTGCACCCTCCTGCCGAGTCGTGCTGCCCGGCGATCAGCTCGCTTCGCGCCAGCATGCGCAGCTTCAGTATCAGAACGGCCAGTACACGATCAAAGACCTGGGTAGCAGCAACGGCACCTATGTCAACGGGGTCGAGATTCACGACGCCACCGTCCTCAACGAGGGCGACCGCATCAAGATCGGCGAGCACGAGCTCGTCTACTCCCGCACCGCCTCGCGCAATACCGACGGCTTCCCTATCCCCGTGCCGCCGGCCTGGCCCCCGGCCGTCGCGGGTGAGACCAGCCGCCACCCCTCCGTCAGTGCCAGTCGCGCCGCCGCGCCCGCGCCATCCTCAGGTGACGCCAGGGCAGAGCCCGCACCAGGCGTCACCGATCCGTTCGCCCACCCTCCGACTGACGCACCGGCACCCGCATCCGCATCCGCACCTGCCTCGGCCGCACCGCCATCGCCCTCCACACCCTCGTCCGGCTCAGGCCCGCTCGCCGTGGTCGACAGCGCAAGCGGCGCGGCGGCTCATATCGAGCAGCTACGCGCTCAACTGGTTGAGGCCAGTGCGGGGCTGGCGCTGCGCGTCGAGCAGGCCGAGCGCGAGGTTGCCGAGATGCGTGCCGCTCTGGCTGAGATGGAGCGGCGCATCGCATCCGTGCTGGCGACGCTGCGCCCCGCCGCTGCCGAAGCGCAGGCTGCCGAGGGTGAGGGCGAGGGTGAGGGAGATGTCTCCGGCGAGTCAGCTGGCACGAGCACTGTGAGCACTGTG
>CAYQFU010000003.1:33034-36982 GCA_964416775.1 uncultured Ktedonobacterales bacterium
GGCCCAGAGGTGGCGCACGTCGCCCTGCTCGACGAGCTCACCGCGGTTACGCGTCTGGCCGCCGATAACCCCCGCCACCTCGACTACATCACGGCCCTGGCCGCTCGTGCCGTCGATCTGACGCACGCGCTTCAGACAGAGCGCACGGTCATTACGGCTCTGGAGGAGATTCGCGCCCGCCTGGCCGAGCTGGCGGGCTAGCGGCGTGGCGCTGCTCACGGGCCGCCAGCTATCACGAGGGACATAGCTTTCCATGCGCGAGCGCGACTTCGACGTCATCGTCATTGGCGCCGGTCTCGGCGGCCTGCTCACCGCCGCACAGTTCTTACGCCGCGGCCAGCGTGTGGTCGTCGTAGAGCGGCTGGCCCACCCAGGCGGGCGCTTCACTGCCAAGCTCTTTCATGGGGCACAGGTCAGCACCGGCGCCGTCCATATGCTTCCCTTCGGCTCCAACGGCGAGCTGGCTAGCATGCTGCGCGCGCTCGGCGTGCCACATCGCGTCCACGACGCCGAGGTCTTTGCCTCATTCCACGTGCGCGGCCGGCAATACGTCTGCCGCTCGGTGCTGCAGCTGGCTCACGTGCTTGGACCTCGCCAGTTCACCCAGCTCGTTCGCCTCGGCGGCGAGATGCTGCTCTATCGCACCCGTGCCGCCGACCGCGCGCTCAGCTTTCGCGATTGGCTGCTGCGTCGCATCGAGCGCGAGCGCTCGCCCGAGCTCTATGCCTATTTCGAGCGCATCTGCCATTTCGCGCTCAGCGCGGACCTGGCCGACGTCTCGTACCCTGAGGTCGTGGAGACCACCAAGAACATGTTGCGCTATGGCGCGCCCGGCATCGTCGACGGCGGCTGCGCGGCCGTCACCGGTGAGCTGGAGCGGCGCGTGCGCGAGCAGGGCGGCGAGCTGCGCACCCAGCACGATGTCGTGCGTATCCTCAGCGCGGACGGCGCGGCGACGGGCATCCAGGTGCGCGATCGCGCGGCCGGCGAGGACCTGGTGTTGCGCGCGCCGCTGGTCATCAGCAACATCGGCCCTGAGGCCACGCGGCGGCTTGCCAGCGCCGCGCCTGAGGACGGCGTGCCGATGGGTCTCTCGGAGGGCGGGACGCTCGCGCCCTCCGGCGCGCCGCGCGTGGCCAGCGGTCTCAAGGTGCACCTGCTCAGCGACGTCTCCGTCATTCCCCACCAGGGCATCATGTACTGCCTCGACACCGAGCGCATCGCGGGCGTCGTGCAGCCGAGCAACAGCGATCGCCGGCTCGCCCCACCGGGCAAGCACCTGCTAATCACGCACCAGCTGATGCGCGGCGACGACGTCAACGTCGAGCGCGAAGCTGCCCGCGCCGATCTGCGCCGCCTCTTCGGCGACGACTTCGGCACACGCGTCACGATCTTGACGATGAGCCAGTATCGCGGCGAGTGGCCTGTGAATCGCGTGGTCCAGGGGGAAGACGTGTCGCCCGCGACCGGTCTCGCGGGGCTGTATCTGGTGGGTGATGCCGTCAAGCCATCCGGTTACCTGATGGTGGAAGGGGTGGCACAGAGCGTCAACTCGCTGCTCGACATACTGGATGGCCCGGCCCAGCCGCCGCGGCCGGACGCCGTCAGTTTGCCAACTCGCCACACCCCGCGCAAGCCTGGCAACCACCGCGCGTTGCACTGGCTCGTCGCGCCCCCACCGCCGCACCCGGGAAGCTCGCGCACGATCTCCATCCCCCTTCCCAGTGCCGGTGAGGTGCCCGCTTCCACCCCAGAGAGCATGTTGCCACGCCCGTAGGGGTCCCCATGGGGAGTCCCTCGTTACAGACCAGGGGCCAGAAAGGCCCCCGCGTCAGCCAGGGGATGAATGGCCCATCCCCTTTGCACCAAACGCCCGGTTGTGCTAGGCTGCGGCGTGAGGCGGTCGCTCGTGAGCATCTCTCCTCGGACGGATGCGCCGCTTCGCTGCAACGGGTCGGGCCGGGCAGGCCCGTCGCGTCAAGCTGACCCAGCAGGCGCGGGTCCCGTTGCCCGCTGCGCCTTCCCCGCTGGTCGTGAGCATCTCCCCGAGTGATCCGGGGGAGTGCCAATGTATGCCAGTCGGAGTGTCACGTCCGATGAGAGAGGGTTCACCGCGACTGCGCGCTCGCGCGCAAAGGGGGGAGCATGATCGGGATCTTGATCCGGCTGGCGATGGGCAAGAGTATCGGTGGGTTCTGGACCGGTTTGGCCATGCTGGTGACTGGCGTATTGCTGACCCTGGCCAGCGCCGTCTTGACGTTGAGTGTTGGCGCTGGCGTCACCGTTGTCTTCTTTGGACTCATCATTGGCGGCTTGATTCGCATGGTAGTCAGCGCTCCGGCCCTGTTCTCAGGCGGCTCTGGCGCGCCTGGTCGCACGCGCGCCACTGGTGCACGTGGTCCTGTCACTGGCGCCCCTGGCCCCATGCCATTCGTCGCGCCGCCCACGCAGATGCGCCCTGGCTACTGCTGGATGTGTGGCGGCAAAGTACGCCGTGGCAACGTGATGTGCCTGCACTGCGGCGCCGCCCAACCCAGCCTTGGCGGATCCGCACAGGAATCGGAAGTCGCGCATCTGTCTGGATTCGATCCGTCTGGCAGCTCGAGCGCCATCCCAAGTGCTCCGTATCCTCAGTATCCTTCGTATATGAGTGATGGTCCCGCGCCCATGCCAGGTGGGAGGGGACGTGGTCCGACCCCCGGATCCGGCGGTAATTGGGGCAGCCCTCCAGGCGGCTGGCGCCGCTAGCGCCGCGCCCCAGCTGGAGACCCGCGACCGAGCAATCATATCGAATTCGGATGCATGGGTGCAGGTGTGCCGAGCGGGCGCATCTCCATGCGCCCCGACGGTATGGGGGAAGGGATCATCCGGATCCGGTATCACAGGCATAGCGCGCGACGTCATCGTGCCCGCTGGGCGCGCGAGTGCCTCCCCTGCCTACTGCCCCTGTGACAACGGAGCGTTACGCGCCGTTGCCGCAACCCGCGTACGGCGCCACACTTGACGCGATGGACAGCAGCGCTGCGTCGCTGGCGTCCGTCCAGCTTGCCAATGTGTCAATGGCGGGCGCCTGGGGTGAACCGGAAGGGGCGAAGGTGAGGGGCAATTGATAGCCGGGTCCCTCGACGGCGACCAAACGCAGCGTCACTGGTCCTCTGCGCCACTGCAGCACGGCGAGACGTGTCTCCAGGGCGGTCTGTCCCGGCGGCACTGGGGGCGCGAGGTGGTACAGCGTCGCCGCCGCCCCGCCAACCTGGGCTGACGTCTGATCGATCAGTCGTAAGCCCGTCACATTGGAGTACAGATTGGCCGGCGCAGGGAACGCTGCCGTCGTCTCGTCGAGGAACATCACCGACGGCGGCGTCGGGTGCAACCGGGCCAGTTGAGGCATCACGAGCCGGTAGCCGGCGTGGAACAGGGGCGTCACATCCCCGAGCATGCGCGGGACGCCAGACGGCATGGCCGTACGCACGAACATCGCGTTCCAGGTGACGTTGGCCGGAAGTTGTGTGGGCAGCAGCGGTTGGAATCCCACCAGACTCCGCACGTCGCCGCGCATCACAACGCTGCCGTAGGCAGTCGGGCCGACGATGGCGGGGCCGGTCCCTTGCGGGGTCGGGACCGCAATCACTGGTAGGCACGGCGGGATGATGACGCGTCCCTGCCGCAACTGCTGGAGCACCTGTGGTGAGATGCCCCTTACCGCTCCTGGCGGCGTGGACGCGCTCCGAGCAACGCCAGACCTGGATGCGCCACAGCCCGCCAGGAGCAGCGCCAGCACGGCACACATGACGAGCCGGCCTCGGGCCAGGCGCGGAAGGCGACACATCGTGTGCATCCCACCTCCACTGCGGGCGCTCTTTGCCCATTCGGGAGCGATAACACCCGTTTGCTGGAACTCACGAGCCGGTTCGCCGTGGTCCATGGCAGGCCCCCTCTCAATCCCCT
>CAYQFU010000003.1:37082-50489 GCA_964416775.1 uncultured Ktedonobacterales bacterium
TGGAACTCACGAGCCGGTTCGCCGTGGTCCATGGCAGGCCCCCTCTCAATCCCCTATTACCGCAACTCGTACTGTTCGCCGGCGAAGAAGAAGGGCACGTGCGCCACACGGAAACAGAACGGCTCGGCCTCTCCGACGATGGCGTGCGCCACGCGCGAGCGCACCGCGCCGTCGAGTGGCTCGCAGGCCTCCAGCGGGATGCCCAGGTGGATCTCCTGCCGCGTCACTCGACGGCGCCACGGCTGGACGGACAAGGCGCGGTCCTGCGGCACGATATGCGAGAGCATCGCCTCGTAGCTCGCGAAGCACGCGTTCCACGGCCCGGTCTCTGGCCGCCTGGCGTTGGGTCGCAGCGTTGCCTCGGCGTCCGGCCCGCTGCCCGCGCCCGGATCGAGACGGAGGCACACCGCGCCTGTGCTGTCCATGCGCACGCCTCCCCGAACGACGTGCATCGGCAGCCCTTCCGTCAGCAGGCGTGCCGCAAGAGCGTGCGGCGTGCTGGTCATGCCGGTGGTCAGGAAGTACACGCCCTCGACGCCCGTGCGAGGGTCGCGCACGTACAGCCGCCAGTTGGTCTGCCCGGGCGAGGGCAACAGCCGGCGCAGCGGTCCCAGCAGCGCTGGTCCCAGGTGGCCGTGGCGATAGGTCAGAAACGAGAAGACGGCGTAGCGGCCGTCCGCGCCTACCCGCTGCAACTCCAGCCCTGGCGGCACCAGCGCCGCGGCGCGCTCCGCCTCCACGATGTAGTTCACATAGATCACGTCGGTGATGTCGCTGCGCAGCGCCACCATCGGCACGTATTCGCATAGCGCGCGTACGAAGCGGCTGTTGGCCAGTGGATCGAGCGCCCAGCCGAGGACGCGTCGCGGATGCCGCCAGGGCGCGTAGCGTCCGTACGCCTCGTCGGGTCGCGCGCGCCGCAGCACGCGCTCCGTGACCGCCGCCAGCCACAGCAGCAGCAGCACGAACGCCAGCGCATTGCCCGCCGCCACCCAGGCCGCTGGCGGCCGGACGCCCGCCGGCAGCAATGGGCCGATGCCCAGCAGCGCGAAGAGCAGCCAGAGCACGGCAGAGAAGCCCGTCAGCCAGCGCGTCCAGGTGCCCGCCGCGGCCAGGCACCAGCTCCAGCCGATGGCAGCCAGCGTGTACCCCACCCCGCCTCCCGTCGCGATCCAGACGAAGAGCCGCCCTTCCAGGGCGAGGTAGGCATGCGCGTCGCCGGTCCGCGCCAGCGTCACCCCCTGCGTGATCCACAGCGCCTGGCCCGTCTGGTCGGGGATTATGGCCGCCAGCGTCACGATCAGCGTCAGGATGGCGGGCACGCGGGGAATCCAACGCGTGCGCACGAGCGCGAGCGCGACCAGCAGATCGGCGAGGGCGGTGAGCTGCCAGGGCAGCCATCCCAGCCGCCAGAGCCAGGGGTGCGCCGCGACGTAGGCCATGCGCGCCGCGCCGCCGTTGGGCCCGCCGGGCACTCCCGGCAGCAGCAGCGCCGCCATCGCCAGCATCGCCACGCCGTGGATCACGAAGCAGAAGAGCAGCGACCGCTCCAGCCAGCGGCCCGCCGTGGCGCGATCCTCCGCCGCTGCCGTCGCCACCTTCGCCCGCGCCGCGGATGCCATACACAGTGCTCCCTTCCGCCGCACCGAACTCGTATTGCGGTCCGTTGCGGTCCGTGTCCTGGCCATAGCATACCAGGCGCACGTTGACGGTGGAAGGGAGCGAAATCAAACGCGGGTGCCTCGTGGGGCCGATCAGGTGCTGCTCGCGCCGCTGCCCTCAGCGCCGACCGGGGCTTCGACGTAGCGCTGGTATAGCTCCGACTTGATGACCTTGCCCATGGCATTGCGGGGAAGCACATCCGTGAAGACGACGTGCCTGGGCATCTTGTAGCGGGCGAGCTTGCCATCGCAGAAGGCGATGACCTCCGCTTCGGTGAGGTGGACGCCAGGCCGGGTCACCACCACCGCCAGCCCGACCTCGCCCCATTTCGCATCAGGTTGGCCGATCACCGCCACCTCCGCGATGCCCGCATGCGTGGCCAGCACACCCTCGACCTCAGCGGGGTAGACGTTCTCGCCGCCGGAGATGTACATGTCCTTCTTGCGTCCGACGATGTAGTAGTAACCTTCGTCGTCGCGGCGGGCGAGATCGCCGGTATGCCACCATCCATCGCGGTAGGCCTCGGCGGTCGCCTGGGGACGCCGCCAGTAGCCGGAGCACACATGGGGACCAGAGAGCACCAGCTCGCCGACCTCGCCGGGGGCCACGTCGAGGTCGGCATCGTCGACGATGCGGGCGCGCGAATGGAAGACGGGCCGGCCGACCGAGCCGGCTTTGCGCAGGGCGTCTTCCGGGGCGAGGCTGAAGCAGTTGACGCCGACCTCGGTAAGCCCGTAGCCCTGGCGAAACTCGAGGCCGCGAGCGGCGTAGCCGTGGATGATTGGGAGGGGGCAGGAGGAGCCGCCGGTGATGCAGAAGCGCACGGAGGAGAAATCGGTGGTGGCAAACCGCGGGTGCTCCATCATCAGCTGAAACACCGTGGGAACGGCGAAGATGAGGGTACAGCGCTCCTGGGCGATGACGTCGAGGATGGCGGCGGGGTCGCTGGTGGGCAGCAGCACGATGGTGCCGCCGAGATGATAGATCGGCGTGGTGAGGACGTTGAGACCGCCGGCATGGAAGAACGGTGAGAAGATGGGGCAGATGTCGTCATCGCGGATGCCCCAGCTGATCTGTGAATTGATGGCATTCCAGGTGAGCATGCGATGGGAGAGCATGGCGCCCTTGGGCACGCCGGTGGTGCCTGAGGTGTAGAGAATGAGGACGATGTCTTCGCCGTCGTCCGTGGCGAATGGCGCCCCGCGCGCTGCGAGGTCGGCGTCCTCGCCAGGGAAGGCGCTCATGGCGAGCAGGGGAGGACCGGCGCGCAGCCCGGCGATGGTGACGGCCTGCGCGCGATGGGCGGCGTCGTGGATTAGCAGACTCGGCTCGCAGTCGGCGAAAATGCCGTTCAGCTCGGGGACGGTCAGGCGCCAGTTGAGCGGGACGAGGATGGCGCCCAGCAGCCCACACGCGAAGAGGGCGTCGAGGTATTCCGGCGCGTTGGCGGCGAGCACCGCCACGCGGTCGCCCTGGCGGATGCCATACTGTTCGGCGAGCAGCGCCGCCAGCGCGCGAGCGCGCACGTTGAGCGCGTGGTAGGTCAGCCGCTGGCCGGAGGCGACGTCAACCAGGGCGGTGCGCGTAGGGGATAACTGATCACGACGCTCCAGCCATTCGCCCAGGCCGATGAAGCTCATGTGGCGCTCCTTCCCCAGCGCAGCACAGTCGCGCCCCAGGTGAAGCCGAGGCCAGCGCTCGCCGCGACGACGAGGTCGCCATCGTGGAGGCGCCCCTGGGCGCTGGCAAGCTCCAGCGCGAGCACCTGGTCTGGCGCGCCGATGTGGCCATACTCAGCGAGATAGAGCGATTGGTCCTCGCGCAAGCCGAGCCGCTCCAGGATATGCCGGTGCATCGAGGGCTTGAGGTGGTTGATCGCGAGAAAGGCGACGTCGCGAACGGCGCATCCGCTGCGCTCGAGCGCCTCGCGCACGACGTGGACGAAGTTGTCTTCGGAGACGCCGTCCAATCCGGCTTTGAGGTGCGCGGGATCGGCGACGTGGAACGTATGACGACCCTCGGCGAGCGTCTCGTGCGAGGTGGGCTGCCGGGTGCCACCGGCCGGGATGACGACGTCCTCCGCGAGGGCGCCGTTGGTGACGAACGACGAGCCCAGGACGAGATTCTCGGCGTGCTCACGCCGCAGGACCATGGCGCTGCCTCCATCGGCCAGATTGAAGAGGAAGCGGGCGCTGTGGTCGCGGTAATTGATGAGATCGGCGGTGCGGTGGCCGCCGCAGATGAGCACCGTGCGCAGGTGCGGATCGGCGGCCATCAGGTCGCGCGCGACCTTGAGCGCGAGCACGTTGGTGGTGCAGAGCGCCGCCAGCTCGAACGCGTAGGCTTGGTGCGCCCCGAGCAGATACTGGATGCGGCTGGCGGCGGACCAGACGTAGAAGTCCTTGTGCATGGAGCCGGAATAGAGGATCAGGTCGAGCTCGTCGGGCGCGACTCCCGCCCGATCGAGGGCGGTGCGGGCCGCGCGCACCGCCATGGCGGAGGTCTGGTCCACGTAGCCAGCGCGGCGCTTGGCGGCAATGCCCAGCTTCTCGCGGACCACCGTTTCAGGGATACCGCTCTCGTGGGCGATGTCCGCCGCGGTCACGACCTGCTCGGGCAGGTATGTCGCCAGGGCCATCAGGCCAATCGTCGGCTGATGGGCGCGCGCATCCGTCCGCGTGCCGCCACTCTGCACAGGTGCCTCCGTTTCGCTCGTTCCATCAATCGCATCTGCTCTGCCGCGACGATATGGCGCAGCCAGCCACTGGGCGCAGGATGCCGGCATCGCATGCATCCATGCATCATCGAACGCATCGACGTGCCAGTATCCGTGACCGGAAGGTGGACGAGGCCGCGACAGACGAGGAGTAACGCCTGCTGGCGCGTATCGTATCATACGCGGTCGAGCAGGCCAGCCGCGGCCGGCGCCGGCCGCGGACGTTGGAGATCGTGAGATCGTG
Organism: uncultured Ktedonobacterales bacterium; assembly: GCA_964416775.1. Classification (GTDB taxonomy): domain Bacteria; phylum Chloroflexota; class Ktedonobacteria; order Ktedonobacterales; family JADMIN01; genus CAYQFU01. The sequence goes on from CAYQFU010000003.1 coordinate 41,705, forward strand.
GGGGGCCTGGTCGAGGGAGGTGTTGCCTTGCCCCGACCAGGCGCGCATGGGTGCCTACGGCCAGACGCTCGACGCCTTGATGAAATCGCTCACGGGCGTCAGGACGCCATTCTTGACCTGCAAGAACTGGAAGTCGCTGATACCGCCATGCTGCGTGGGCGACCAGGTGATCGAGGGGCCAAAGCCGGTGTCATAGTTGTTGAAATCGTGGTCGAGCGCGTTCTTGAGGCTGTCGCGGGTGAGGCCGGAGCCGGCCTTGTCCAGAGCATCCAGGAACAGCTTGGCGTTGATATAGCCGTAGAACTTGTACGCGCTGAAGACCGCGTCGCTTTGCGTCAGCGAGAGATACTGCTGACCGACCGGCGTGTTGACGCTGGAATAGCCGCTGACGTAGATGCCCTCGCCCGCGGAGCCAAGCACCTTGGGCCAGGAGTTGTCGGCCATGGGGTAGTTGGCGAGATAGCCGAGGGACGGACGATACCCTTGCTGCTGAGCGGCGAGCACGAACTTGGCCGTGGGGCCGGGCAGGCCGTTCAAGACGATGAGGTCGGGGTTGGCGGCTTTGAGCGTCTGCACCGCGGCGCTGAAGTCCGTCTGGGTGGCCTTGTAGCCCACGCTGGCGGAGAGGGTCGCGCCAGCCTTTTGCAGCGCCTCACCCAGGGTCGTCTTCTGCTGCAGGCCGAGCACGTCATCCTCATAGAGCAGGGCGACGTTCTTGGCCTTGAGCGTAGTGGCCGCGTAGTAGCCGATGACATGCCCCTCGTCGCCGTAGTTCGGCTGCGTCATCCAGACCCAGGGCAACGCGTTGCCGCTGGCGTCGGTGAACTTGGCGCCGCCACCGATGGGGTCGACGAACGGGATGCCTTTGGGATTGGTGTAGGCCGAGGCGATGTTCGCGTTGCCGGAGCCGCAGACCTGGAAGACGGCGAAGACGTTGTCCTGCTCGACGAGCTGGCGTACGGCATCCCTCGTCTTGGTCGAGTCGCCGTTGTCGCTAACCTGGATCAGCTTGATCTTGCGGCCATGGATGCCGCCAGCGGCGTTGATCTTGTCGATGTACAGCTGGTCGCCCTGGTAGATCGGCTGGCAGATGACCTTGATCAGACCGGTGGTGTCGAGGACGGCGCCGATGGTGATGGTGTCGCTGGTGACACCGGGGACGCTGGCCGCGGAGGTTGAGCCGTTGCCACACGCCACCAGTGCGAGCAGCGCCACCAGCATCATTCCCGACGCCAGCTGGCGGCGCCAGGCGCTGATCCGAGGAAGGAATCGCATCGTCGGCCACTCCTGTCGTTCCGCGCGACGCAGCGCGCGACTAGTCACCGTCGCAAACATGACGGCTGAGTCATGTGTCACTTGTATACCCGACCAGTGTGTGGTTGTCAAGGGGGTGGTGAACACGGGTTCCACCCACGATTGGGGTGGTGGGGCCGGGCGTCCACCGGACGCCCGCCTCCTTCATGGCGTAGGGGTGTCCACCGGACGACGGCGCATCTCCATGCGCGCCTACGGCACAGGCGAGCCGCGTGCGCCTGCTGACCTCCGATGCGTAGTGGAACCCGCGAACGCGTGAACGCAGGGTGCCGCGCAGCGGTCGTCGGCCGAGGGGGAGAGGGACGCTTGACACCGGCGCGAGAAGATGGCATAGTTGCGACAACATGACGACTCAGTCATGTGACAGACGAGTCATGTCGTGTGGGGACGGCTGGCCGCGGCTCCGGCGGGGGGAAAGGAGACGGCGCACATGCAGGCGTTCGTGCAGGTCACGTTCATCGGCATCGTCACTGGCAGTCTCTACGGCCTGCTCGCGCTGGGCATCGTGCTGATCTATCGCACCACTGGCGTGCTCAACTTCGCCTACGGAGCGATGGCCGCCTTTTGCGCCTGCTTTCTCTACGTCTTGCTGACGGGCCCGAGGCTGAATTTCTGGTTCGCTTTGCTGCTGTGCCTGCTCTTCGCGGCGGCGCTGGGCGTCGTGCTCGAGCGGTTCTTCGCGCGGCCGGTGCTTGGGGCGCCGGTCTTTACCAAGGCCATCGCGACGCTGGCGCTGGCGCTGGTGCTGCGCACGGTGGCGCAGGCCATCTGGCCGCAGCTGGCGCAGACGGAGCACTTCCCGACGCCGTTCGAGGGGCATGCGTTTCGGGTGTGGGGCATCTACGTCTCCTTGGCCAACCTCGCCGCACTCGTGGTGGCCGTGCTCGTCGTCGGCGCGCTGAGCCTGTTCTTGAACCGCACGCGATTGGGCATCGCGATGCGCGCCACGGCGGACAATCAGCCGGCGGCGCGCCTGGCCGGCGTGCCCGCGGGGCTGGTGTTTCTGCTGACGTGGGCTTTGAGCGCGGTCATCGCGGCGCTGGCGGCCGTGCTGATGGCTGGCCAGCAGGGACTGATCGACGTGCAGTTCATGGACCCGGTGCTCATCCTGGCCTTCACGGCGGCCGTGCTGGGGGGACTGGAGAGCCAGGCCGGCGCGCTGGTCGGGGGCATCCTGGTCGGCGTCGCCGAGAACTGGCTCGCGCTCTTCCTGGCGGGACGCCACATTGGCGCGCTGGATGTCAGCAGTCCCGGGCTGCGCGAGGCCATCATCTTCGGCGCCTTCGTGGTGGCGCTGCTGCTGCGGCCGCAGGGGATCTTTGGCCAGGCACGGCTGCGGCGCGTATAGCCGCCTGGCGGCGATGAGGCCGCTGTGGTACCCGCTCGATGAGGAGGAAGGGACATGGTGCAGACCGCGCAGCCACCAGGGGCGCCTCCCCCATCCGCTCCCGTGGCGTCACTCGCCCCAGGCCCGGTCGGGCGCGCGTGGGTCGGGCGCCTGGCGCTCCCGCTGGTGGGCATCGGCGCGCTGGCCCTCCTGCCGCTGCTGTTCGATGCGCTGTTCGGCCAGGCGGGAAGCTTCCAGCTGCATCGGATCAGTCTCGTCGGCATCTTCGTGCTGGCGTCCTTCGCGCAGAACGTGCTCACGGGCTATGCGGCGCAGCCATCGCTGGGCAACGCGGCATTCTTCGGTCTGGGCGGCTATTTGCTGGCGTGGGTGAGCGGGGACCTGGGCTATCCGTATATCGTAGGATTGCTGGCTGGGATGGTCGCCAGCGCCCTGTTGGGGATGGTGGTGGGCGGTCCCGCGCTGCGCGTCTCGGGCGCGTATCTGGCGATCGCGACGCTGGGTCTCGTCTTCGTGGCTGGGGCGCTGTTCGATCTGTGGGACACCACGGCAGGACGCCAGAGCTACGATATCAATACGCTCCCGGCGGCGCTCAGCGACGACCACACCTTCTACGTCATCGTGCTGGCGGTGCTCGTGGTGATCCTCACCTTCGGCGCCATCCTGCTGCGCTCGCGGGTCGGCCGGGCATGGGTGGCCATCCGCGACAGCGAAGACGCCGCGATCGCGTTTGGCGTCAACGCGACGCACTACAAGATCCTGGCGTTTGTGGTGAGCGCGGCGCTGACGGGCCTGGCTGGCGCGCTCTACGCGACGTGGGCCTCCACGGCCAGCGCGTCGATGTCGAGCGCGGACGAGACGATCGCCTTCCTGGCGATGATCGTGGTGGGCGGACTCGGCTCGATCACAGGGTCGGTGCTCGGCGCACTGTTCGTCGGCTTCCTGCCGCTGCTGCTGGGCCAGCTGCCGTCGCCGCTCAATGTCGGCCCACTGCAAATCCAGATCTCCACGCTGACGACGGGCATTTATGGCCTGCTGCTCCTGCTGGCGCTGATGTTTTTCCCAGCCGGGTTGGCCACGCTGGTGGCGCGCGGACGGGCGGTAGCCGCACGCCTGGTGCGAGCGGGAGGCGGCGGATCATGAGCACGGCGGGACAGACGCTGCTGGCGGTACGCGGCCTGACGGTGCGCTTTGGGGGGCTGATCGCCATCAACCGGCTCGATCTGGATGTGCCCGAGGGGCAGATTTTCGCGCTCGTGGGGCCCAACGGCGCTGGCAAGACGACACTGCTCAACTGCATCAGCGGGTTCGTGCGGCCGGAGGAGGGCTCCCTCATGTTCGCGGGCACGGAGCTGCTGGCGCTTCCCCGCCACGCCCGGGCGGCGATCGGCATCACGCGGACCTTCCAGAGCGCGCAGCTGTTTGCCACCATGAGCGTCCTCGACAACCTGCTGGCAGCGCAGCATGCGCAGCTGCGGGCGGGCTTCCTGGCGAGTCTGCTGCCCTTCGGCCGCTCCACCACGGAGACGCGCGCCGCACGGGAGCGGGCGCGTGAGACGCTGGCGCTGCTGGGCATCGAGCAGCATGCCCAGGCGATCGCCGGGACGCTGCCCTTTGGGGTGCAGAAGCTGGTAGGGGTGGCGCGCGCGCTGGTGCTGCGTCCGCGGCTGGTGCTGCTGGACGAGCCCGCGGCGGGGATGCCGCACGGCGAGGCGCTGGCGCTGGCGGAGCATCTGCGCCGCTGGCGGGACGAGCTCGGCACGACGCTCGTGCTGATCGAGCACAATGTGCCACTGGTGCAGACGGTGGCTGATACGGTCTGTGTTCTCGACTACGGGCGCAAGCTGGCCGAAGGGGCGCCGCGGGTGGTATTGCGAGATCCGGCGGTATTGGAGGCGTACCTTGGACGCGGCGCGGAGCGCACCAGCACTCCACAAGAGGTGACGCATGCTGCGGGTTGACGGGCTATGCGCCGGCTACGGGCCGCTCGAAGTGCTGCGCGACGTCTCCTTCGCGGTGCCCGAGGGGGCGGTCGTCGCGATTCTCGGCGCCAATGGGGCTGGCAAGACGACGTTGTTGCGCGCGCTGAGCGGCTTGATTCCGACGCGCGCGGGGAGCGTCACGCTGGCGGGCGAGCGGATCGAGCGGCTGAGCCCCGAGCGGCGCGTGCGGCGCGGTGTGGCGTTGGTGCCCGAGGGGCGCGAGCTCTTCGGCTCGCTCACCGTGCGCGAGCACCTGGTGGTGGGCGCGTTTACGCGCAAAGACCGGCGCGAGGTGGAGGCGGACATCGAGCGCGTCCTGACCTATTTCCCCAGGCTCAAGGAGCGTCTGAATGAGCCTGGGGCGAGCCTGAGCGGAGGCGAGGGCCAGATGCTCTCCATCGGCCGCGCGTTGATGGCGCGACCGCGACTGCTGCTGTTGGATGAGCCGTCGCAGGGTCTGGCGCCGGCTATCGTCGAGCTGGTCTTCGACGTCATCGGGCAGCTCAATCGCGAGCGGGGCTTGACGACGCTGCTGGTCGAGCAGAATGCGCGCATGGCGCTGGGGGCGGCATCGTCCGCCTCGGTGTTGCGGGGCGGGACTATCGTGTTACACGGAACGCCGGAGGAGCTGCGGCGTGACGAGGTCGTCCGCGCGCTGTACCTGGGCGGCGAGGCCGTCGAGGACGCGGATACCGGCGAGAGTGAGCGTGAGGCAGGTCAGGCAGATGAGCCAAAGGAGCACGTCGTGAGCGAATTTCCCTTGATGCCGGGTATGACGTCACGGACCGTCGAGACGCCGCGGTTGCGCACCTTCATGCTGGAACGTGGCGCGGACAGTGGAACGCCGGTGGTGTTCATCCACGGGAATGTGTCCTCCTCGCGCTTCTTCGAGGAGACGATGCTCGCCCTGCCGCCCGGCTATTGGGCGCTCGCGCCCGATCTGCGCGGGTATGGTGAGAGCGAGCGCAAGCCGGTGGATGCGACCAGAGGCCTGCGCGATTTCAGCGATGACCTGCGTGCGCTGCTCATGGCCCTCGGCCTGGGCGCGAGCCGCAAGCCGCATCTGGTGGGCTGGTCCATGGGCACGGGCGTGCTCATGCAGTACGCCATCGACCACCCCGCCGATGTCGCTTCGCTGACGCTGATGTCGCCACTGGCGCCCTACGGCTTCGGCGGCACGAAGGACGAGCGCGGCGCGCTCTGCTGGCCAGATGCCGCAGGGTCCGGCGGCGGTACGGTGAACCCGGAGTTCGTCCAGCGGCTGAAGGCAGGTGACCGGACCGCGGAGTCGCCGAACTCGCCACGCAGCGTGATGAATGCGTTCTACTTCAAGCCGCCGTTCCGCGCCGCGCCCGACCGGGAAGACGTGTTCGTGGAGGCGATGCTCACGACGGCGCTCGGCGACGACAACTATCCGGGCGACGCGACCGCCTCGGCGAACTGGCCCAACACGGCGCCAGGAACGCGCGGCGTCAACAATGCGATGGCTCCGACGTACTGCGATCTGAGCGGCTTCGCGCAGATCAGCCCGCGGCCGGCGGTGCTCTGGATTCGCGGGGCGGACGACCAGATCGTGTCCGACACGTCGTTCTTCGACCTGGGCTACCTGGGGCAACTCGGATTCGTGCCTGGCTGGCCGGGAGCGGAGGTGTTTCCGCCTCAGCCGATGATCGCGCAGACGCGGGCGGTGCTGGAGCGCTACCGGGCCAACGGCGGCTCGTACGAAGAGGTGGTCATTCCGGATTGCGGACACTCGCCGGTCATCGAGCAGCCGCGGGCCTTCCGCGACGCGGTCTTCGGCTTCATCGCGGCACGTGGTGCGTGAGACGGCGGTCGTCGGGCGACGGCTGGGCAATACGATAGGTTGGCGAGGTGTCCACGCGGCGTGGCATGATGACGCGAGGGCTGGTCTCCTCTTGGCCGCGGCCAATCGGGGGCCAGACGAGGGCCGACGTATGTGACAGATTGCTCATGACGCCGGCGGCGGGTCTGGTGTCTGATGCAGGTGTCTGATACAAGTGTCCGATACCCGACTAGATGAACGGAGCACACAGGATGGCGGGGCGCAAAAGGCAAGACGTGCCGGCCGAGACTGATCCGGCGGTCAATGGCAAGAGCGCCCCATCCCCCGCGCTGCCGCTGACGGCGCGGGGTGAGACGACGCGGCGGCGCATCCTGGATGCGGCGGAGGGGGTCTTCGGAGAGGTTGGCTACTACGAGGCGAGCGTTTCCGAGATCACCCGGCGCGCGGGCGTGGCTCAGGGCACGTTCTACATCTATTTCCGCACCAAGCGCGATGCCTTCGTCGAGCTGATAGAGGATCTGGGCAACCGGCTGCGCGCGGCCACCAGCACGGCCATCGCCGGGGCGCCCAACCGGGTCGAGGCGGAGCGCCGCGGGTTCGCGGCATTCCTGCGCTTCGCCGCCGAGCACCGGCGCATCTACCGTCTGGTGGAGGATGCGCAGCGGGTGGCTCCAGAGGCGGCCCGCGAATACTATCGCCGCATCAGCGCCGGCTACGAGCGCGGACTGCGGGCCGCCATGGACGCGGGCGAGATTCGCGAAGCGCATGTGGAGGCGCTGGCGACGACCCTGATGGGCATCGGCCACTTCGTCGCGCTGCGCTGGCTCATCTGGCCGTCCGAAGCCGCGCCGAGCCAGGACGAGCCAACGGTGCCGGACGAGGTGTTTGAAGCCGTGATGGGGTTCATCGCGCGCGGATTGGGCGCAACGGACGGAGCCGGGCCGCGGTGAGGTCGTGGTGGGGTGCTGACAAGTCAGGTCCGAGACGCCTCTCCCCTACCGTTCCGCTGGGCTTCTTGGGGGATTCTCGCGCTCGGCTATGGCCTGGGGCTCCCCGAACTCTTGCAGTGGTGGCGTGAGTCGTGCGCAGAGGGCGGGATCCAACGCCTCCAGCTCGCGGAGAAAGCCGGCAGTGGCCGCGGCCAGCGCCCGGCGTAGCTCCGGCTCGTCGAGCGAGCGGACGAGCGCCTCCGCGAGCGGAGCGGTGACGGTGGCAGGGAGGCGATCGACGCCGCGCGCGTAGATAGGGTTCTCTCCCAGGCGGAGGCATGCGAGGGCGACCGTGTGATCGCGGATCCCGCTGATCCAGTATTCGGCCTGCCACGGCTTGCCGCGCTCGATGCATGAGCGGGCGTGGAGAACATGGTGCCAGCCGAGCCCGATGAGGGACTGGGCGGCTGGCGGGGGCGCGGCCTCCAGCTGACGGGTGGCGCCGAAGAGAGGGCGGAAGCGCGGGCCGCGCGCGCCGAATTCCTGTTGGGGCGTCACCCCCACGTCCACCTCGAGACCACTGGGCAAAAGGAACACGCGATAGACCGTCGACCCGGAGCGCAAGTCAAAATGGGCGAGAGCGCCGAATTCGCGGCCGAATACCTCGGTCCAATCATCGAGGACGGCTTCAGGGATGATGCCGTCGGCGATGCCGAAGGCGACGTCGATGTCGGACCACTCGTCCTCAGCGCCAACCGCCGTGGAGCCGGTGAGCGCACCGGCTGTGACGCGTGGATCGGTCCGCGCCAGGTCCAGGACGCGCTCGCGCACGTGGTCGCGTTGCTCAGCAGTGAACATGCCTGCCTCATATCTTCTCATGGCTCAGATACCACTACAGAGGAAGGGTACGATGATGGCTCGCGGCTCGTCACGGACCAATGGCTTCCTCAGGCCACCAATCTACCACACGGCATGTCGTTCTGTTCGGCGTAGGAGATCGGTGGCCGCGTCGGGCGCGGCCAAATCTGCTCGTGATGCTCGGATGAGAGACGTGGTTGTCCCCGGCGATCCAGGGGGCTTTGCTTCGCTGCGGCGTGGGAGTATACTTGAGCCAGGAGAAGAAGCGGCCTGTGTGCGCGCCGGCTTTTGGAGGCGGCTTGCACCTGCCGCGGAGACACGGTAGCAGGCGCGGGCGCGTGTGCCAGGCGTGTGCGCGCTGGGGCCATGATGGTGGAGCACGAGCCGATGCGAAGACCCTCCCTGCGAGACGTTCTGTGCTCCGTGGCGCTCGTCGTCTGCGTGCTGTGCACACAGTTGGGCTGCGCGTTGGCCCCCTCGCCAATGGTCCACATCAGCGGCACCGTGTTCGGCGAGAGCCTGGCTGGTGCCGGGCCGGGTCCCTCCGGCG
>CAYQFU010000003.1:50589-61714 GCA_964416775.1 uncultured Ktedonobacterales bacterium
AGCGGCACCGTGTTCGGCGAGAGCCTGGCTGGTGCCGGGCCGGGTCCCTCCGGCGCGGCCGCGGCGATCGCCGCGACCGTCACCTGCAATCACACGACGGCACAGACGCACGGGGATGGGACCTACAGCCTGGCATTGGCAGCGGCCGATGCGTACGACTGCACGGCGGCCGCGCCGCCGAGCTATGCGCCGGTCAGCGCGACCGTGCCGAGCTCGAACGGGCAGGCTATCGTTCTGAACTTCGGACCGTCGCCATTGGGCAGCTGCGGGTGGACGGCCGGCGCAAGCGTGCTCGAGTGCTCCGCGCTGCGCCTGCGGCCGGGCGATTTGAGCGGCACCATCGCGTACGCAGACTCCCATGCGCCGGCGGCCGGCGTCTCGGTGCACTGCTGGGTCCCGCCGGCCAGCCCCACGCCGGGGGTGACGGCGCCAACCGGGTTCACGGTCACGACGGACGGCGCGGGGCGCTACACGCTCGCATCGCTGCATCCCGGCGCGTATCTGTGCGTGGGCGAGCACGACGTATCGCTGCACACGGCCCGCGTGGCTCCGGTGACGGGCGGGACACTGAACTTCGCGATCTGCCGCTCGGCCTGCCCACTCGTGACCTACCACCAGGGCCCGGTGATGCATACGTTCACGGCGTACCTGATCTTCTGGCTGCCGCGGCCGTATATCTACGATGGGACGGGCAGCCCCGCGACCTTCGAATCGCTCATGGCGCAATACTTCCAGGACGTGGGCGGGACGCCCTTCTACAACGTGGTGACGCAGTACTGGGATTACGCTGGGCCGATGCAAAACAGCGTCAGCCTGGGCGGTACCTACGTGGACACGCGGCCCTACGGCCACGCCGCCACGACCGCCGACCCGCTCGCGAGCCACGACCTGAAGGACGAGGTGCAGCGGGCGATCGCGACGAACCACTGGACGGCCGATCTGAACCATGCGTTCTTCGTTTTCACGGGGTTCGGGGCGCAGATTTGTACGGACCTGGACCACAAATCGTGTTCGTTCGTGGTGGGGGTGGGCACCTTCTGCGGCTACCACGACTACCTGCCCGGTTCGGCCCCCACGATCTATGCGGTGATTCCGGACAGTGCGGTCTGTGTCGGATATCCAGACGCCAGTTCCTTCGCGGGGCCGAATCACGATCGCATCGCCGACTGGGTGATCGACACGGTCTCGCACGAGCACTTCGAGGCGGCGACCGACCCCGATCAGTTGGGATGGTATTCCGACAACGGGTACGAAGGAGAGATTGGCGACCTGTGCGTGGCGTCCTTTGGCTCCGTGCGGGGGGATGGAAGCAATGTGACGCTGAACCATGGTCACAGTTATCTGATCCAGGGCGAGTGGAGCGGCCGCGCCAACGGATGCGCGTTCAGTCTGTAAGCTGGGCCGTGTCCAGATGAGCGCCGTCGTCGTGGCCATCAGCACGTGATTGACTTACCCGGGCGCTTTTCCAGCGGGTATCCAACCCTGCCGTCCATCATTGTCTCCCTGACCTCGCCTCTCCTCGCCTCTCCTCGTCCATCCTCATGCGTCGTCATCGCACCCCACGACTTTCGCGTGCGACTGCACAACCCCTTGCGCCGCCTGAACAGGCGTTCTATGCTTGGGGCACAGGATCGCGGGCCGCGGGCCCGGAGTGCTTTCTGCCGCGCAAGGAGGTCGCCCACATGCCCCATCGCCGCCAACGCCGCCGCCATACGACCGCGAGCGCCGCCACGCGCCCGCTGGCCGCGCCCGACGCGCCCGGCCCGCCCACATCCGCTCCGGCGGCGCGCGTTGGCGCGCGACAGGCTCACCTCTCCGGCCACAGCCTCTTTCCGCCGGGCGAGCCGCTGGCGCCGGTGCCGGGCCTCGTGCCGCCCGACGGCTCGCCGCGGCAGTGGGCCTACCCTGTCGGCTACAACATCGCCCAGCGGCCGCGCGCCACCGAGCAGACCAGCTTCGAGCAGCTGCGCAATCTGGCCGCCCTCTACGATGGTATCCAGATTTGCGAGCGCGTCTACTTCGATTTGCTCGGCCGGCTGGAGCCGCGCGTCGTGCCGCGAGCCGACCTGTTGGCCGAGGGCGAATCGGCCGCCGCTCCACGCTGGCGCGAGCCGGCGCGGCGCATCGAAGGCTTCCTCGAAGCGCCCGACGCCGTGCAGGATTTGCGCGCGTGGCTGGTCGCCTTCGTGCGCGACCTGCTGGAGATCGACGCCGTCGCCGTCTATCCTCACCGCACACGCGGGGGCGCTCTCTACGCCCTGGAGCTGGTCGCCGCAGATACCATCAAGCCACTGCTGGACGCGCGTGGGCGCACGCCTCACCCGCCTGAGCCCGCCTACCAGCAATTCCTCTACGGCGTCCCCGCCGGCTGGTACACGCGCGACGAGCTGGACTATCTGCGCGAGACCGCGCGCACCGACAGCGTCTACGGCCTCTCGCGCGTCGAGCGTATCGTGCTGCGCGTCAACCAGGCCCTGCGCAAGCAAGACTTCGATCTCGCTCGCTTCACCGACGGCACCACCCCGCTCGGCGTCATCGAGCCGCCCGGCGACATTCCCTGGACGCCCGAGCAGATGCGCATCTTCGAGGAGACCTTCAACGGGCTGCTCGCCGGCAACGATCAGTACCGCGTGCGTGCTCGCGCCCTGCCGCCCGGATCGAAGTGGCATCCTCTGGCGGGAGATGATCCCCTGCTGGCCTTCGACCGCTTCCTGCTCAACGTGACAGTGGCTGCCTTCGGTCTGACGATGGACGAGCTGGGCTTCACTGATACGAGCAATCGCAGCGTCGGCCAGACGCAGCAGAGCGTCGTCTATCGCCGCGCCGTGGCGCCCGTGGCCGGCCTGGCCGCGGGCTACCTCACCCGCGCCGTGCGCCGCTGGCTGGACCCGCGCTTCACCGTCACCTTCGGCGGCCTGGAGGAGCCGGAGGACTTCGCCGCGCGAGCGGAAGCCTTCGCGCGATTGGTGCCCGTGGGCGTCATCTCGCCGAGCCAGGCGGCGCGGCTGCTGCGTCTGCCCGTCGAAGCGGAGGTGCCCGCGTATGTCATGACGCGCACCGGCCCCGTGCTCGTGCGCGACCTGCTGCGTGGCTATTCCGGTGCGTCGTAATAGGCGTCGTAGAACGTGCTGGCACGCGAGATGGCCCACCCGCCGCGCGTCTCGCGCCGCACTACCACCATGGACCCCAGCGGATCGGCCACGCGCGTCCGCCGCACGGTCATGCTGAAGAGGACTGATGCGCCATCCGCGCCATTGCCGAGCAGGCGTAGCGAACAGGCGCGCACGGTGCCCTCGCGCTGGTCCAAGTCGCGCAGCGCCGCCACGAACGCTGTGCGATCGAACGGTCCGGCGTTCGCGCCATCGGGGGTGGGGTCCATCTCCGCGGCGAGGGCGTCGTAGCGCTGGCTGCGCAGGTCGTCACAGACGGCTGAGGCTTCGTCCACGGCGGTGGGTGCGCGCAGAGCAGCGCGCAGCGCGAGATCGAAGCCGACGCCACCCACACCCGCCAGCAGCAGCGCCAGCGCCAGGCCCAGCGTCAGCCACATGCTCAGCCGGCGCCATGAGAGTGGGCCAGGCGCGGCCGCGGTCGTCGCGCTCGCCTCGTCGCGCTCGGCGCTGGCGCTGTCCCCCGCGCCTGCCGCTGGGACGGCGGCGTCATCGACCGCGACACGCGGCCGGCGGGCGGGGCGACGAGTGGGGCTGGCGCTGTTGCGCGGCATAGCGGGCTTCCTTCGGATGGCCTGGGCTGAGTATGAGCGTATGACGGGAGTACTATACGGCGGGCGCTCGCGGAGGGACACCGGTCGCGCACCTGAGAGCTGGATGGCCGCGACACGCGCAGAGCATGGCGCTCCGGCCGCTCGTGAGGCCCAGCCGTATCATACCAAACCGGGACGCTCGCGCAGGCTGGCTGGTCGCCGCCGAGGCTGATATTGGGGCTTCTCCAGCCCAGGGTGCACGCTCACCGGCGGGGTGCGGGCGACATCTGGCGCGGGCGGATGACGAGACGCCGATACCCTTCCCGCCGGTGATCCATTTGGGCTATTCTTGGCCCACTGTGGGATTGATACGTTGCCGGCGTGGCTATACTGCCTGCTCCTGCGTCTTACCATATGCCACTTGATAGAGATGACCGTGGGCTGGTGTGCCCACATTGCTGAGCCTGGGATGGCTTTCAGCGTCCTGGCGACGGTCGTTGACACGAACCTCTGTTCTATATTACACTGTCTAGCAGGTTCGTTCGGCCGACCGTGCCTACCTGTTCGGGTGTCCGCCTGGGTGGATCCGGCGGCGTCCATTTACCAACAACCAGCGATCGCATTCCCGCGCCAGGTGGCGCATCGCGTATGACGCATGACGAGACGCGAGCGGAGGAAACGTGATGCCGGCGCCCATCTCACAGTCATCCACCACATCTGTCACCGCCCCCACCGTGCGGCGGGCACCCAATAGTGGCGTCCAGCGCGGCCGGCGGGTCGGGCACCTGGGCGTGTCCGCGCCCACCTTCGCCATGCCCACAATGCCCGCGCCGGATCTGGCCGAGCTGGCGCTGCCCGCGCCCGCCGCCGACACGACCTACAGCGATGCCACGCGCACGGCCCCCGCGGCGGCTCGCACCGAATATCCCGACGTCTGGCTGATCGCGCTGGCGACCGCGGCGGGTGGCGTGCGCGCCATCGAGGGCGGCGGCCGCACGGGCGCCGTCAAGGTCAGCCGGCCGTATGGCCACCTGCGCGCCATGCGCCCAGTGATGCCTGAGCCGGTGCCGGGCGCTACGCCCGAACCGGAGTGGGCCAAGGTCTGGGCGGAAGCGGCTGCCCAGGTCGCTCTGGCGGAGGCAGCCGGCCGAGGCCGCAGGAGCGGCAAGCTCGGGTCGGCCAGCAGGCTGCCCGCGGAACGCTTGCTGCCGCACGTGGTCTCCGCCGTCGAGGTCGAGACCGACGCCGGCATCTTCCGTGTGGAGCGCCGCGACGACGTGCTGACGCACAGCGATCTCGCCTGGGCCATCGCCAATCTGGAGCCCGGCGAGCCGGATAGTGTCGTGCCGCTGCCACGGCGGCAGCTCGCCATGCTGCTCACGCTGCTGCCGCCGCCCGAGGACCCCGAGCACCCAGAGCAGGATCCCACGTGGGGCTGGGCGCACCGTCTGCGCGGGCCGTGGGAGCGCGGACCGCTGCATGCGAGTGGCAAGCTGGGCCGCCTCATCGCCGTGGACCCCGACCTCTCCGGCCGCGGCATGCACCGCGCCTGCTTCGAGATTCTGGGCACAGACGAGGTGGTGTGGGCGGCGGGCGTGCCATGCTTCCGCACCGGCAGCGTGTACGAGCTGGTGCCGCTGGGCCGCCGTGGCAGCGCCAGCCGGTTCCTGAGCTGGCCCATGGGCAAGGGGCGCAAGCGTGCCGATATGCCCGAGCGCCCGAAGTGGGAGATTGCCCGGGCTGTCTACCGGGTGGGCACGCCGCGCTGGCCGCTGGCGGGAGTCGTCGAGCCGCTTGGCCCGCTCGGCGTGGCCGGCTGAGCCCGCATTCGGCTGAGCGCGGGCGGTTCGCTCCGCACCCGTCCGGCCCGCGGCCGTGCCGTCTACTGTCGTGGACGAGCCGGCCGCGGGCCGGGTCGCGTCTAGAGGCGATCTTGTCGCAGCGAGAGCGCCGCCACCACCACCATCAGTGCGGCGAAGCCCACCAGCACAGCGAGATCCGGCCAGATATCCGCCAGACCAAAGCCTTTGAGCATCACGCCCTGCAGCGCGAAATTCGCGTAGGTCAGCGGCAGCACGTATGCCAGCTGCTTCAACACTACGGGCAGCGTCGCCACGGGGAAGAACAGGCCGCCCAGCAACACCTGCGGCACGAAGAGCAGCGGGATGAACTGCACCACCTGCAGCTCATTGCGCGCGAAGGCGGAGGCGAAGATGCCCATGTTCACTCCGCCGATGGTCAGGGCTACCGTCACCAGGAAGAGCAAACCCAGGTTGCCGCGATAGTGCACGTTGAGCACGTACAGCACAAAGAGCAGGATCACCAGCGACTGCGCCAGCGCGAAGAGCAGGAAGCCGAGCACGTAGCCGAGCACCAGCTCCGCCTTGCTCAGCGGCGACACCATCAGCCGCTCGATGGTCTTCTGCGAACGCTCGCGCAGGAACGAGACCGACGTCAGCAGGAAGACGAAGAAGAAGGCGAACATGCCCACGAAGAGGGGCGCCAGCGCGTCGGTCTGGGTGTATTCCGGGCCGCCGTAGAGATAGGTGGTGGAGAGCGCCGGCGCGATGGGAGGTGATCCACCGGACAGGTCGGGCGCCGCGCCGGGCTGCGCCAGCGAGCCGACCAGCAGCGTCACCAACCCGCGCAGCTCCTTCGCGACGCTGGGATTCGAGCCTTCCAGCCGCAGCGTCAGCGTGGGCGCCTGGCCCGCTTGCACTTCGGCGGCGAAATCGCCCGGGAAGATCAGCACGCCGTCGGCATCGCCCGCCTTGAGCGTCGCGTCCACCTGGTCCACGGCGATGGTCTTCAGCGTCAGGCCGCCCTGGCCCTGCGCTCGCGCCTGCAGCTGGCTCACCAGGAGCGCGCCCGCGGGCCCATCTGGCGGCACGATGCCTAGCGTGACGCCCGAAGCCGTGTTGTTGAGCACCAGGTTGAGGATCGTCATGACCAGTAGTGGGGCGACGAAGAGTAGCGCCAGCGAGCGGCGGTCGCGCACGAACTGGCGCACGATGCGCCCGGCCACCGCCAACACACGCCGGAGAGAAAAGCCGCTCGCGCCCGATCGTCGCTCTGCCGGCGCCGCCTGTGGCCGCACCGCCGCGGGACGTTCCGTAGCCATGGTTGTCGCTCCCCTCGCTCCGCTGGACTCTGCGGACGCTCTATGCGGACGCACCCGCGGCCTCATGCCGCTGCGCGAAGTACAGGAACGCGCGCTCGAAGTCCTCCTCGCCGGACTGGCGGCGGAGGGCGTCGGGCGTGTCCACCGCCAGCAGCTTGCCGAAGCGCAGCAGCGCGATGCGGTGGCAGCGCGCCGCCTCGTCCAGATGATGGGTCGAGACGACGATCGTCACGCCTTGCCGATTGAGCTGGGCGAAGTAGTCCCAGAAGGCATAGCGCAGCTCGGGATCGATGCCTACTGTCGGCTCATCCAGGAACAGCAGCCGCGGCTGATGGATCAGCGCGCAGGCCAGCGACACGCGCTGGCGCATGCCGCCGCTGAGCGTGCGCACGAGCGATCCAGCGCGGTCGGCAAGGTCCACTAGCGCCAGCGTCTCCGCCACTTGCGTGCGCAGCGCCCGGTTATGCAGGCCGTAGAGGGTGGCGAAGAAGCCCAGGTTCTCGCGCACGCTCAGATCATCGTAGAGCGCGCTGGACTGGGTCATGTAGCCGATTTGGCCTGCCACGCGGCGATCAGGCATCTGGCGGCCCAGCACGCGCACGCTGCCACTGGTGGCGCGGCCGAGGCCCAGCAGCAGGCGGATGAGTGTCGTCTTGCCCGAGCCATTGGGGCCGATCAGCCCGAACGTCTCGCCCGTCTCCACGCGGAAGGTGACGCCGTCCACCGCGCGCACCTTGTCGAACGTCTTGACGACTGAGCTCAGCACAATCGGCGCGCTCGTGTCGCCGGTGCCCGCGGAGCTGGTGCCGCCCGCCGCATCCGTCGTGTCCGCCGCCATGCTTCCCCTCCTCTGGGGTCCGACGCACCCGGCGCGGGCCCTGGCCTAAGCATAGCAGCACGGCATGGGAATGTGAACTCCCCCTCGCAGGCGAGCAACCTGGCGTACAGTACCAAGGGGCTACCGCTGCCGCCAGGCGTTGACGGTCGGCCACGCGCATGGCATACTCGTCCGCGGAGCGTCGCATGACCTGTCGGGAGGCGTGGGACGCGCGGGGCGAGGCGGGGCGGACGGTGAGAGTGTCGCCGCGCCCCGCAAAGGGGGACACATGGCCAGGAAGAAGCGGAAGATGCCGGCGAAGGCGCCGCTCATCCACCCTCAGGTGGATTCCGAAGTGCTTCCGGAGGACGGCGACCCACTGCGTCCGGATCCCGATGGTCCGCCGCTCGCTGGCCCGACGATGCGTCCCAGCATCTATTCGGAATGGCTCAATAGCAACGCGCCCCGTCCCAGCGTCGAATCAGCCTGGTTGAACAGCCCCACGCTGACGGTGCCTCCTTCGACCGCCGGCGCCGTCTCCGCGCAGCGTGCGCCTGCCCCCGCTGAGCCGGCTCCCACCGCGCCAGCGACCGCGAGCGCGCTCCCCACCGCGAGCGCGCCTGCCGCCCAGGACATGCGCCGCGGGCGGCGCTCCACGCGCGCGCGTCGGCTCACCGCCGCCGAGCGCCTCACGCTCGACCCGGATATACTCGGTCCGATCACGCCCGTCACCTCCCTCCCGCCTGTGCCACCGCTCGCGTCTGAGCCTGCCCGATCAGGAAGGTCCGGCGTACACGCACGGAGAGACGATGCGCCTGAGGATCAGCCGCGCCCGACGCACGCGCTGCCCGCCGCCGGTGATCAGCCGCCAGCAAAGGCGCCGCGGCGCACGGCCGGTCGCCTGCCCGCGACGTTGGGCGAGACGACGTCGCGCATCGCTGTGCCGCCGACGCCGACCGGTGGACCAGCGCTGGCCGCGCGCCGCGCCACCGCCATGCAGCGAGCCGCGAAGCAGCAACCCACCGAAGCCCAGCTCTCGCTGACGCGCCAGGACACGGCGCTCGATCTATCCGCGCAGTCGCGGCCGGCCGGGGCGCTCGCCCAGCCCGCCGCGCCCGCCGACGCGAGCATCCTCATCCGCGGCGCGCGCCACCCGCGCCCGTCGGGCCGCGTGGTGCCCAAGCGGTTGCGCCCGCCGTCCATCCTGATGCAAGGCTTCGTCGCGGCCGCTACGGTGGTCGTGCTCCTGGGCGCGCTCACCATCTCGTCGCCGCTGGGCTATGGCGCCGCGATTAGCGGCACCTTCCAGTCGTACGCCAACGCGGTCGCCTGGGTGCCCACGCCGACGCCCACCGCCACGCCGGCACCGGTCCCCCCACGTGCGCCCGCGCTCTCCTATGCGGCTACCAATCCCGGAACACAGGCCGTCGTCAACGACATCAAAGCCGTCTTCGGCGGGTACGCTCAGAGTGCGCTCGCCGTCTCCCACTGCGAGTCCGGCTGGGACCCGCTGGCGCGCAATCCGTTCCCCGTCGGCAACAGCCATGCCGAGGGCGTCTTCCAGATCCTCTATCCCAGCACCTGGGACACGACCTCCTATGCCTCCCAAAGCCCGTACAATTACGACGCCAACATCCATGCCGCCTACCAGATCTTCTCGCGCGACGGCTTCAGCTGGCGCGAGTGGCAGTGCCAGCCATAAGCTGCCCGCGTGGAGCTAGCTCGCCATTGGTCGGGCGGGCGAGAGCGCCAGCCGTCGCGGTGCGCGGCCGATGCAGTGGCGCGCGTGGCGAGCCACCACCAGCCGCACCACGGCATGATCAATCGCGCGGCGCATGCGCTCGTCGGACTGGTATTGGTCCACCCAGTCTTGCGTCGCGCGCACGTTGATCTCGGTCCCCAGCTCGTCGCCGCAGTCGCGGCAGCGGCCGATCACGGGTACCGTCACATCCCACATGGGGTCACCTCCTGGTCTCCGGCCGTCTCCCTGGCCGGCGCCGCCCTTCGCGGCGTGGCGCGGCTCAACCAGCGCGCGCCGGGTGCTCGATAACGCACGAACTGTGCCGCGAGCGGTTCACGCCTCATCCCAGCAGTGATTTGAGCGGCACCGCGTCGTCCGCGAGCAGTGCGGGATCGGGCGCCACCCGCGCCGCGATCAGCCGCTTGAGCGTGGCCAGATCGCGCACGCGATTGGCGGCCAGGGCCGCGCGCAGCCGTCCATCGCGCAGGTAGAACGCTACGAACGGCTCCTGCAGCGGCTGCCCGCGCAACACCACCTGGTCCTCGGGGTGCGCATAGCCAACGTACTGCAGCTTGAGATCGTACTGGTCCGACCAGAAGTAGGGAACAGGGGTGTACGGCTGACGCTGGTCCAGCATGTTGCGCGCGGCGACATCGCCCTGGCGCAGCGCATTGTCGTAGTGCTCCAGGCGCACGCGCTCGCCGCTCAGCTGATACGGCCAGCGCGCCACATCGCCCGCCGCGAAAATGCCGGGCGCGCTCGTCTGGCACAGCTCGTCTACCAGCACGCCATCGTCCAGTGCCAGCCCCGAGCCGCGCAGCCACGCGTCCGCGGGGCGCATGCCCACGCCCACCACCACCAGGGCGCAGGGGATGCGAGCTCCCGCGGTCGTGAGCACCTCCTCCGCGCGGCCAGCTCCACGCACCGCGGTGATCCCCTCGCCCAGCCGCAGGTCCACGCCATGCGCGCGGTGAATCTCCGCGCAGATGGCCCCGACCACATTGCCCAGCACGCGGCCGAGGGGCACGGGCAGCAGCTCCAGCACGGTCACGTCAATTCCCAGTTGGCGGCAGTCGCTGGCCACCTCGGCGCCGATGAAGCCGGCGCCTACGATCACGACGCGCCCGCCGCCATCCGCGACGCGGCGCAGATCCAGCGCCAGCGCGCGGGCATCGTCCACCGTGCGCAGATAGCGCACGCCGGGCAGCTCCGCGCCCGGAACGTACAGCTGGCGTACCTCACCACCCGTCGCGATCAGCAGACGATCGTAGCGCAGCCGCGCGCCGTCCATTAGCGTGACCGTCTGTGAGGCCGGGTCCAGCTCCGTAGCACGGGTGCCCAACCGCAGCTCCACCTCCTGCGCCGCGTAGAATGCCTCGTCGCGCAGGAACACCTTCTCCACTGGGGTGGCGCCGGTCAGCACTCCCTTGGAGAGTGGGGGACGCTCGTAGGGCAGGTGCGGCTCGGCGCCCACGAGCACGAGGCGCCCCGCGTATCCCTCACGGCGCAGCGTCTCCACGGCGCTGGCGCCCGCCATGTTGGCGCCCACCACCACGAACGTCCGATCACGCTCCAGGCCAGTCATCTTCGGCTCCGTTCCTTGCCGCGGGCCATCCAACGAGAGGATGGACCGTCGGCGCGCGGCGTGCACTTTACCCCCAGATCCCATCATTCAAAGCGTAGACCGCGACGTCCAAGGCTCGCGCAGACCGGGAGACCGGGTACGGGAGACCGGGTACGGGAGAC
>CAYQFU010000003.1:61814-64050 GCA_964416775.1 uncultured Ktedonobacterales bacterium
CGGGAGACCGGGTACGGGAGACCGGGTACGGGAGACACGCGTGCCGGCCAGAGGCCGAGCACCGGTGCCTGGCGCCGCTGACATATCCGGTAGGACCATCCCGCTCGCACTCCCGCAATACGCCCCCCATGTGCCGCAAACCGTTGCAATGGTCGCAAGTGTTCACAATGTCACACTGTATCGCACGCGCGAGCGCGGAGCAGCAGGACTGCCGAGCCACTGGTCAGGCGTTTGATGGCGGTGATACCAGCAGAGAGGCTGCGCCAAGGATGGTGAGCAGATAGTGGTGCAGCTCCCAATCGGATCGACGCCCGCGCCAGGCGGCGGCGATGGCGCCGAAGCCGCCGCCAGCCAGGGGTATGGCGGCCACGACCCCCGTGTTGGGTGGGTCATCCGCCCCGAAGACAGTGAGCCGCTCGATGCCGGAATCGCATGCCTGCTGTGTAATCGCGAGCAGGAACGGCTCGGTTCCCGGCAGGTTTTCCGACAGGCCCGCGGTGCACACGGTGTAGGCTCCGGTGGCCGCGCGAAAGGCGGCGGCGAGCTCGGCCAGCGCATGCTCGGCGCCACTGGCACGCAGCCGCAGCGCGCGCAATGTCAGATCGCCTCCCGTCGCCAGCGCGGCACGCAGACTGCCCAGCGCCCGCGCCGAGACCAGCGCCACCGCGAGATTGTCGGCCAGCGCCGCTATGAAGGCGACCTCATCGTCGCTGAAGGCATGTGGCTTCGTGCTCATCGCCGCCACGGCACCAGTGGCTCGCTGCTCTCCGAGGAATGGCACCACGACCAGTGTACGCGCTTCCAGCTCACGGATGATCGGAACCGAGCCGCGTTCCAGCCTGGCATGCGGGTCGGCGGTGTCGTCGAAGCGGGCCATCGTGCCCGTGCGCATCGCCTGTATTGTGGTGAAGAGCATCCCGCTCGCCCCCAGCTGGCGATACAAGCTGATCATGGTGGCGGGAAACCCCTCATGCGCGGGCACATGCACATCCCAGGGATCCTGCTCGCTGGGGGCGCGCACGGCGATGTAGCACATCTCGACCGCCGGCACCATCTCCCGGAGGATGGCCAGCGCCTTCTGGCAGATCTGGTCAGGGTCGCCGTGGGCGCTGAGCATGTGCGTAATGCGGGTCAGCATGCTCGGCTGCGTCAAGGGGGAGAGCGGTGTGAGGGGGGGCGCGGGCGGGGGAGGCGGCGCGGCTGGCTCGCGGAGGGTGTCGCGAAATGTCGCGATGGTCTCGGGTCGAAAGCGCACATGGCCGCGCGGGGTCCGCATATCCGGCACCAGCTTGCCGTGCGCAACCGCCTGGTGAAGGGTGGTGCGGCTGACGCCCAGCATGCGAGAGGCGTCGACGATGCCGATGTAGTCGTGATCGCGTTCGATGCTCGCCATACTGGACACGCTCCCTTGACAGACTCCGCAGTATAGATTATGCTCTTGGTAGCATGCAACAGTTTATGATCGCATGCAACAGTTGTAACGGTTGAAACGCGCTGAATTGGGATGCCGGACCGACCTGCGTTGCATTGCACTATACGGGAATAGCCGACACTTACTCCAGAGATCATCTCTGGTCCCTGCTATTCCACGTACAGGCGCGGTTTGGGCCAGGTGTGACAGATTGGCGCGTGGATTCCCCGGAGGGGGGCAGCGGTCCGCAGGGCGCGGGGCCATGCCGCATCGCGCGAGGAGCGCGCATCATACACAAAGGAAGGGTCTTACATGAGCGAGCGACGTCCGCGAGGAGCGCAAGGAGGGGAAATGCAGACCAGCAAGGCGCCAGCGATTCAGGGAAGCGATGTTGCCCCGGTCCGGCGTAAGCCCGGTCCTCGTCCCGGCACCGAAGCGGCGCGCCGCGGGGGCACCGCTGCCCGCGAGAAGTACGGCAAGGAATTCTACAGCCGCATCGGGTCCAAGGGCGGATCAACTGTGCGCGAACGTCGCGGCTCGGCCTTTTACACAGAGATCGGCCGGCGGGGCGGCGAAGCGACCAAGCGCAACCTCGGCACCGAGCATTACTCGCGCATCGGCCGCATTGGCGGTCAGCGCGCCCACGGCCGGCGCGGCACGACCGGCGCTGAGCAGGGGGGCGCTTCGCACAAAGCCGCCGAGTAAGCGATCGCAATAGACCTTCGAGCGCCTGAGCCAGATCAGCTGGCCAGGCGCTCGGTGTTTTATTTGCAGTACGGCCAGTGCGAACGTTTTTACCCCGGTCGCCATCACCACGTTCCTCGC
>CAYQFU010000003.1:64150-78440 GCA_964416775.1 uncultured Ktedonobacterales bacterium
CTATGTCGGCGGCCGGCGAGTGGAGCGTGAAGGTGGAGCGTGAAGACGGTGGAAGACAGACGCGACGAGGATTTGATGGTCGCGGTCATGGCGGGCGAACGCGCGGCACTGGCGCCCCTGGTCGAGCGCTACCATACGCCCCTGCTTGGCTATCTCTACCGGTTAACTGGGGGCAACCGCGCCCTGGCGGAAGACCTCGTCCAGGAAACCTTCCTCGCGCTGTTGCGCCGGCAGGGGTATCAGCCGAACCGCCCTTTCAGGCCCTGGCTCTACGCCGTCGCCACCAATCTCGCCCGCGACCACTATCGCTCAGCCGCCGTGCGCCACGCTGCCATAGAGGCAGACGAGGTGCCGCCCGATACCCTGGATAGCGCTCCCGGACCCGAGGAACTGGCGGTCGCGGCGGAAGAGGGCCGCGCGGTGGCGCGGGCGCTCTGCTGTCTCGGTGATGAATACCGCGTCGCGCTGCTGCTTCGCTTCTATAACGGCCTGAGCCTGCACGAGATCGCCGCGACGCTGGACATCCCGCTTGGCACCGTGAAGTCGCGGCTGTCCGTGGGTGGGCGTCGCCTGCGAGACCTACTCACCGGAGTTCACGAAGGAGTTTGCCGATGATCCCCGACCGTGTTCCTCCGTGGCCGCTGGACGGTGCCGAGTCGTTGCGAGAGGCGCTGCTCGAGCACGGGACCGCGCCGGACGAGGCGGATGAGCTTGCGCCGGCGTTGCTGCGGCTGGCGGCCTGGCGTGCGCCTACGCCGGCTCCCACAGAGACGAGTCGCCTGCTGGCAAGCCTCTCTGCCCAGTTACCAGTCGTGTCATCCACGCTCCCAGCACGGCGCTCCTGGCGCGCCCGGACGGCGCAGTACGCCCGACTGATCGCGCGGCAGCCCAGGCTCATCCACCGGAGCATCTGGATTGCCTCGACCCTGGCGATCGCGCTGGTCGCGCTCTATGCCATGGCGCTGCATGGATCCGGCGGCGGGCGGGTCCTTGGCGTCTGCCTGCCCATCGTAGCCGCCGCCGGCGCGGCATTCCTCTATGGCCACGAGGTCGATCCGGGGCTGGAAGTGTCGCTCGCGGCGCCTACCTCATCGCGGTTTATCCTGCTTGCCCGCATCGGACTGCTCGCCGGCTACGATCTGGCGCTCGCGCTCGCGGCGACGGGGCTGGTCGCGACCACACGCGGCGAGGGATGGGAAGCCATCGCCAGTCTCTGGCTGGGACCAATGGCGCTCTTCTCCACTGGAAGTCTGCTCATCTCTCTGCTCCTTGGCCCGCTCGTCGCAGCCGGCTGCGCGGCTATGCTCTGGCTTGCCCAGACGCTCGATGTGACGACGTCCGGTGGGGTGCGGCTTACACCAGACCCGCTCTGGCACACCACTCCCCTGACACTCGTGCTCGCTGTCGCCTTGCTGACGCTTGCGCTGCTCTACCTGCCGCGCCGCGAGCGGCTGGCGTGATGATGAAGGAGATGGATGATGATGCCGCTTGCCGTGCTCGGCGGCGCATTCCGCTACGAATTTCGCATGCAGGTCCGCCGGCTTTCCGTCTGGATCGGCATGCTGCTGCTGTGTGTCTTTGTGTTTCGCCACTTCGACTACTTCCACCTTGGCAGGGGCAACCCGACCATCACGAGTGCCCGCATGGGTATTGTGTCGTGGGCGTCTAACATCGCCCTGTTCTTTCCCATTGGCGCGGGACTGTTGTTGGCGGATCGCTTTACGCGCGACGGCAAGACGCGGGTGGATGAACTGCTGGATACCATGCCTGGCGGGCTTCTCGCGCGACTCGCGGGAAAGTATCTGGGCAGCGCGCTGGCGACGCTCGTTCCCATCTTGCTCATCTATCTGGTAGGGGTCGTGCTCATCGTCGCCCACTGGGCCGATTTCGGCGCCATCCCATTGGCATTCGCGGTCTTTGCGCTCACGACAGGCATTGCCGTGCTGTTCGTCGGAGCGTTTTCGCTCGCCTGCACCACCGTGCTCTGGCCTGTGCTGTTCCAGTTCCTCTTTGTGGGCTACTGGTTCTGGGGCAACTTCCTCAATCCGAACTTGGGCATACCGACCCTGAACGGCACGCTGCTGACCCCCTCCGGCCGGTTTATCATCAGCGGATTCTTTCCCGGCCTGAAGCCGCACGCACAGAGCGGCGCGCAGCTGCAAGCCGTGGAAAGTCTGGTGCTGCTGCTGGCATGCGCCGTCATCGCGCAGATGGCCGCGTGGGGCTGGCTACGCTGGCGCAACAGCCACCGATAAGGAGACGCACGCTATGAAGTGGGACCGCGTCCGCTACGAGCTACGTATCCTCGGCGCCTGGACGTTCTTGCTGCCGCTGGGCGTCATGGCGATCTATCTCGGCTTCTCCGTCCTCACGCACAACGCCGCCCTGAGGAGCAGCAACTCCCCCAGCTACGCCAACTTTGAGATGTCGCGTGGCCTCCTCGCGCTGCTGGAAAACGGCCTTCCGCTGGCAGCTGGGCTACTGGCCGCGATAACGACGAACAACGACGTCGTGCTGGAGGTGCATCTGTCGCTGCCGACGTCGTACCGCTCGACGATCCTGCTTCGTCTCGCCCAGGTGGGAGGCGGGATGCTCCTCGTCACGCTGGCGGCGTGTGTGGCGGTGATTGCCGGTGGCTATTGGATTGTGCCGGTGGATCAGCCAATCGGGCAGCTCGTCTGGCTGACACCGCTGCTCTGGTACGTGGGCGCGGGCGCACTGCTCACGCTACTCCTGAGGAGTCACGTCGCCAGTAGCGCCGTGCTGGGCATGATGTGGATCGCGCAGTTTCTCTTCAAACCCGAATTTCTCAACAGCCCAACGCTGCAACGGCTGTACCTGTTCGCGACCGAAGAGCTCATTCCAGGCATTACGCGAGCCAACGCCTCGCTCTGGTACGCCACCTGGGTGGAGAATCGGCTCATTCTCATCGCCATCGCCGTCGCGCTGTTGGGTGCCACCGCGATAGTGCTGGGCCGCAATGAGCTGTTGCTGGGAGCGGAGAGATAACAAGTGCCCGTGCACCAAGAACAAGAGAGCGGAGGAGACATGGACATACAGATAGGGCAATTGACGAAGGTCTATCGCGGCAATGTGAAGGCACTCAAAGGTGTCGACCTTGAGATCAGCAGCGGGATGTTTGGCCTACTTGGACCAAATGGCGCGGGCAAGACGACGCTGATGCGCATCCTGGGGGGAATTCTGCGCCCCACGTCCGGCACGCTCACCATCGGGGGCGAGGATTGCGCGACCGAGCGGGGCAGAACGGCCGTCAAGCGCATGCTGGGGTATCTGCCGCAGGAATTGGGCGTGTATCCAGATCTCTCCGCCCGCGAGTTCCTCGACTACATGGGCATCCTCAAAGGGCTGGATGATAGGCGGCAGCGGCAGCGACGTGTGGAGGAGCTACTGGACACCGTCGGTCTGCGCGAGGTCGCCGAGCGCAAGTTGAAAACGTATTCGGGCGGCATGAAGCGCCGTGTCGGCATCGCCCAGGCCCTCCTGAACGATCCCAAGCTCCTGATTGTGGACGAGCCGACGGCGGGGCTGGATCCCGAGGAGCGCATCCGCTTCCGCAATCTGCTCTCCGAGCTGGCCGGCGATCGCACGGTGCTCCTCTCGACGCACATCGTAGAGGATGTGGCGCAAACCTGCCGGCAGCTGGCCATCATGAACGCTGGCGAGGTCATCTTCCGTGGCGAGATTGCCGAGCTCGTCGCCATGACCGAAGGCCGAGTCTGGCACATGACGACCACCGGCGCCAAGCCAGAGGGTGATGTGATGGTGATCTCGACGCTGCACCTTGGCAGCACTGTGCAATATCGCGTGATCGGCGGCGTGCGGCCAGGAACGGACGTGGTTGCCGTTGCTCCGACGCTGGAGGATGCCTACGTCTGGCTGATGCAGGACCGGCGCGCGCCGGTGAGCGCGTAGGCGGCTCCTGCTCACAACCTGTAACATAACGTCTTGGGCCCCGGCTTACGGCGGTCAGGCCACCTTCTCCGCCGACGCAGCCGCCGGCGCTGCTGTCGGCGCCGCGCAGTAAGGCGCCGAGCGGTTTAAGGGAGGGCCGCTCCCGGCGACACTGGCTCCGCACCAGGGGCGCGGCTTCGACGTTGAGATCGCCGTCCCCACCTCCTCGCCCGGCACGTACACGTTCGCGGTGGGCTTTCAGGTGGATCAGGGGGCGCCGATGTTCGGTCCACCGGCCGCGCCGGTGCCGCTTGCGCCAGTCATGCTTAGATTTTCCGGCGGTGCCTACAGCACGGCGCCCGTGATGGCGCAGATCAAGCCGGCGACCAATCCGCCGAGTTACTATATCTGCCCAGTAGGGTGAGGCGCGCAAAAGCGCGCTGGCGCTGGCGTTTGCGATCGCGCATCGGGCATACGCCGTCCACCGCCGACGGGCGTGCGGCCGCGCGGTCCGCTATTGCGGACGACGAAGATGCGACACGACTGGCGAGGGCACTCCTGCTCCACTGGCTGCTGACCCAAAGCCACTGAACTGCGCTCCAACTTGCTCAACATCAGGACCATTTACGCTCTGCCGTGCCGTCCGTTGTACTCCAAAGAGTACGTGGAAGATGGTGCGAGGGAGAGCCGATGACATCAGCAGATCGCGAGCGGCAGGCGCGCATGGACCAGGCAGAGGCGGAGGACGGCGCGCGGCCGCGCATCGAAGAAGCCGTAGCCCTGCTGCGTGCCCTGCGTATCAGTCCGCTGACGCGTCCGCGTGTGCTCGCGGCGGTGCGCGCGCGCGGCGAGCACGTGGATCTGCTGGAGTGGTACAGCGCCGCCTGGGCGCTGGAACGTGACGAGCGCTATTTCCGGCGCGGCGATGGTGACAGCGAATGGCTGGAGCCGGCACCAGGCGAATCGGCCGCCGATACGGGTGTAGATGGTCCGCCGCTGCGCATGGTCGCGGCGTTGCGCACCGAGCTGGGGCGTATTCATGACCTGGATGGCCTGCTCGCGCTGGGGCAGGCAGCCGCCACCGCAGGCGGCCTGGCGGAAGCCGAGCGCTGCGTGCGCGCCGCCACGGAGCTGGATAGCCGCCACGTGGAGGCGGCGCTGGCTCTGGCGCGCTTGCTGGCGACGCGCGGCGACCTGGAAGGGGCGGAGAAAGAGTGCCGCCGCGCGCTGCGCCACGCCCCCGACGACGTCGAAGCCCATGTGCTGCTGGCCAACTGTCTCGACGACCGCCAGCGCCATGCGGAGGCAGAGGCGCTCTATCGACGTGCGCTGGAGCTGGCGCCGGAGTCTGTGGCCGTCCAGTATAACTATGGCGTGCTGCTGGTTCGTCGTGGACGCAAGGATGAAGCGGAGACACACCTGCGCCGCGCCGTCGCACTCGCGCCCGAGGACGGCGCGCTGGCGGCGACGCTGGCCACTGTCCTCAGCGATGCGGATCGTCCAGACGAAGCGGAGCCGCTCTTCCGCCGCGCGCTCGTCCTCGACGACGCCAATGCTCGCGCCCACCGCCAGTACGGGCTGCTGCTGGCGCGCCGGGGGACGCTCACGGAGGCCGAGCAGCACCTGCGCCGGGCGGTCGCGCTGGAGCCGGGGGATAGCGTGGCCATGCTCCAGTTGTGCTCCGTGCTGGACGAGCAGGGACGGCACGGCGAGGCCGAGGACCTGTTTCGCAAGGCCTGCGAGGCTGACTCCAGTCAGGCGGAAGCGTACTTCAAATGGATCCTGCGGCATGATGCCGAGAATGCCAGCGCCGCGGGAAACCTGGCTCTCGTCTACGTCAGCGCCGGCCGTTGGGACGATGCCGAGCCGCTGCTGCGCGAAGCGCTCGAACGCTCCCCAGACGACACCAATCTCCTCTCCCTGTTCGCGCTGACCTTGATCGAACAGGGCCAACACGCCCGCGCGGAGGGTGTGTTGCGCCGCGCCCTCGAGCTCGACCCAGACAACGCCAGCGCGCGCGCGCGCCTGGTGGCCTTGCTCTGGGAGGAGGACCGGCGCGACGAGGCCATCGCTCTGCGCCGCGAGGCACTGGAGCGCGCGCCACAGAACGCCAGCGCCCATGCCGCGCTCGCCCTGCTGCTGGGTGAGACCGGCCAGATCGCCGAGGCTGAAGGGCTGTACCGCCGGGCGCTGGAGCTGGCTCCCAGCGATGTTGGCGTGCACCTGCGCTTCGCCGTGCTGCTGGCGCAGCAGGGACGCATGCGCGAAGCGCTGGCCCGCTGCGCCGAGGCGCTGGAGCTGGCGCCGGACTCGGCCGACGCGCATGCCGAATACGCTCTGCTGCTCGACGAGACGGGCAGCCCACGCGAGGCGGAACGACATCTCCGGCTGGCGCTGGAACGCGAGCCGCGCTCGGCCGCTATCCTCGCGCAGCTGGCGCGGCTGCGCGGGCGCGGCGGCTGGACCGACGAGGCCCAGGCACTCTATCGCCGCGCGCTGGATCTGGATGCACGGAACGCGAGCCTCGCGCTGCAGGTGGGGCAGGTGGCTGCCCGCCGGGGCCACGTCGAAGAGGCCGACCCACTGCTGCGCCGGGCCGTTGAGCTGGCGCCGGACCTGGCGGAGACGCACCTGGTGTATGGTTTGCATCTCGCGCGTCAGGGCCACCTGGCCGATGCCGAGGCGGAAGCACGCCGCGCCATCGAGCTGGCGCCCAATGAGACAGCGCCATATGCCGCACTCGCGCACGTCCTCGAAGAGCAGGACCGTCTTGCGGATGCCGAGCAGGCTTTCCAGCGTGCGCTCGCGCTTGGCGGCGCCTCCGCCGCTGTGTATATGGACTACGCGCTGATGCTCGAGAGACGCGAGCGCTGGGCGGAAGCCGAGGCGCAGCTGCGGCGCGCCGTGGAGCTGGCTCCGACTGAAGCTACACCACGGATGGAGCTGGCGCGTCTGCTCGAAAGCCGGGGCCAACAGGATGCCGCCGCCGGCCTCTATCGCCGCGCCGTCGAGGACGACCCTGCCGGCGCCGAGGAGTTCTTCCGCCGCGAGCTGGCCCAGGCCCCGGACGATGTCAGCAGCCTGGTGAACCTGGCCAACGTGTTGGCCCGCGAGGGACGACTGGACGAGGCCGAGCGCCTCTATCGCCGTGCGCTGGCTGAGGATCCCGACGACGACGTGACGCTGGTGAATCTCGGCCTGCTGCTGCAGCGAGCGGGTCGCGCCGAAGAGGCCATGCGCTCGCTTTCGCGTGCCGCCGACCTGCGCCCAGCCGACGCGCGGGTGCGACTGATGCTGGCGGACCTGCAGATGCAGCGGGCCGCGCCGCCCGACGAAATCGAGCCGCTGTATCGCCAGGCGCTGGCACTGGACCCAGACGATCCCGATGGACTGATCGGCCTGGCGAACCTGCTCGACACTGAGGGGCGCGCCGACGAGGCCGAGCCGCTCTACCAGCGCGCGCTCGCCCAGGACGACGACAACTGGGAGGCGCACTTCCACTACGCCATCCTTCTGAGCGACGCCAGTCGCGACGACGAAGCCGAGCGCGAGTACCGCCGCGCCCTCGCCCTCGCGCAGAACGTGCCTGCGGCACATCTCGGCTACGCACGCTTTCTGGCGCGCCGCGGGCGCCACGCCGAGGCGGTCGCCCAGTATCGGGCGGCGCTCGAGCGCTCGCCCAACGATCCAGAAACGCTCCTGGAGCTGGCCAACGTGCTGACCACACTCGACCAGCGGCCCGAGGCCCGCACCGCTTTCGAGCGTGCCCTGGTGTTGGTGCCCAACAGCGCGCGCATTCCCGTGCGCTACGCCGAGGCCCTGCGTACGTGGGGCGAGCTGGCCGAGGCGGAGGCGCATCTGCGCCGCACGCTGCGCCGACGCCCGGCCTCCATCCCCGCGCGGCTCGCACTGGCGACGCTGCTGGACGAGACGGGCCGCGCGGACGAGGCCGAGGCGGAGTATCGGCGCGCCGTGGACCTCGCCCCGGACGACGCTGCCACCCGCGCCGCGCTGGCCGCGCATCGCTCGCGCGGGGCCGGCGCCATTAGCCAGCCAGAACCGCCCGCGGGCGGCGAGGCGGCGCCCACGTACGAGACAGCGCCGGCCAGGCACCCGGACGCCTCGCCCATGCTGGAAGCGGCGCTGGCGGACCTGGGTGCCTTTGGCGCCGGGTCCCCGTTGTCCGCGCCGCTGCCCCCCTCGCCGAGCGCGATGCAGGCGACGCCGCCGCCAGCCCTCCACGGTGACGTCCCGGCGGATGCGGTTCCCGAGCGGGCGCCGCACGCGTCCGCCGCGCAAGCGCCCGCCCCCGCGCCACAGCGGAGTGGCGCCGCCGAGGGCGGAGCGGCGCCCACCGCCGCGACGTCGGCGGCGGGCTTCGGCGCGGCCCCAGCGCCCACGCTGCCGGCGACCGCTCCCGACGCCGTCCCACCACCGCCGTCAGCGACACCTGCGCCCCCACGGCGTGGCTGGCTGGCCCGCCTGTTCGGCCGCCACTGAGCATGGCCGGCGTTCTCGCGCGGACAATAGAGGGGGCGTCCCGCATGGGGACGCCTCTGCATTTGCAGCGGACAATCCGCCCGTCGCTACACGCGGGCGTAGATCTGTTGCAGAATTAGCGGATCTTGGATCTCGGCATCGCGCGCCAGCAGCAGCGCTTTTGAGACGATCTCGGCCGTTTTCGGGTCATCGTCCGCGAAAGGCAGGAACAAGCGCCCCCGATGTTGGGCATGCACGGGCACGATACACAGCGCACCGCCAGGGAGCCGGTGTACGGTGCCGCTGCCCAGGTGCAGCGAATACTCGCCAAGCGTGCCCTGGATAAGGGCGTGCGTGCCCTGGAGACGCACATTGGTGAGTCGCAACGCCGTGCAGACCTCACGGACGAGTGCCGCGCGCATCTCCACCGTTGACGCGGTGGCTTCTGGGTCCACGCCACCACGGTGGGCGACGCTTACCACCAGATCGAGATCGCGCATCACCTCGCTGAAGATGATGGGTGGCACCTCGTCTAGCGGCAGCGGCCTGCCCCAGGAGTCGCCGGCCCGGTGGAAAACGACCTTTTCCATGGTCAGCCCTTCTACCTCCAGCGCAGTCCCTCCGCCGTACAGATAGTCGACTGCCGCAGTGATCCCGCGCTCGTGGAAGGTGCGCCTGGCATCGCTTGCCTCTCCGCTGGTTACCCACCCACACTGACTCAGCAGCGCCATCGCTTGTCGCGGCTGAATCTGGTGGCCAGCGTAGCGGTGCGACACCGCGCCATCCTCCTGTTCGGTCTCCGTCAGCACGTAGAGCTCTCGGAAGACCTGCTTGTATGGCTGGATGCGCTCGGCGGTGAAGCACTCGCGCTGCCACTGGCTCCACGCTCCAGAGCGGAAGAGGTCATAGGCGTGGGCGATGCGCAGCCGCCCATCGGCCGGCACGGACTTCTCCTTGCCACTCCAGGCACGGAGCGCTTGGCCGCCGTCGACGAGATAGCCCATGGCTCCGGGCGCATCCGGGCCGTCCGGGCCGACAAATATCAGCTGCTCCAGGAGTGGCGCGAGCACCGGATGAGCCAGCAGCTGTCGTAGCTCCGCCGCGGGGAATACCTCCTCACGGCACATCGCCTGCTCCAGCGCCAGGCGCATCCGAGCCCGCTGCTGCTCAAGCGACTTGGCGCGCTCCCGTAGCGCCACCACCTCAGGATCCTTCTTGAGATGGCCGGGAATCGCCTTGAGCTGCCTGCCGGCGCGCGTCACGTCCAGATGCGGCTGGCCGAGCGCATCGATGTGCAGCGTGAGCGTGACGTCACCGCGTGCGACGCTGATGCTGCCGGCGCTCAGATCGGCCGCCTCTCGCAGCTCCATCGCCCACTGGAAGCGCTGCGCGTCCGGGTAGCCGGCCGTCCGCGCCAGGTTGTCTAACCCGATGCGGGCCGCCTTCTGATCCCCTTCACGCCGCTGGGCGCCGAAGCCACGCGCCGTACGGATGAACTCCTGCAGGACGTGGTAGCGAGTCAGCAGGGCTTGCTCACGGGCCTGCTTGCCCTTCGGGAGCGCCCGCAGACCCAGCCCGCAGGCGGCATCGCGGTTACGCTTCACGGCGATACGCTCGGCGAGCGTGTGCTCTTCCACCTTGCCCAGCATGGCGTCGGCGAACAACCGCGCTCGGGCGTGACCAGTGCCCGAGGTGGAGTATTTCGCGGCCTGGTAGATAGACTCCCAGCGTGTGGCTCCCAGGTGGGCGTATACCTGCTGGAACCAGGTGACATCGACGGCGCCATCGTACAGATCGGCGCTGGAGAGCGGCGTCCATTCGCTGATCTGCGCCTCCCACTCCTTCTGGATGGCGGGATCCACCGCCCAGCTGCGATCCTTCGTATGGGCGTAGACCCACCACACCCCTTGGGCAAAGCCCTCCCAGCCAAGCACGCGCTCGATATGCCGCGCCCACTGCGGAGCGTAGACGGCCGCCTCGATCAGCCGTTGCGGTGAGATACGCGCCGTGGCAACCAACTCGGCGACCCTCTCATGAGTGTCCTCCGGTGTCGGGAACGTGATACGGAGCAGGTGGCTCAGCGTGTTGGCCTTGCCCGTATCGCCGTAGAACGCGCCGCGGGTGAGGTGGCCGTCGCCCAGCGCGCGCAACAGCCGGACGAACCATGGCGCGCCGCTGAGCGAGCGCAGGCTGAGCGCGGCGGGCGTCGCAGCCGTCGGCATATCACCGCGCTCCAGCTCGACCTCGAGCACACGGCTCACGCATTGGTGGTACAGACCGACAAGGTCTGGATACTCCGCGAAGAAACGATGCGGCGTGCGTATGGAGAGCTCGTGCAGCTCCGCGAAGGCGGCGCCGCCATAGGGCAGATGCTCATCCGGGCGGGGGCCAACCAGTTGCGTCAGGATGTCAGCCGCATTTGCCGCGCCCGCCTTATACGCCTCCAGCGATTCGCGCAGCGTCGGCGGATAGCGCAGATGCTGGTGCGGCAGGCGCGTAGTCCAGCGCAAGAGGTGCCACAGCCGGGCCGCGTGCACCTTCGTCCAATCCGCGTCCGTCCACGCGCTGTACGTGCGCACGAGCCCCACTGCCTGATCTAGCCATTGGTAGCGGCGGTAGTGCTGGTACGGAGTGGCTGGGTCTAGGTCCGGCGCGCGGAGCTGCTCCTCGGGCAGCGTAGCCAGCGTCGTCTCCAGGCGATCCAACAGGAAATCAGCCGTCCCGGCTGCGGGATAACGGCGAACGAGCCACCAGCACAGCGCCTGCAACACGTGAGGGTAGCGCAGTGGCAGCCGCGGCTGGTCTGACATGCCCAGATCCGCGAGGATGGCCAGGATGTCAGGCGCGTTTCGCCGCTCGATCTGCACCACCATGCGCACAAACGTCAGCCCATCTGGATCCCGCTGTGCGTCAGGACGTGCCTCCGCCCAGCCGAGCCAGAGGTCGGCGAACGGCAGCCGAGCGACGTCCTGTGCGATGGGCACCGTCGCGTCAGGTCTGGGGAACAACCATACCCACCCTTCGTTGTTGCCCAGCAGCACCTCGCGCTGGTCCACGCGCGTCTCGACGACGTACGTATCGGCGCGGTGCTCGTGCACCAGCTCGTCCAAGGCCAGAAGAGCGGCGACCAAGGCTGGCGAGGTCCAGGCGTGGACACGGGGAGTGGGCGCGGGAGGCACGGTACACTGCGCAGGATCGACCAGACCGAGCGCGTCGTCCAAGGTTGGGACGGCTCGCTGAGCAGTCAGAATGGGAGACAGCAACACGCGCTCCGGCTCCGCCAGGTCGGAGTGGCGCTGGCAATAGGCGTCGGCGCGCGTGGCGCAGCCTTCAGCAGCTCGTCCAGCCTCATATAGCAGGCGCAGCAACTCCAAACCAGCCCGCCGCTGCTGCTCCTGGCGCGCGGTGAGCAGGCGATCCACACTTGCCAGCACGAGGTCGTCCGGCTGGCGCAGCAGCAGCGTCAGAACGCCACGGCGCAGGTCTTCGGACCGGCGGGTGAGCAGTGCTTCGAGTCCGGGTACCTCCGGTGACTGGATCCCTGCGTCGGCCAGAGCCGTCAGCACCTGTTTGCGTACCCAGGTCGTGCGGTCGCCCAGGAGACCGAACACGGCCGCTCTGGATGCGGGATCGTGCGGGTCAGCGGCCATTAGGAGCGTCGCGGTGCGTGAACGGGCATAGGCGCTCATCGCATCGATATAGGGAATCAGGCGCCGGGGATCCCGTGGGCCCAGGCAGGAGAGCAGCAGATTGGCCACTTCCTCGCCGGCGACGGCGGGGGCCGGTAGATCCCACAGAAGCGGCTGTGGCGGGGAGGCGCGCCGCGGGAGCGCTGGGAGCACCACCTCGATCCGCTCGAACGCCTGCGAGGCAGGATCGAGCAGGGCGGACGAATATCTCAATCCTAAGCACGCGTGGCCAGCAACGCGCGGATCGGGATCCACGAGTGCCTGTAGCAGGGGATCCAGCGCTGCGGCAATGTGGGCATTGGCAAGCAGATGGACGGCAGCAAAGCGCCGCTTTACGTCGGGATCTCTGATAAATTCTGCCGCCTGCTCTATTGCCGCGAAGACGTTCTGGCTGGCCGTGGTCCATAAGGCCAGATACACGTCTTCTCCTCCGCCCGCGAGTGCCCGCTGCCGAGCGTCGGCATCAGCAAGGAGGGTAGGAAGTACGGCGAGTGCCCGTGTGCGCGCCGCCGAGGCTCCCGAGTCCCATGATGTCCCCAGCCATTGGTTGAGCATATAGGTGACGGCGCTGAAGCGGGCGAGGTCGTGCGTGACGATAAGGTTGGCAAGCCGCAGGAACGCCTCGGGATGCGCGTCGCAAGCCCCCGCCAGGATGGTCTGGCGTAGCCCTTCCTCCCGCTGCGCGGCGAGCAACAGCCGCTCGACGGCATCCCACCCGTCCGGTCGGGAGGCCGCCAGCAGTGCGCGGGCGACGTGCTCGCCGATGGCGCCGACCTCGTCCTCACCCCGTGCCGTGCGCACCAGGATGTCGAACACCTGGCTGCCGGCCTCATCGTCGGCGTCGATGGCGGCCGCGAACAAGGGTGCGAGCAGGGGGCCTCCATGGCCGAGAAAGCCGGCGTGTCGCGCCAGCCAGGCGACATCCGTGTGGTATGGCCCCACCTGGCCTGTCAGCCTAAGGAGCCACTGGCCGCGTCTCGCGAGCGTCAGCTCGGGGCGACCAGGAGCACGGAACATCGCCATGTTACTTGATTGACCGTAAGGCAACCCCTTCATGAACTGCCACGTCCGCTCCACGGCGTCGGCCAGGGTCGGAAAGAAAGCGGCCAGGATTCGCGTCCGATCGTCAGCACTCAGGACATCCAGCTGCTCGATCGCCAAATCGTGGGGCCAACGTTGTCGCTGGAAGGGATCGTACTGGTATTGGAAGCGGATTGGGCGGCCCTCTGCGTCGCAGCCGAGCAGGCCAAAGGCGATAGGGCGCAGCGTCTCGGGGAGCTCGGCAATCGCTTGCCGGCGGCGCAGGTCGTCGTGCTGCGCTCGGCACTGTTCAAGGACTGATTTGGCCTGTTCAGGGGTCAACATCGCATTAGCCTCCAATCAGCGCTACCAGCCGGGCAAAGAGCACGTGGCTGCCCTCATGCAAGGTGACCGGCATGTCTAGCGTCTGCACCTGTTGACCATCCACGAAGACGAGGTACAGGCGATCCTCGAAGGCCTGCAGAGCAGTGGCGACCGCCTCCTGCGCGCTTACTGGCTGGGCATCGCGCACCTCGTCGTGGCCGCCCAAGTCGATCTTTCCCAGCTTCGCTCCCCGAGCGATCTCCTCGGGCAGCAGCACGCGTGTCAGCCGGCGCTGCCCCTCGCGTTCGTGAAAGGCGTCCACCTCCCGCGTGACGACCGCCGTCAACAGATCGCGCAGTGTCTGGGTCTCACCGGCATCGGAGCGCGCCTCCAGACTCATTTCCGATGCGGGAAGCGCCGGCCGGCGCTGACCCAAGACCTTGGCCTCGATAGTGAGTGTGAGGGTGCGGTCGGAGCTCATACGGCCTCCTGCACTGGGTGAGAGGGGCACAGCATCTCATCTGTCTGGCCATTCTCTCATGCTCGCTCGGAACCGGCAACGCGGTGAGGGCTAAACCTCACACACTGATGGAAGACGGGACTGATAAATCTGGGATGAGGTTGCGGCTGGCTGGCCCGCCTGTTCGACCGCCACTGAACATGGCCGGCGTTCTCGCGCGGACAACAAGAGGGCGTCCCCTTGCGGGACGCCCTCCGCGGTGGTGACGGTCAGACCGCCCCATGCCACGCCTTTCGGCGCTAAGCCGTTCGGGACTGCTGGCTGGCCTGCTGCATGCGCTCGTATGCCGGTCCCTGACGTGGCGCGAAGAGATAGGCCCAGATCGCGCCAGTGGAAAAGCCGATGG
>CAYQFU010000004.1:0-23205 GCA_964416775.1 uncultured Ktedonobacterales bacterium
ATCACGCGCTGGTCATCATCGCCTCCCTCGCTATCTGGCTTGGGTCCTGATTCGTTAG
Source organism: uncultured Ktedonobacterales bacterium (assembly GCA_964416775.1). Taxonomy (GTDB): domain Bacteria; phylum Chloroflexota; class Ktedonobacteria; order Ktedonobacterales; family JADMIN01; genus CAYQFU01. Next base: position 59 of record CAYQFU010000004.1, read on the forward strand.
ACAGGCCCCTAGTGCTGGCTCTGCCGAAGGAGGGCTGCGCTCACCGGAGAAGAGGCGGAAAGCACCTGTTTCGAGAGTTTGGAACCCCCCTCACCTCTTTGTTAAACTCGGATCGGATGCCTTCCAGAGACTTCCCCTTGGTACGTGCTTTCCCTGAAAGCATAAGAAAGGATTGAATGAGTTCGCCTACTTCTTCCTGCAATTTCAGCACGAACTGTGTTGCGTCTCGCTCAACATTGAATTCTTCAGCATACGCTTGTGAGACCTGTTCAACCTCCTCTGTCAAGTGTTTCTCATCCATAGATGCCTGCCCTTCCCGATATTCGATTCACAAGTTGTCTGCATGCTACTGTCTTTCTACACCACCGTCAAACCACAGGTCGCCAGCGGGACCAGATGTGGTAAAATGTTACTTGTGGGCCGTGGTTTGTATCCTGCGGGCCACAGTCTTGTGTCGCGTCGACGCCCTCCGGTGACGCAAGGCCCGACTAGAGGTCACAAGACTCGTGGTGTGGTCACTGGCGCCTCGCCTGGTGCGAGGCCGCTCAAACAATGGGGCGTGGCCAAGCGGTAAGGCAGTGGACTTTGGATCCACGATCCCAGGTTCGAATCCTGGCGCCCCAGCCCATTTCGCACAGAGGATTTCGCGATGGCGCTGTCTGTGCAGCGTGGATGATGTAGAATAGCCCACACGCGACCGCGAGTATCGCGTGGAGTGTTCAGGAGTGAGGGAGAGACGGTAGGCGACATGTCACACGTGGCCGTCGTGCTGGCGGCAGGCAAAAGCACGCGAATGAAGTCGCGCCTGCCCAAGGCCGCTCACCCCATCGCCGGACGCCCACTCCTGGCTCATGTGCTCACTGCCGCCGCTGCCGCCGTGGCGTCCGGCGAGGATGCCGGTCGCGCCTCCGACGAGCCTCCGCTCCCTGATACGGAGGACCATAGTACCCGGCTGGTGGTCGTGCTCGGCCACGCCGCGCGCGAGGTGGAGCAGTCGTTGGCGGGCATCCCCGACCTGCCTCCCTACCACGTCGTCCAGCAACAGGAGCAGTTCGGCACAGGCGACGCCGTGCGCTCTGCCCGCGACGTTGTCCGTGGCGTCGGCGCCAGCTTGAACGGACACGGCCCCTCCACAGTGCTCGTGCTCTATGGGGACACGCCGCTGGTGCGCGCCGAGACGCTCGGCGCGCTGCTGCGTGCCCACGCCGACGCGGGAGCGACGGTGAGCTTCCTGACGGGCGTCACCGACCGGCCCACTGGCTATGGGCGCGTTGTGCGCGACGCGGGCGGCCAGGTGCGCGGCATCGTCGAGGAGCGCCACGCTACGCCGGAGCAGCAGCGCATCGGCGAGGTCAACTCGGGTATCTACTGCTTCGCCAGCGACTGGCTCTGGTCCCGGCTGGACGCGCTGCGGCCGCACCCCTCGGGCGAGTATTACCTCACCGATCTGGTGGACCTCGCCGCACACGAAGGCCGCACCATCGCCACCGTCAGCGCGCCGCTCAGCGAGACGGCGGGCGTGAACGACCGCATCCAGCTGGCCGAGGCCGAAGCCATCATGCGGAGACGCATCCTCGACGAGCTGATGCTCTCTGGCGTGACGGTGGTGGACCCCGCCAGCACCTACGTGGACGTGGGTGTGCGCGTCGGCCAGGACACGACCCTCTACCCCTTCACGACCCTGCGCGGGCGCACGGTCATCGGCGACGAGTGCGAGATCGGCCCACACTCGGTGATCAGCGACAGTACGATTGGCGACCGGTGTACCGTGCTCGCCTCCTGGATCGAGGAGGCGGAGCTCGCCCCAGGCGTCCACGTCGGGCCCATGAGCCACTTGCGCCCCGGCGCGCAGCTGGCCAGCGGAGTCCGTATCGGCAACTTCGCCGAGGTCAAGAACTCAACCATCGGCGAGAGCGTGCAGATGCACCATTTTAGCTACGCCGGGGACGCCACGATCGGCGCCCGCACCAACGTTGGTGCGGGCACGATTACGTGCAACTACGATGGCGTGCGCAAGCATCGCACCGATGTGGGCGAGGATGTGTTCCTTGGCAGCGATACGCTGCTCATCGCCCCCGTCACGGTGGGCGACGGCGCACAAACCGGCGCGGGCGCCGTCGTCAAGCGCGAAGTCCCGCCCTATGGCGTGGCCGTCGGCATGCCGGCGCGCGTCATTCGCCACCGCGAGCCAAAACGCTCGCGCGATAGTTCACAACCCGACCCGACAACCCCCGCTTCTGAGGGAGACGCCGGCTCCACTGCGAGCGCGACGTCGGCCCCGAGCGAGCTGCCACCTGCCGAGGCGCAGGCGCCGCCGCTCCCATCAGAGGTGGTGCCGGGTGCGGCAACCCCCTCTCAGCCAGCTGCCCGCCGCGCGCAACGCGGTCGGGGGCCGAGCCGGAAGGGGAAGGAGTCTCAACTGGATGGATAGCTCACCCTGGCCAGGTCCGCTGGCGGCGGCGATGCCGCAGACTTCGGCGGCACCTCTCCACGTATTCACCGGCGCCGATTGGGGGCTGCTGATCGGGCTGCTCTTCGTGCTGGTGATCGCGGGCCTGGCTTCCGCGTCGGAAACGGCGCTCACCTCGCTCAGTCGCATCAAGATTCGCAATCTTGCCCAGGAGGGCAATCCGCGCGCTCAGCTCATCGAGCATTTGCTGCGCGAGCCAAACACATTCCTCTCGACCATCCTGGTCGTCAACAATGTGGCGGTCATCGTCGCGTCCACATTAGCCACGATCCTGGCGCTGAACATGATCCCGTCCTGGGGCGAGGTCATCTCCACCGTCCTCATCTCGCTCATCGTGCTGATCTTCTGCGAGATCACGCCCAAGACCGCCGCCGTGCAGGCGCCGGAACGCTGGGCGCTGGCGGTCGCGCCCGCGGTGCATGTGACGTCGCTCGTGCTCAAGCCAGTGGTGGCCTCGCTGACATTCATCACGACGTGGCTGGTGCGCGTCTTTGGCGGCCGGCCGCGCGTCAAGGGGCCGTTCGTCACCGAGGAGGAGCTGCGACTGCTGGTGGATGTCGGCGAAGAGGAGGGCGTGCTCGAAGAAGAAGAGAAGGAGATGATCCACAACGTCTTCGAGCTGGGTGACACCACCGCCCGCGAGGTCATGGTGCCGCGCATCGACATGGTGACCGTCGAGGCCGATACCCCTGTGGAAGAAGCGCTGGAAGTGATCGTCCAGGGTGGGCAATCGCGTATTCCGGTGTACAGCGAATCCATAGACAACATCATTGGCGTGCTATACGCCAAAGATATGCTGCGCGTGCTGGCGTCCGATCAGCGGCCGGAGAGTGTGCGCTCGCTCGTGCGCCCCGCCTACTTCGTGCCGGAGACCAAGCGCCTGGACGACCTGCTCCACGAGCTGCAGCAGCAGCGCGTGCATATGGCGATCGTCGTGGACGAATACGGCGGCGTCGCGGGCCTCGTGACCATCGAAGACGTGGTGGAAGAGATCATTGGCGACATCCAGGATGAGTATGACCGCGAGGAAGTGCTCTATGAAAAGCTCAGTCCAGACGAGTACATCGTGGACGCCAAGATCTCCCTCGACGACTTCAATGACCTCATGGACACGCACATGGCCTCGGAAGACTACGGCACGCTGGGTGGATTCGTCTACACCCAGCTCGACAAGATTCCTTCCGTGGGCGACACGTTGCGCTTCGAGGACTTGACCTTCACCGTCCTTGGCACCAAGGGCCGTCGCATCACCAAGGTCAAGGTGGTGCGGGGCGCGACTGGCGGACCCGCGACGGACGTTGAGGAGCTCCGAGGTGCGACGGCGGAGGTGCCTGGGCCTGACGAGCCGGGCCGCGCGGCTGAACCCTCACATGAGCTCCCGCCAGCAGCGGAGCGCGAGCTAAACGAGCTGCCGGGGGGAGCTACTCCACCCATCGCGCTGCCAGCGCCCTCCACCGACGCCTCGTCGCCGCGCGACACGCCCGCGACTCCGCCGCCGCCGCCACATGCGGCGAATCCGAGCGGCGACGCCGACGCCGCGCCTGTCGACGAGCCGCACGCCGGGCCAGACGGTCGCGCCGGCAACGCCGACAACACAGGCGATCTGCGCGCCGAACGTCCTCGCGGTGAAGGCATGGCACGCAGTTCGCGACATCACGTGGTGAACGGGCGCACCCATCGCGGCCGCAGCTCATCGTCATTCCGACGTGGGTGACGCCAGCATGCTGCGAGCTCGCTTCAATGCGTATCACAAACGTGTCACACTGCGCCAAAATGCATCAGCATCACGGCTCGTTACTTGACATGGAATACTGTGGGTGGCATACTACGGCCATCCCCCCTGTGGGGACTCAGGCCGAACCTCCATTCGGAACACAGGAAAGGAGACGAACCTATGTTCCAGATGAAGAAGCCGATACGCCTCCTAGCAATGGTGTTTCAGATTGACAGATGAAGCCCGTGGAGCCGGGCATGCAGGTTTCCTTGAGGCTTGAGCCAAATCCCAACGACCGCGCAGTCAGACCTTCTTAGGTGACTGGCTCGGCATGACGAAAATAGTTCGTGGGTTGCTTCAAGTCAAGCGAGGGAGCTGGCCGGAGTCACAGTGACCGCGCTGCTAGCGGCCACACTTCCAGACCTTTCTACGGGCCTCCGGTGTATGAGTATTGGGAATAGGGCGTCAAGGTTAGGCGTTCAGTCGAAGGGCCGGTGCAAACAGCACCGGCCCTACACGCGTACGGGGAATCCTCGTGGCCGACTACCCGCCCATCTCGCGGCCGAGCGAAAGCACGGCCATGAAGGCCTCTTGTGGTATCTCCACGCTTCCCACGCGCTTGAGTCGCTTCTTCCCTTCCTTTTGCTTCTCCAGCAGCTTGCGCTTGCGCGTGACATCGCCGCCGTAGCATTTCGCGAGCACGTTCTTGCGCAGCGCCTTCACCGTCTCACGCGCGACGATGCGGCTGCCGATGGCCGCCTGGATCGGCACTTCGAAGAGCTGGCGTGGAATCAGCTCTTTGAGCCGATCCACCAGCAGCCGCCCCTGTTGATATGCCTTGTCGCGATGCGTGATCAGCGAGAGCGCATCCACTGGCTGGCCGTTCACCAGTACGTCCAGCTTCACGAGATCGGCCTCGGCGTACTCATGGAACGTGTAGTCGAGTGAGGCATAGCCCTGCGTACGCGACTTGAGCTGGTCGTAGAAATCCACGATCAGCTCGCCCAGCGGCATGCGGTACGTCAGGTGGACGCGCTCCTCCTCGATGTACTTCATCTCGCGGAAGACGCCGCGGCGCGTGGTCACCAGATCCATGATGGTGCCGATATAGCGGGTGGGCGTAAAGATCGAGATGTCCATGATGGGCTCCTCGATCCAGGCGACCTCGCCGGCGGGCGGCAGCTCCGCGGGGTTGTGTACGCTCACGCGCTCGCCATCCGTCCGGGTGACCCAGTATTCGACGCTGGGCGCCGTCGCCAGGATGTCGAGTTGGTATTCGCGCTCCAGCCGCTCCTGGATGATCTCCATATGCAGGAGGCCGAGGAAGCCGCAGCGAAAGCCAAAGCCCAGCGCCAGCGAGTTTTCCGGCTCGTACACCAGCGATGCGTCGTTCAGCTTGAGGCGGTCCAGCGCATCGCGCAACAGCGGATAGTCGTCACCCTCAACCGGGTAGACGCCCGCGAACACCATCGGCTTCGCCGGCCGATAGCCCGGTAGCGGCTCGTCCGCCGGCATCGCCGCCAGCGTAATAGTGTCGCCGACCTGGCAGTCCTTTACATTCTTGAAGCCGGTGGCCACGTACCCCACCTCGCCCGCCGTCAGCGATGTCGTCGGCACCATCGTGGGCGTGAAGTAGCCGACCTCCAGCACTTCGGCGGCGCTGCCAGTCGCCATCATGCGCAGGCGGCTGTTGGTGCCGATCTCGCCGTCCATCACCCGCACGTAGGCGATGACGCCTTTGTAAGGGTCGTACTTCGAGTCGAAGACGAGCGCGCGCAGCGGCCGATCAACTACCCCATGCGGGGGCGGCACACGCCTGACGATGGCCTCCAGCACCTCTTGCGTTCCGATGCCCTCTTTGGCCGACGCCAGCACCACTTCATCGCGCGGCAGACCGATGACCTCCTCGATCTCCAGCGCGACTTTCTCCGGCTCGGCGCTGGCCAGGTCGATCTTGTTGATCACCGGGATGATGGAGAGGTCTGCCTCGACCGCCAGGTACAGGTTGGCCAGCGTCTGCGCCTCGATGCCCTGCGTGGCGTCCACCACCAGGATAGCGCCTTCGCACGCAGCCAGGCTGCGTGAGACTTCATACGTGAAGTCCACGTGCCCGGGCGTGTCGATCAAGTTCAGCTCATATTCCTGCCCATCCTGTGCGGTATAGCGCATGCGCACAGCCTGGGCCTTGATGGTGATGCCTTTCTCCCGCTCGAGGTCCATCTGATCGAGCACCTGCTCAGCCATCTCGCGCTTCGAAATGGTGCCTGTGTACTCCAGCAGCCGGTCCGCGAGCGTGGACTTGCCGTGATCAATGTGGGCGATGATACAGAAGTTGCGGATGTGGCTCTGATCCATATTCGCGGCCTATGCGCTCACTGGCGAACCTCGGCCATCTCCGGTCCGCATCGAGCGCTCGGGTGTCGCATATCCTTTCGATCGAGCAATAAAGCGGGCGTCGCCGCGCGCACGCCGCGAGAGCACGTGGCGCGCGGGCTCGGGATGGAGCGGCCGCCCGTGACCGCTCACCGGTACATTATACTCCGTGCGCCGGGGACTGTCTGCGCGTCCTGGTTGCAGGCCATTGCTACTCGATCAGGCCGCCGCCCAGCACCTGCTCACCCGTCGCCGCATCGTAGAACACGGCCGCCTGGCCCGGCGTGATGGCACGCTGCGGCTGCGCCAGTCGAATCTCCGCGCGGTCGTCTGGCAGCGGCGTGACGACGGCAGGGACGACCGGCGCCTTGTAGCGTACCTTCACGTAGGCGTCGAATGGCACGTCTGGCGTACTCCCCGACGTATAGGAGGTGCCGGTGACCGTCAGGCGATCCTGCTCCAGGGCGGTGCTGGCGCCGACCACCAGCGCGTTGCGCGCGGCGTCCAGCTGGAGCACGTGCAACGGCTCGCGCGCGGTCAGCCCCAGCCCCTTGCGCTGGCCCACGGTATAGTATGCCAGACCCTCGTGCCGGCCGACCTCCTTGCCCGCCGTGTCGTAGATCGGGCCAGGCTGTGGCGCGGCGCGTCCGGTCGCCTCGGCGTAGCGGCGCATGAAGCCGCGATAGTCGTTGTTCGCGACGAAGCACAGCTCCTGGCTCTCGGCCTTCGCGGCCACGGGCAGGCCCCGCTCGGCGGCCAGCGCGCGCACCTGCGGCTTGGTCAGGTCGCCCAGCGGGAAGAGCGCATGCCGCAGCTGGCGCTGGGAGAGCACGTGCAGTACGTATGACTGGTCCTTGGCGTCGTCGATCCCACGCCGCAGCCGGCGCAGGCCGGTGGCTGGATCGTCGTCCACGCGCACGTAGTGGCCCGTCGCCAGGTATTCGGCGCCCAGTGCCAGCGCACGCTCCAGCAGCAGCGTGAAGCGGATGTGCCGGTTGCAGCGCAGGCAGGGATTGGGCGTGCGGCCGGCGGCATACTCGTCGTAGAAAAAGTCAACGATGGTGCGCTGGAACGGCTGCTCGACGTTGATGACGTAGAACGGGATGTCGAGCTGAGCGGCCACGTTGCGCGCATCGGCCATAGATGCGAGCGAGCAGCACTTGTTCTCGGCGACCAGCTCCACGCCGCCGTCGTCATCTGGGGCCGGCTCCGACCACAGCCGCAGCATGATGCCCACGACGTCGTAGCCCTGCTCCTTGAGCAGAGCTGCCGCCACGGAGCTATCCACGCCTCCGCTCATGCCTACGACCACTCGTGTCACGTGTTCGCCTCACTCGCCATGCGCCCGCGCCCGGCCGCGTCCACCCGCAGCCAACTTCGCATTATACGAACGTCGGGAGTGAATCATCAAGCAAGGGACATACTGGCGCAAGATGCTCATGACTCTAGTTTCCGCTAACTCGGTCGGATAGTCTCAGGCAGCGTCGGCGGGCGCAACGGCGTTCTCACGCCGTTGCCCCCAGAAACCAGTGCGCAGATGGGCGGTGGGAGCCTGTTTCGCGCGCAGTCACGCCGGCAAGAGGAAGTCCACTGGAAAAGGGGAGTGCGCCAGCGCCCCTTAGTTGGCGAAAACTAGAGCATGATGCTCATCCCACTAATGCGAGTGCCTTGAGCACCATTCAGCTCGTTCGCCAAATGGGAGTTATTGCACCTCGTGCGCACGGGCTCAGGAAAGGAACACGCTCACCCGTGCGTGCGACAATTTCACCAACCGCTCGTGCGCAATGTGGGCATGAGCGTCTTGCTCATCTTGTCCGCTTGCCTACTGAGCCATGCTCATGGTATGCTTGCGCAACCTGCATGAGGTATCCGCCGCTGCCCAGGGGTAGGAAAGACATGATGCACCTTGAGAAAGCAGGAATAGATATTCATGGACTTACCTGGTCATTTTGATCCACAGCACTGGCGCGATTTTGAGCCACACAATCACGCCTTGTTGCAGGATACCCTGGCGCCCGCCACGATTTCTGCGTGGCTCCATCGCTGGAGCGAGCTGGAGAAACATGTTTGGGAGATGCGCGCTGGATTCAAGCGCGCTCGCTCGCGGAATATCGAGGACGAGAGCGCGCGCCACGCCTATCAGCGCTTCAGAGATGAAATCTTTGTCCCCTTTCAAGAGATCAGCCACGAGTTGCAGGTAAAGCTGCTGCGTGAGATGACGTGGGAGGCTGCCCCGGAACACGTTGAGATGATCCGCCGCTTTCAGCAGGCAGCTGACGCCTATCAAGCGGAAAATGTGCGCTTGGAGCGAGACATCGCTGAGCAAATGGATCGTTACTTTCTCATCACGAGTGCCATTGACCGCCTCTGTAAGGAAGCGACCCCTCGACAGTGCTCCGAAGAAGAGCGCTGGCACATTCGTCAGACTTGCTGGCGTCAGGAGCGCGGCAACATCGACGAGATTTTTCTCGCCATGCGCTCCAAACGCCGCCGGCTTGCGTCTCAGGCGGGCTTTCCCAATTATACTCTCTACCGCTGGAAGCAGCTGGGCCGCTCAGACTACACCCCCGCTGAGGCTCTGGCATTTCACCAAACCCTCGCGACTGCCATCTCGCCCATCAAAGCGACATGGCAGCAGTCCCATGCGCCAGGGCGTCAACGCCAGCCTTGGGACATGGAGAGGGCGCCATCAGAACTGATGCGCCCGTTGCCCTTTCAGAGGACAGCCGACTTTGAAGCCGCTATGGCGCAGGTCTTCTCCCACCTGGACCCAGAGCTGGGCAGTATGTTTGAGCGGATGCGCGCCGGCTCTCTGGACCTGGATGAGCGCCCTGGAAAGCAGCCCGGAAGTGAAGAGTGGCTGTTCCCAGTCTCGGGCCTGCCCTATGTGCGTATCGCCTCCAACGGCACCGACGAAGATGTACAGGTGCTCATGCACGAGTGTGGGCATGCCTGGCATGACTTTTTGTCTATGGCTCAGCAAGATCTGGTCTGGCACTGCGACATCCCCGATACGTTCCAGGAGTTCGCGGCGATCAGCATGACCTATCTGGCGATGCCTTTCCTCTTCCAGGATCACGGTGGCTTCTATCCAGTCTCTGAGCGTGCACGGTTTCAGGCATCCCTGTTGTATGAGCCGCTGCGTTGGCTGCCCTATATTGCCCGTTTCGATGTGTTCCAGCACTGGCTCTATACGGAAGCACCCGACGAGGTCGACGCTTCGGAGCTCGACGCCAAATGGATGGAGTTGTCACAACAGTTTGAGCCAGATATAGACTGGTACGGCCATGCATCCGAATGCGCCCATGGCTGGCAACAGGACAGCCGCATTTTCGGGCAGCCATTCTACATGCTTGAGTATGCTCTGGCCCACATAGGAGCACTGCAGCTCTATCAGAAAGCCTCGCTCGATCACAGCGCTACTTGGCAGGCGTATCGAGAGGCGCTCTCACTGGGTGGCACACGACCACTGTTGGACCTGTTTCAGGCAGCGGGCGCAGATTTCCCCTTACAGCCAGGAGTCGTAAAGAGCGTCGCTGGTTTTTTAGCCAACCAACTTCGAGACTAACAGTGCCCAAAATGCACGTAACATTCGGTGTGGCCCATGCACAGCGGCCATGCGATGAAGGATAAGACGCCGCATGCTCAGGCAACGATTCTCGTGCCGCGGTCGGCTCTACGATCGCTCTTGGACCCGCGTCCTGTCCAGACAGTGGGCTGCACGGTCGTGGCAGATCGCGTTGGTGCCGGTGCTGGTATGTGCCCTGGCCGGGTGTGGGTCCGGCCAGGTGCCCAACCGATTTACATCACCAATCTTCGAGCCCAAGTTCTCGGAGGCCGTCACGTTTGCCACAACCGTGTCGTATGCGAGCGCCTTGCGCATCGTCACGGATCTCGGACTCCAGCCCGGCATTGACTGTGGAACGGCTACCGCGGGCTATGCGGTACTTTGGCAACCGATGAGCCAGCGCAATACCTTCGCGCAAAAGCACCAGCTATTGGTGTTCCCAGCCTCAGTCCCCTCTGATTGGCTCACCCGCCTCATGGGGACGCCCGGCATCGTGGGCGTGGCGGATGGCCGACCCGAGTATCCAGAACAGACGCCCGTAGGGATGCATGCTGGCGCCGTAGCGTATCCATGTCCCGCTCTCATCGCAACGGCCACGCCTCATGCCGGTGTGCCTGTTCCTCTCGACGCGGCGCACGCTGGCACTTATGCGCGCGTGACGTTTGCGGGCTCGTTGGACAATTATGATGCCGCGCTGTATGTCGTCAGCAACCTTGGGCTGGCGCTGGCCAAACCTTGCTATGATCAGGCGCTACAACGCGGAACCCCGGTTCCCTGGCTACCGATGGGGCAGGAAACCCCGTTCGCGAGTGACCACGCGCTCGTCGTGGTGACTACGAAGCGCTTTACCTCTGCCTTATGGCGGCAACAGCTACAAGCTACACCAGGCATCGCTACCGTTGAGGCGCCGTACGCGGCGCTCTGCTAGCCCGAGGCTCCTACATGCAGCGCGAGCGGGGAACACGCCGTCACCCTATGCTTCACCAAAACGGGCATATGGAAGCAGCGGGCGTGCACCGGACACCTCCACGGCTCAGATGCTCAGCGTTCGCTCACTGACGCCCGGCCATGGGTAACATGCCACGCGACGCTGCCGCTTGCCTGAAGAGCACAACCATGCTACGATTGAGAAAACCCGGCTTGGCCACCCCTCTCGCTGCCACCCAACTCCACGCCATGGAGGTATTCGCGCATGGTCGCCACCACTGATGTCACCATCTACCGCCCTACCGTGCGTGAGATGCCGGAGGGAGAGCGCCCGCGCGAGCGGATGGAGCGCTATGGCGCTGCCACACTGCAGACTTCTGAGCTGCTAGCGATCATCTTCGGCTCGGGCATTCGCGGCGAGAACGTGGTGGATGTCTCCGCACGGCTGTTACGCGACTTTGGCGGGCTGGGCGGCCTGCTGGCGGCAGAGCTGCCCATACTGCGCAACCAGCGAGGGCTGGGGCCGGCGCGGGCGATGCAACTCAAGGCCGCGCTGGAGCTGGGTCGCCGCCTGAACATCCTCGCGCCGGACCAGCGTCCGCAGATCGGCAGTCCTGGCGATATCGCCAATCTCGTCTCACTCGAAATGGCTTACCTCGCTCAGGAGCAGCTGCGTGTCATTTGCCTCGACACCAAGAACTTCGTCATCCACCAGCAGACCATCTACCAAGGCACGGTGAATTCCAGCCTGGTGCGCGCGGCCGAGGTCTTCCGCCCCGCCGTGACGCGCAACTGCCTGACGATTGTGGTGGTGCACAACCACCCCTCCGGCGACCCCACCCCCTCGCCTGAAGACGTACGCACGACGGAGCAGCTGCGCAAAGCGGGCGAGCTGCTGGACGTGGAGCTGCTCGACCATATCATCATCGGCCAGGGGCGCTATGTCAGCATGAAAGAGCGCCGGCTGGGATTCTGAGGACTATGACACTGGAATGAGCGCCTGCCAGCCCGAAGGCGCGCCCAACCCGCCCTACCTACTCGTAGGCACCATGTGCGCCCAGTATCATGCGCAGTCGCTGCCGCCCACTGGCCAGGATGCGAGCGAGGGTTTGCACCAGCCCAACCAGCAACACAACGCTCACCAGCAGCACGCCCCACTCCATAGGGAAGCGCAGACGCCAGAAACCCTCATAGGAGAGGGTGGTGCCCATCAAAGTAAGCTCCGCATAGGAGAGCAGCAAGGCGACGGACATCACATAACCCACGTGCTCAGGTCGACGCCATGCGTGTATCAGAGCAGCCAGCAGCAGCAATGGGAAGAAGACGTACGCCCGCGCCAAGAAGCTGAAAATCACTTCCACGGTCGTCACCCAGAGCGGCGCATAGGAGTCCGGCGCATACAGATACGGACCCGCATAGAACCCGTCACGTATGTCCGGCAGCGTGTGTACGACGAGGTACCACGGATGCTGCTCGATCTCGGCAATGCTGAAGTCGCTCAGTGTCTTGTAGTGATTGGCGGCGTACTCAGGGTATTGCTGTACAAATCCCCACGGTTCCCGGGCCAGTACCCCACCGTGCTCGACATGCGACGTGATGCGAGCCTGCACCTGCGCGTACTGCTGGGCAGCGGGTCCGCGGAGCGGCAAGGCATACATGTCGTAGCGCAGTACTCTCGCAAAAATGTCTATGTTGGACGCATCGCTAATGCCAAAGTACCCATTGATGAGTCCGTTGGCACCGACGTATCCCAGCACCACGGCATAGATGAGCACCAAAGACAGCGAAAGCTGCTTCCATCGCTGACGGAATGCGTGCTGTCGCCACGCCCACAGCGCCACACACAGCAGTAGCATCCCCGGCAGGAGCAGGAAGATGGGCCGGGTCAAGATAGCGACCACCGAAAGCGTGCTGTACCAGGCGAGGGCGACAGTCCGACCTCTACGCACATAGCGCTCCAGTACGAGGAACAGCGTAATCATGAGCCAGTAGGACAGCGCTTCCGTCATGATGACGCGCTCCCACGTGGTCGCGAATACGTTCAGCCCAGCGATTGCCGCGACGGCAACAGCCGTCCACCGTTGCGCGTACATGCGATACGTCAGCACGTACAATTCGACGGATGCCAGGATCATCAGCAGACTTTGTACAACCGCTACGACGGTGAGATGCTCGCCACCGGACAGCAGGAAGACGAGCGCGAGCAGAGCGGGATAGGCGGGCGTTCGGTAGGCATCAATGAACTGATGAAGGGTAAGCATGCGCTGCGCGAGCTGGATGTATTGTGGCGAGTCGTTCGAGATCCAGGCGAACGGGGCTTGCACTACCACGGGCAACTGGCCCAAACAGCAAGCGAACATGACAACCGCCAGAGGGAATAGATGTGGTCGGAGGCGCTGCGGAACGTGCAGATGCAGGCCGAATTGGCGGCGCTCGCCAACGGCAACGACAGCGTCCAAACGCGGCCTCCTCACCGGTTGTGTGGCCTGCTTATTGAAGCGGCTACGGTCCTCACACACCCTTAACGGGCAAGACGGGTTCTAGGTATCCTAGCGTCAATGAGGAACGACGAGTCGCGGCGCGCACTCATCGCATCCATCGCACTCATGCATTGCCCTTCGCGTCCTGCGGTCCGCGCATGACCTCGGCGATCCGCTCGTCGTCGTAGCCTAGCGCGCGCAGGACCTCCTGGGTGTCCTCCCCCAACAGCGGCGGAGCTTTGTCCACGCCGATCTCCGCGCTGCCGAGCATGATGGGCGTGCCCACCATGGGCATGGGCCCAATCGTCGGATGGCTCACCTGCCGCACCAGCCCTCGCGCCTCAACCTGCGGATTGGCGAACACCTCGTCCAGCGTCGCTACGTTTCCGGCTGGAATACCCGCCTGCTCGAACAGCGCCAGCCACTCCGCACGTGGGCGAAGGCGGAACACCACGTTCAGTGCTGGCACCAGCTCTTCGCGCGCGCGGACACGGTCGTTGTTGGTGGCGTAGCGGTCAGAGCGGTACCACGGCACGGTGTCAATGTCGGTGTCACCTGCCGCTCCAACACGATCCAGCACCTCGCACAGCCGGCGCCAGAGCGAGTCGTTCCCCACCGCGAGGTTGAAATAACCGTCGCTGGCTTCGAACGACTGGTACGGCACGATGGTAGGGTGCGCGCTGCCCAGTGCATGCGGCACCTTGCCTGCCAGCAGATAGCCCTGCCCCTGATACGTCTGCCACGAGACCATCGTGTCCAGCAGCGACACATCCACATGGCCGCCCTCGCCGGTGGCGTCGCGGACGCGCAACGCGGCCAGCACGCCGATCGTCGCCCACATGCCAGCGCCGAGGTCCGCGATCGAGAAGCCCGCCTTCACCGGTGGGCGGCCAGGCTCGCCCGTCACGCCCATCAGCCCGCCCTCGCCCTGTGCCACCAGATCGTACCCAGGCCGCCCGGCCATTGGGCCCGTCTGCCCGTAGCCCGAGACCGACACGAGGATTACCCGCGGGTGGCGGGTGTGGATGGCGTCCCAGCCGAAGCCGAGCTTCTCCAGCGTCCCTGGGCGGAAATTCTGCGCGACGATGTCCGCCGTCGCGATCAGATCCCAGAGCGCCTGGCAGCCACTTTCAGACTTCAGGTCGAGCACGACGCCGCGCTTGCCGCGGTTGGCGCTGAGAAAATAGGCGCTCTCCCCCTCGACGTACGGCGGACCCCACTGCCGCGTGTCGTCGCCGCCAGGCGGCTCGACCTTGATGACCTCCGCCCCAAGGTCCGCCAGCGCCATCGTGCAGTAGGGTCCACTCAGAATTCGGGTCAGGTCGATCACGCGGATGCCGTCCAGTGGTCGCATAGCCTCTCCTATCGTATTGGCGTATTGATTTGCCAGCCCGCGCGCTTAGCGGACCAGGAAGCCCCTGCCCAATGGGTCGCGCGAGTCCACCACAAACTCGCCGCGCCCCGTGATGTACGCGCTGCCACTCACCTCCGGCACCACCGCCGCGAATGCTCCCACCCGCGCCTGGGCGATCACGCGGCCGCCGAAGACGCTCGCGGCGCCCAGAATGCTCTCGATCGCGATGCTCTGGCCGTCGCCGATCTCCCCTTTCGCGTGCAGCTGGGCCAGCCGTGCCGACACGCCGGTCCCCGTGGGCGAACGGTCCACCTCGCCGTTGGCGAAGACGCAGATGTTGCGGCTGTGGTGCGAGGGGTCCTGCGGCGGCCCGGTCAGGATTGTGCCGTACAGGAAGCTGAGGTCGCTATCCTCGGGGTGCTGGATCGCCAGCCGCGCGTTGACCGCGGCCTTGACAGCCTCGCCCGCCACCACCAGCTCGGCAGTGTGCTCGGGTGCGACAGGCAGCCCCACGCGCTCCGCCGGCAGAATGGCGTAGAATGCCCCACCAAACGCCACATCTACCTGGATGCTGCCGTATTCGGTCATATCCAGCGTAACATCGCGCGCATAGAGGAATGCGGGGACGTTGACAAACGACACGCGCTCGACGCGCCCGTCGGCGTCCAGATGCGCGGTTGCGCGCACGAGGCCGGCGGGCGTGTCCAGATTCACTGGCGTGCGCGGCGCGACGGCTGGCAGCGCGCCGAGCTCCAGCAGGGCCGTCACCAGCGCGATGATCCCGTGCCCGCACATCGTGCTGTACCCCTCATTGTGCAGAAACAGCACGCCCAGGTCGGCTTCGGGCGTCACGGGAGGAGTGAGCACACAACCATACATGTCATAGTGGCCCCGCGGCTCCCACATGAGCGCGCGGCGCACGTGATCGAGATGCTCGCGCATCCAGCGTCGCCGCTCGAGCATCGTCGCGCCGAGCACCCGGGGTAGCCCACCCGTGATGATGCGCAGCGGCTCGCCCGCGGCGTGGGCCTCCACGGTCGTCAGCACGAGCTCGCCGGCATGCGGCCTGCGGTATCCCCAGTCCAGATCCATAAATCCCGTCCCTCCATGGGGGTCAGCTAATGTGCCAGGCGTGGCATGGTCAAGCACGTGCGCCTCCGCGTATGTTACAGTGTGGCATGCTCCGACGAGCGCACCGCACGGTGGTCAGCGCCCGCCTTCTCATGTGCTCGATCGCTCGACGAACGCCAATGGCGAGAGAGGAGAACGGCTATGGAGATCTCCGGCAGCTACACGCTGTATGCCCCACACCAGCGTGTCTGGGCCTATCTGCTGGATCCCTCGGTACTCCAGAGCGCCATCCCAGGTTGCGAACAGCTGGAGCAGACCAGTGAGGATCAGTATCGTGTCCGGCTGAACATCGCCGTGGCGGCCGTCAAGGGGTCGTACGAGGGCACGCTGCGCATCACCGAGCGACACGAGCGCGAACATTATCGCATAGCTGTGGAGGGCAAGGGCACGCGCGGCGTGCTGCGCGGCGATGGGGTGATACTGCTCGAAGCGCGCGGACCACGCACCACCATGGTCACCTACCAGGGCGAAGCTCAGCTAGGGGGCGCCATAGCCAGCATCGGAAACCGGCTGGCGAGCTTCGCCGCCCGCACGCTCATCAATCAGTTCTTCGCCCGCGTCGCGGACGCGTTGGCTGGTGAGACCGCGGGCGAGGTCGCACCCGCGACCGGGGGCGAGGAGCAAGCGACAGCCATCGCGCCGGCCACGCAAGTCAGCCGGTCCGCACCCGCGCAAGAATGGGTGCCGGGCCTTCCCGAGGCGCGCCCGCTAGAGGCCGCGCAGCCAGAAGCCGTCGCACTATCGCCAGAGTCACAGGCACCGGCCGTGGCGGCCGCGCCACCCGTGCCGGCGGTGGCGCCCTCAGCGTTCACGTCGCCGCCAAGGGCTCAGCCGGCTGGTGGGGTACTGCCACCGTTCCTGACCGACTTCGTCCGGCGTGCGGGGCTCAGCAACGGTACACCAGAGAGCGAGCAGCGCATCGCCTGGGGCCTCGCCATCACGGGCGGCGCCCTGCTCGTGGCGCTGATCACCGCCGTTGCCCTCTTCGCAACCCGCATCCGAGACCGTTGAACACGCTCCCCCTCATTGCGTAGTGCGGTCATGCGTCTTGCCTCCCCTTGCTGCGTAGGTTCATGGCCGTTGTCATGCGGTTGTCGAACGCCTGAGGGCGGTATGTCATGCGGCGATTGCTCTCGCCCCGCGTGTGGGTGTAGGTCGACTTCCGAGCGGGGTGCACGAACGTCCTCCGGAGCGCGTTTCCCGTACGCTGTCCACGTGATCAGTTCACTGAACGTGTGGCGCTTCGATTCGCCCGCGCTCGCACCCACAAGGAGTCCGCGCATATGCGACAGCCCATTCACGTGACCGTCAATGGAACCAGCCATGCGTATGAGGTAGAGCCTCGCCTGCTGCTCGTGCACTTCCTTCGCGATGTCCTCAGCCTGACAGGCACCCACGTGGGGTGCGACACGGGTCAGTGTGGTGCGTGCACGGTCCTGTTCAACGGTCAGGCCGTCAAGAGCTGCATGGTGCTGGCCGTGCAGGCAGATGGCGCGGAGATTACGACGGTGGAAGGACTGGCCCACGACGGTCAATACCACCCCATCCAGCAAGGATTCTGGGAGCAGCATGGCCTTCAATGCGGGTTCTGCACGCCCGGCATGATGATGGCCGCCGTGTGCCTGCTGCAGGATAATCCGAACCCGACCGACGAGCAGATACGCGAACAGCTCGAGGGCAATCTGTGCCGTTGTACCGGTTACCAGAACATCGTGGCCGCCGTCCGGTCCGCCGCTGAGTCGATGCGGACTAGCGCGCAGCCCGTCACGACTGCCGCGGGGCCCGCGATACACGCGAGCGCGGAATAGGCGCGGGAGAGGGAGAAGCACCACATGTCCGTCACACGACTTTTCGGCAGCGCCGTCAAGCGGCGCGAAGATCCGCGCATGATCACCGGGCGCGGCATGTACACTGACGACGTGAAGCTCCCCGGCATGACCTACATGGCCATTCTGCGCAGCCCCTACGCGCACGCGCGCATCAACCGCATCGACACGACCCGCGCACGCCAGCACCCCGGCGTATTTGCCGTCTTTACCGGTCAGGACCTGGAGGGCAAGGTCAATCCAGTCCCTTGCGCATGGCTTCCGCCGGACTCAGAGCTGAAGGTGCCGCCGTATCTGGCGCTGGCCAAGGACACGGTACGCTACACGGGAGATGGGGTGGCGGCCGTCGTCGCGAGCAGCCCGTACGTCGCCAAGGACGCCCTCGATCTGATTGACGTCGAGTACGAAGCGCTGCCTGTCGTCACCACGCAGGATGCGGCGCTCGCCGAGGGCGCCCCACAGCTGCACGCCGACGCGCCTGGCAACCAGGCATTCCACTGGAAGTTCGCCAGCGGTGATGTGGACGCCGCGCTCCGCGACGGCGAGGTCATCCTCCACCAACGGTTCGTGCAGCAGCGGCTCATTCCCAACGCCATGGAGACACGCGGCGACGTCGCCCAATGGATCCCCGGCGCCGACGAGATGACGCTCTACAGCACCTCGCAGAACCCCCACATCGCGCGCTTCCTGCTCTCGGTGACCAACGGCATTCCGGAGAACAAGATACGCGTCATCTCGCGCGATGTCGGCGGCGGCTTCGGCAGCAAGATCCCGTTTTACCCTGGTGACGCCCTCACGGCCTTCGCCGCCCGCGAAACAGGACGACCGGTGAAGTGGATCGAGACCCGCAGTGAGAATTTCGTGGCCACGATCCATGGGCGCGACCAGGTGCAAGAAGTGGAGCTGTCCGCCAGGCGCGACGGCACCATCACCGGCTTGCGCGTCAAAGCCTGGGCCAATATGGGCGCCTACCTTTCCACCGCCGCGCCGGGCGTGCCCACCTGGCTCTTCGCGCTGATCGTTCCGGGCTGCTACCAGATCCAGAACTATGCCTGCGACGTCTTCGGCGTCTTCACCAACACCACGCCGACGGATGCATATCGCGGCGCTGGGCGGCCTGAGGCCATGTACTTGATAGAACGCATGGTGGACCTGCTGGCCCGCGAGCTCGACATGGACCCGGTCGACGTGCGTCGCAAGAACTTCATCCCCAAGGACGCATTCCCCTACACGACGGCCGGTACGCTGCAGTACGACAGCGGCGACTACGCGGGCACGCTGGACAAAGCGCTGCGGATGGTGGATTATCCTGCCCAGCGCCAGCGCCAGCAGGAGCTGCGCACGCAGGGGCGATTCCTCGGCATCGGCATTTCGACATACGTGGAAGTCTGCGGACTCGGACCCTCCAAGGCGGCGGGTGCGATGGGCTTCCAGGGCGGGTTGTGGGAGCCGGCTACAGTGCGCTTGCTGCCAACCGGCAAGGCGTACGTCTTCACCGGTACCAATCCCCACGGCCAGGGTGAGGAGACGACCTTCGCGCAGATCGTCGGCGAGGAGCTCGGCCTGCCCATCGAGGACATCGAGGTCGTCCATGGCGACACCGCGCAGATCTCCATGGGCTGGGGCACGTACGGCAGTCGCACGACGGCCGTCGGCGGCTCCGCCATCACGCTCGCCGCACGCAAGGTGCGCGAGAAGGCGGCCAAGCTCGCGGCACATCTGCTCGAAGCCGCGCCCGAAGACATCGAATTCGATCACGGGCGCTTCTCCGTCAAAGGCAGCCCGGCTCGGGCCAAGACGATCCAGGAGATCGCCCTGATGGCCAATGTCGCCTGGAATCTGCCCGAAGGCATGCAGCCCGGACTGGAGGAGAGCCACTTTTACGATCCCACCAATTTCACCTTCCCCAACGGTGCCCATGTCTGCGTGGTCGAGGTGGACGCAGAGACCGGCGAGGTCAAGATCGAGCGGTACGTGGCCGTTGATGACTGCGGCGTGGTCATCAACCCGATGATCGTAGATGGGCAGGTGCACGGCGGTGTCGCGCAGGGCATCGGCCAGGCCCTCTACGAAGGGGCGATCTATGACGAGGGAGGGCAGCTCATCACCGGAAGCATGATGGACTACACAGTTCCCAACGCCACGCAGATCCCATTCATGGAAACCGCTCGCACTGAGACACCGACGCCAGTGAACCCCATGGGCGTCAAGGGCGTCGGCGAAACGGGCACCATCGCGGCCACCCAGGCTGTCGTCAACGCCGTGGTGGATGCGCTGTCGCCGCTGGGCATCCGCCACATGGAGATGCCCATGACGCCAGAGCGCGTGTGGCGCGCCATGCGGGACGCCCAGAGCGGTCAGACTCAGACCCAGGCTCAGGCTGGAGGTGACGGCAATGTATCCCAGTGAGTTCGCGTATCAGGCCCCAACGACGCTAGCCGATGCGGTGCGGCTGCTGCAGGGACATGACGGCGACGTGAAGATTCTCGCGGGTGGTCAAAGTCTGCTGCCCCTGATGAAACTGAGGCT
Source organism: uncultured Ktedonobacterales bacterium (assembly GCA_964416775.1). GTDB lineage: Bacteria > Chloroflexota > Ktedonobacteria > Ktedonobacterales > JADMIN01 > CAYQFU01. Next base: position 20,431 of record CAYQFU010000004.1, read on the forward strand.
GGCCGAGCCGGCAACGCTCGTCGACATCGGCCGCATCCCCGATCTTCGCGGTATTCGCGAGGAAGGTGACGCCGTCGTCATCGGCGCCATGACGTCCTACCGCGACGTACTGGACTCGGAGCTCGCCAGACGCCGCGTGCCGCTGCTGGTCGAGGCGGTACAACAGGTGGGCGACATGCAGGTGCGCTCTCGTGGCACCATTGGGGGCAGCCTCGCCCATGCGGATCCAGCCGGCGACCTCCCTGCCGTCGCGCTTGCGCTGGACGCCGAGATAACGGCAATGGGACCATCCGGGTCGCGGACCATCCCCGCGGGCGACTTCTTCGTCGACACGCTCACCACGGCGCTTGGCGAGGGCGAGATGCTCACCTCCGTGCGCATGCCCGCGATTGACCAAGCGCGCACCGGGTCGGCCTACGAGAAGCACCGTCATCCAGCGAGCGGATACGCCGTCGTAGGGATCGCGGCCGTCGTTCGGCTCGCGGAGGACGGCAGTTGTCAGTCGGCACGCGTGGCCATTACCGGCGCTGGCAGCCATGCCACGCGCGCCGCGGGCGTGGAACAGGCGCTCGCCGGCAAGCCCATCACCGACGCGACCCTGGCCGAGGCCACGGCCCACGCCGCCGACGGCCTGGACCTGATGTCGGACAGCTACGCCTCGGATGAGTATCGCGCGCATCTCGTCGTGGTACTGGCCCGAAGAGCGCTGGCAGAGGCCGCCGCCCGGGCGCGTGAGGGTCGACGATAGCCGCGGTCGGAACGTTGCCACATGGGCCGATCCGTTCGCGGGTCGGCCCATATCTCACCGTTTCGCCGGAATCTCGTGGCGTAGCATCCGCGGCATGGGCACCAGCGCTGGCCGCCGAGCTTGCGAGCGCGGAAGGCCCGCCGATGAGCAGCCCGCGCGCTGGTCCTCCCAGCAGGCTTGACGCCTGCCCCCAGCTGATGCCTATACTATGTGTGACGGGGTGTAGCGCAGCTGGCAGCGCGCATGGTTTGGGACCATGAGGTCGCCGGTTCAAATCCGGCCACCCCGACCACCGTTGGTATGTCCGAACCTCGACCCATAGTCTGGCCGAGGTTCTGTTTATGTACGGCGAATGCCCCGATGCGGTCGCTCGACGTTCGGTCGTTCACCGGAGCTGGCCAAGCCGCTCAGCCGCGTCGGGTGGTCGCTCGCTGTCGTCCGAATGCCAGCGGCTGACGCTGCCGCCACACGGTTGCTCCGCGTGTGCCGTGATCACGCGCCGCGGCTCGTCGCTGCATCTCATTGCACGCGTCGCGGCACGCTGGGACGAGCGGCTGGCAGCCATGATGCGCATTGCTCAGGTAGCGTTACCATTTCCACTCGCGACAAACAGAATGTCGATGTGCCGCCTCGGACGACAAGGTAGTATGTTAGACTTGCACCAGTAGGGAGGTTACTGGTAGCACAGCTGGCGTAAGCCACGTCGGCAAACATGAGGCTGGCGGCCACACGTGTGGGCCAAATACCATACAGCTTGTGATGGTTCGGTGCGACACGAACAACAGTAAGCGAGGAGACAGCCATGCAGACCAAGCTGAACCCGTACCTCAACTTCCGCGATGAGACCCGCGATGCCATGGAGTTTTACAGGACGGTCTTTGGTGGCACGCTAACGCTTCAGACCTTCAAGGACCTCCACGCCTCCCAGGACCCGAGCGAAGACAATAAAATCATGCACTCCCAGCTCGACACCGACAACGGCCTGACCCTGATGGCAGCCGACACGCCCAACAGCATGGACTATCACCCCGGCTCGAACGGGAGCGTGTCACTCAGCGGCGATAATGAGCCGGAGCTCCGCGGCTACTATGAGAAGCTGGCGGCTGGCGGCACGGTCATCATGCCGCTGGAAACGGCAGCGTGGGGTGACTCTTTCGGCATGTGTGCCGATAAGTTCGGTGTGAGGTGGCTCGTCAATATCGCGGCGAAACCGCAATGACCCCGGCATAGCAAAGCAAACGACTTCTTCGGAAGTCAGTGGTCATGCCGACGCCTGACCTCGACGACGCCGCCCACCCGACGATATGCAGCCGTGAGCGGCGTCGTACTTCGTGCTGATGCAGCCAATGCACTCACACTCTCCCCCCGGCCGTACCCTATATGCAGAACACGTTTGGCGTATCGGTCTTGAACACTGCCGCGAGCTTTGGTTTAGCCCCATCGCTTGGGTATCTGTTGGCATGCAAGGTGTTCAGAACCAGCGCAGCCATGTCGACATTGTTCGCCTCGTACTGATAGCGGCGACTACTGGCTACCTCTCACCTTGCGCCAGCCGCCGGCCCGATTGTTGGCGATCACGGCCCGAAAGAGGTCTACGAGTGCGCGCTCGTTGATGGTGTCGCCCTGGTAGACCTGAATCGCCCGTGCCGTCAGGTTGCCTTGCCCTTGGTTGATGATGCCCTCGGGATCGGGCGCGATGGGGTCATAGATGAAAATGTTGACGTGATCCTTGGCTGCCAGCAGTGCGCAAATGTTGCCGTCCAGCGTGAAGTATGGCCGATTGGTGCGTTTGATGGTCTCGGTGACATCCGGGTCGGCGGCATGCACAAGGTCCCGCACACGGCGGCAAATGTCCTGCTGCCAGTCGGGCAGGGCAGCAATGTATTCGTCGACGCGGGGATCGGTGTGGTACGTGCTCATGACCGTATGGTAGCACGCGCTACACCGGTCAGTGCTGGTGCAGACCGAACCGAGCGGGATTCCCGGAGCACATACCGAACGGCCGCAGATTTTGAAGAGAGGTCAAG
>CAYQFU010000004.1:23215-24725 GCA_964416775.1 uncultured Ktedonobacterales bacterium
CATGCACAAGTTCTCGCACTTGGCGGCAAATGTCCTGCTGCCAGTCGGGGAGCGCAGCGATATATGGGTCGACGCGGGGATCGGTGGGGTACGTGGTCATGGGTCTATGGTAGCACACCCTACGACGGTACGGCGGTAGAGAACAGGGCTTGGCTGACCTGACCACCGCGACCGACCGAACCCATTGGCCACATGAACCAATGATGAATTTTCCAGGCGCGCCCAGGCGTCAGACTCCGGCTAGTGTTGCGTGCTGTGCGGTACCGATGTAAGCTGAGGCTAAAACTAAGCAGGATGCTTCCCATGATGGAACAGGTCCGCCACTCGGGCCAACCACTCATCCTCTTCTGACTCGGTCGCCAGTCCGTCCGCAGGCGTACCCACCATCCGTCCCCGGACCGATGGCGGATGACGCGATTCCCGCCATACTTGATGCAGCGGCGCCACCAACACCGGAGGCCGCCGAAGTGAAGCCTAGCGAAGACCTCCGAAGGGGGAGAGCACATCTCATGAACACGCGCATGACTTCCACATCGTCGCCGACTTCGCGCGGCGTCGCGCCAACCGACTCACGGATGACGCGGCGGCTGCTGGCCGCGGGTGTCGTGGGGCCCCCGCTTTTCGTCGTCGTGTTGCTCATCGAGGGCGCGACGCGCCCCGGCTACAGCGCGTGGCGCAACGTCGGGAGCCTGCTGAGCTTGAGTGACCAGGGCTGGGAACAGATCGCCAACTTCCTCCTCTGCGGGCTGCTCTGCCTCGGCTTCGCCGTGGGGCTGCGTCGGGCTTTGGGCAGCGGGAAAGGCGCGGTCGCGGGGCCGGTGGCGCTGGCGATCTTTGGCACGGCCCTGATTGTCGCCGGCATCTTCACGACCGATCCGGGCACGGGCTACCCGCCGGGCGTATCTGCTCCGGTTGGCGGCCCGACGCCGCACGGCATGGTGCATGCCCTGGCCGGCCTGTTCGCCTTCGTCTCGCTGGCGATCGCGTGCTTCGCGCTGGCTCGACGCTTTGCGGGGGACACACGTTGGCGCGGCTGGGCGGCCTACTCCATCCTAACCGGCTTGGTGGTCGTGCTGTCGCTCGTCGTCAGCAACGTCCCCTCGCTGCTCGCCATCGGCGGCCTGCTCCAGCGCGTCGGCATCATCGCCGGCTGGACCTGGATCGCGCTGCTCGCCGCACAGCTGCTGCGCGACACGCGACCGCGCGTGACGCAGCCGTCTTGACCGGATCGCTGACGAGCGGGATGGGATGGCGCCGCGAGGCGTAGTAGTATCCTGAGCGAACGTTCGGGCGGTCCATTGCTGGGCGGGTCGCGGGCGGCGATGAGGGTCCGCGATCCGCTGATGTGATAGCGCAGAGGGCGTCAGCGAGAGTGAGCCATGCTGGTCGCGAAATGGGGAATGCCAGCGCTGATTGTCACGGGGCATAGCGTGTGGCCTGTCTGTTGGGTACCGTTTGGGTGCCGCGAGCTCGTTGGCGCTGCCGATGCGCGTTCTGCGGCCCGGCTGGG
>CAYQFU010000004.1:24825-55394 GCA_964416775.1 uncultured Ktedonobacterales bacterium
TTGGGTGCCGCGAGCTCGTTGGCGCTGCCGATGCGCGTTCTGCGGCCCGGCTGGGATCGCTCAGCGCGCAACGGGCTCGCACGTCGCCGCGCTCTTCCTCGTCGCCTGCTCCTTAGCGATCGTGAGCCTGCTCCGGCCCTACCCGGCAGACCTCCTCATGGCACGGCCGAAAGCGAACGACTGCATGCGGGATAGGGACCTGGAGCGCCGGTAGAGTAATCGGACACGCCGCCCGGCCGGTCAGCGCGAAGGGGCTCAAATCCCGCAAATGGACACCGCTCGACACATCGCGCACTAGCGTACGTTGGCACTTCGCTACCGACGCGCTACGGAAGGATGCCCGCAGTGCTGGTCGGGGCCGGGGTCCCCGGTGGGGGCGTGATGGTGTCCGTCAGGGTGAACCCGCCGATGCCACCGTAGAACACGGTGGCATGATAGGTGACGGGGCTCGACTTCCCCTGAATCTCGCCGCACAATGCGGGATCGGGCGTGAGCGTGGCACTTGTGCCTTTGCCTGCCGGCAAAGTGCCGTACGGTGGGCCCGCGCTGGCCCAGATGTGTTTGCCATCGGGCATCTTGTCCGTGACGCTCACCCACCAGTCCACGGAAATAGTGCTTTGCGCGTTGTCCATGTACAACGCCAATCCAGCGAGCGGTTGTGTGCCGTTACATTGCTGCGTGCTGGCGAATTGCCCACCAGCCGCAAACTTGATGGCCGCGTTTGGCACAGAGAAGCTGGGGAGTGTCGGTGTTGCCTGGACAGGCGACATCGTGGCGATGAGTGTGGGCGTGGCGCGCTTGGTCGTGCTCGTGGCCGCGCCGCCTAGCAGGCTAAGCGCCATCGCACCCAGGCCGAAGAGGATCAACGCGATCAGCACCACGAGCAATGCCAGGACCCACAGCGTGCGGCCACGGCGGGGAGTTGGTGGCTGCGGCGCCGGCAATTGCGATGGAAGGGTTGGTTCCTCACCAAGAGCGGGCGATTCCTCGCGGCCTGTCGTCAACACCCCACACCCCATTCACACGCGCTCATGGCGCTGCTGGTCCCTGCCTCTACCATTCGGCTGGCAGCAGTATATCAGACGAGTGGCAAAGCGTAAACTGGCATGCGCCGGTCTGGGAGGATCGCTGTGCCCGCATGGACTATCTCAGCCGGCAATCCCGCCACATCCACGCAACCTGCGATACACTTCGCCCGTATGGCATATGGATCAGCGGAGGCACGTCATCGAGTCCGGCTGCGCACCTCGCGGGCAACACGCATCCCAGCCGTGACACCCTCCAGCGTGCTGATCACATCCAAGAGAAGAGGAATGCGCGTGGACCCACGAGCTGAAACACCACGACGCCGCACAGGATGCCTCAGCGCCGCGCTTGCGGGCGTGATCATCCTCATCCCCGTCTTCGGCGACATCGTGTGCACAGTGTTCATCGTCACCGACGACCTGACTCTGGCCGAGAAGGTCCTTTGGATCATCGCATGCTGGCTAACCCAGTGGATCGGCCGCACCTTCTACTTGCTCGTCGGTCAGCGCCGTAACCGCCTGTTGAACGCATAGGCGGCCCCGCGCGCCGATCAGTACGACCGCGCCGCCCGGGTCGCCGGGCGGCGCGGTCATTTCGTCTCAGTCATCACGACGCGTGCGGCGTCGCCACTGCCTCCCGCTGCGACTCCGCCCCGTCCGAGCCTCGTGTCACGGCGCGCTCGCTCCCTGCCTCACGCACGCTGAGCCGCACGGCGACGATCACCGCGCACAGCATCGCCACGGTGCCCGCGCCAAACGGCACCCGAGCGACGGCGGGTGCCAATAACGGCACACGCGCGGCCAGGGCCACCAGTCCCGCACCTGTGATCGGCGCCAGGAACCACGAGAGCTGCGAGGGCAACAGCGAGAAGTTGAGGATAGAGGCGCGCCGGTCCTCTGGTGAGAGCAGTGCAAGCAGCGCGATGATCGTCGTGCCCACCGCTCCCTGGAAGAGCCCGATAGCGAAGATCGTCACCTGGAGGGGTACCAGCGCCGGAGCCAGCGTCTCCGATCCAAGCCCGATCAGCAGCGCGGCCAGGCAGATCGGTAGCACGCGCCAGCGCCCAATCACGTCGCCGAGGCGCCCCCACAGCGGCGTCGTCACCGCCATCGCCACCCCAGCGGCCGTCAGCGTCGTACCGATGATTCCCGGCAGCAGGCTCACTGGACCATGATACAGCCGCTGCAGCAGCAGCGGCACGAAAGGGCTCGCCAGCGCCATGCCGAACATCGCCAGAAAGTACAGGGAAAACAGACGCACCACACGCGGCGAAGACACAATGTCGCGCACCGCCAGCCTGAGCAGCCGCATGACCGATGCAGTCACCGGCGTCGCGCGTGGCTCCTCGCGCACCACCAGCGTCAGGACCACCCCCATCGCGCCCGAGAGGATGGCATCGATCAGCAGCAGCGTGCGGATGCCCGGCCCCTCCGCGATCAGGCCGCCCAGAAAGGGCCCGATGGCGGATCCGAGGGGAAATCCCGCGCTGGCGATGCCCACGGCCAGCCCAAGCCGGCGGCGTGGCGTCACATCCGCCAGCAAGGCCAGCATCACCCCCGTATTGCCCAGCACGAATCCGCTGAGCAGACGGCCCAGTGCCAGTACCCACACGTTCGGGCTGAAGGCTGTGACGGAGAAGAGCACGGCTTCGACGTACGCACTGCGCACGATGATGAGCTTTCGGCCGTAGCGATCCGCCCACACGCCCCAGAATGGCAAGAGCGGCAGCCCGATGACGAAACCCAACGCCGCCAGAATCCCCGTCCAGGCCGGAATTTGCGCATTGGCCACATGCAGCTCTTGGAGAAAGAGCGGCGTGAATGCGCTCAGGTGGCCGAATGCTTGAGACTCCACCACGCCCGCCAGCGTGAATAGCGCGAGCAGCACGTGCCAGTCATTGAGGTGCGATCTGGTCTCCGTGGCGCCCGCATCCACATCTCGGGTCATGCATTCCTCACTTCAGCGGCGGCGTTGCAGCTGACAGCATCACGTACCTCAATGGCCGAATAGTGGCAGCGTACCTATGCTACTACACTATAGCATGCGTATGAGGTTTCGAGTTGCTCGGGCTGGCCAGGCGCGCTGAGCGCCGTCATATCAGGAAGCGGCTTTCGGCCCGCCCGATGCGACTCGCGGCAGGCTATCTGGCAGCGTCAGCCACCCGGCCCCCACGTAGGTGTCCGCCATGCCGTAATAGACGTCCACGCGAGAGCCCGGCGCAGGCGGCGTGCGTGGATCGATACCTGTAGGAAATACCACGTTGGCGACGATGCCAACGCGCTCTTCCTGCACCGTGGGCTGGAGGATTGGGCGTGGCGAGCGATAGAGGATGCGCCGTGGATCGCTGCGGTCGAGGACCATCGCACCCGCACTGTAGATCAGATGCTTCTGGACGGGGTCTTCCGCCGTCACCTCGTGCAGCTCTCCCGACACGCCATGGTAGATGAGCAGCCAGCCAAGGTGAGTGAGCAGCGGCGGCGGTCCGGCGCCGATCTTCACGTATTCCCAATCCGCTACCGGCGCGGCCATCAGATGGTGCTGCGAAAAACGGGGCAACGTGCGGATATCCTGCGTGGCCGCCTCCAGGCTCGCGTACGATATCCATATCGATTCGCGCCGGTCTTCCAATCCGATGGGATGCACCAGGTCAACGGTGCCATCCGTGCGGCATACCAGGCATGTCGGCCGATGAATCAGCGCCAGAGCGGGCTTTCCCTGGGGATCCATGACCGGCTCGGGAAAGAGAACGGCATCCTTGTCGATATGCGCATTCCAATCGATGCCGCGCTCGAAGGCGAAGTTGGCCAATCCCAGCCGTTCCCACGTGAATAAATCGCGTGACATCGCCAGGGCGACGCGCGCGCCGAGGTTGCTGAGGGCCGTGTAGGTCATGATGTAGCGGTCCAATAGCGGCACATACGTCACGCGTGGGTCTTCGCACCCTCCCAGCCCGCGTGCCGAATGCTCGTAGCGCTCGCGCGGCTCCAGAGCGATGCCGAGCCGGTCCACACCGTATGGATTGCCGTCAGACCCAAAGCGAACGCGACACAGCCCGATTCGCGAGTAGTTACCTTCGGCCACGATGCGCGGAAAGAGGTAGAGCTCCCCATCCCGCCCGCGCGCACATCCCGGGTTGAGCGTGCCCCACACTTCGCGCGGATCGTTCGGGAGCGGCCGCATGATGATGCCCAGGCGATGGATCTGGAACGGCTGGAGTTCGATCTCTGGAGCGTACACTTCTCACCTCTTCGCCGCATTTCAGGCGCCTCACGTCCGGTGACTCGTACTACCTGTACCTACGTGCCACGGTTCATTGGCGCTACATTAGGCGTACTGACGGGCTGGTGCCACCGCACAAAGATGCCGTGCCGTCGCGCCGCGGAGAACGACATGGATACATTCCCGTGAGTGAGCGACGCAGATTTCAGGCCGCACCCAGATAGGCGATCAGGCACTCGATGCGCTCGCTCGTGCCCGTTACTTCGCGCAGGCGACGGCCGAGCACCCGCGCCGTCCAGGCCGGTCCAACGGGCTGGTCGCCGCGCAGACGGGCAACATCCTCCGCCGCGGCCCGTGCGCGCGCCAACACATCGGCGCCGCACAGACCGAAGCCTTCAATGTACCGGACTCCTCGCCCCGCGAATAGCGTCCGCGTAGCTGGCGTGACCAGGCGGGCGGCTACGTCGTCTTCGGCGCAACCCAGCCACTCAGCCACACGCGGCTCGGTCATCACGCCGACCCGCGCAACCTCGTCCACTAGCTCGCCAACACGCGAGAGAGCGCCATTGCGGTCGGCCACGTCCACGGAGCGCGCCAGCAGCTCAGGCAGGGCCGCCGCGTCGCCGCGCCGGCGCCAGCACAGCCGCACCGGCAGCTCCCCCGGAGCCTGCGGCTGGGTCGGCTCCGCGGCAGCACCGTCCGCCGGAAGCAACCCCACCGCTACCAGTGGCAACCGGCTCGCCAGCTCGGCCAGCGAGGCCATCGCTGGCGCGGCGGTGGGCGCGGGCACAAGGATCACTTGTCGCTCGCCGCACGTGGCCACGAAGAGCGCCGGCACCACGCCATCCGCTACCACCAACGGCTGTCCCGCGCGCCGCAGGCTCCACCCTCCGCCACCACCCGCGCGCCGCACGTTCGCGAAATCATTGGCGAGTAGGTCCATGTGCTGCCACGAGCCTAGCAGTGTGTCGTGGGTGAACCAGGGCGCCATCGACGGCCCGACGGGCATGCCCAGATACCCGAGCGACTCGGCGTCCAAACGGAAACTCCACGTGCCCCCGCCTGGAGCGGCCACGGTTGCCTCGCCGGAGCGCACGTCGAGACCTCCTGCCAGTAGCCCTGTGAGCAGCCGCACGACACGTGCCCCGTGTCGCGCCCACCCCTCGAAGGCATCCTGCTGCCCATGCAGCGTCAGCTCACGGCCCGAGACATCGGCGCGCACTCGCATCTGTCTACAGCGTGCAAGGATCGCGCCTGCCTCTCGCACTGACCCACGCAGCGAGAGTCGTACCAGTGACGCGTTCGCCAGCAGCGCCGCCGCGGTCTCATAATTGAAGCGAGCGATGACGTCATCCGCGGAGGGCTTCGGACCCGTGCGCACGAGCACGGCGTGGGCGACCTGATCGAGCGTCAGCAAGTGCTCGATGGTCTCCGCCGGGAGGTGCAGTGTCGAGGCAGCGCCTGCCAGGAAGGGCGCGCGATCAGTGGCGCCGACAAACCCGTCCAGCTCGTGGTTGGCCCGCGCGTAGAGCCAGAGACGCAACTGGCTCGGCGTGGTCAACCCACTGGCCTCCAGCGCCAGAAGCTGCTCCGCAGGCAGCACCTCGGCGAAGGTGCGTGCGCGATGCCGGTAGCTGCTCGCGAGTGCCGCAATGACGCAGCGCGCGACTTTGTGGTCGCCGAAAAGCTGGACAATGACTTCCTGGTCGAGCTCGCTCCGAATGCGGCCAAGCATGGATTCGAGGTAGCGCATTGCCAGCTCGATACGCGGCGCGAGGGCGCGATCGCGCAAGAAGTGCGGGTAGACGACGCGTGCTCCATCGGCGCCGCTGCGCCGCGTGGTCTTACGCAAGTCGGTCAGCTTGAGCATGCCTGCCGTCTTCTCCTAGGCTGGTGCGATCCAGCTCGATGGGCTCCGACGGCCACGGCCATCGCAGCGCTATGGCGACCCGACTCGTTCCCTGAAGGCATTGATGGCGGCCACGTGCTCGCTGTCGTGCTCGGTCAGCCACCAGATCGGCCCCGTGGGCTCCCACCAATCGGGGCCCGCCGCTCCGCCGTCTTCCGGGCAGCGCGCCAATGCCTCGATCAGCGCGTCGTGCGCGTCGTTGAACTCCTGCATGACGTCCACCAACGGCAACCGGCGGCGCTCTTCGACGCGGCGCCGGTTCCATTCGTCAATGCTCTCCTCTACCAGATACCCGTGCGGCTCTCCGCGCGCCACGCGCTCGGCCGCCAGCAGCGCCTCCCCTTGCCAGGCCGCCAGGTGCGCCAGTATATCCTTGACCGTCCATTCGCCGGAGACGATATCCTGGGTGAGCTGGTCTTCCGTGAGTCCACTGATACCCACGTTCAGCTCAGCACGCCCCGCGCGCACCCGTTCGAGAAAGTCTTGCTTGCTCATACATCCTCCCCTCGGCTGGGCTGCCGGCAGACCACCCCCGCCGGGGACGGCGCACGCCCTTGTTCGTGCCCATTATCGCAGAGGGAAGCAAGAGAGGCAATCACATCTCAGTGCTGGCCGTGGGCACGCGCTTGGGGCGCCGGCGCCGAGCGGCGCCGGGCTCGGTGGTGCGGCGCGAGATCAGCTCGTACAGCACCGCTTCACCCGGCTTGGGCCGCAATACTCTGCCCAGTCGCTGCACGTATTCGCGCATGGAGGAGCTGCCACTCGCGACGATCGCCACCGACGCGTCCGGCACGTCCACGCCTTCGTTGAGCACCCTGCCTGTCGCCAGCTTGGTCAGGGTGCCCGAGCGAAATCCCTGGAGCATGGCGCGCCGCTCAGCCGCGGGCGTGCGATAGGTGATCGCGGGCACGAGCAGCGATTGGCTGATGCGGTCTACCATGTCCGTGTACTCAGAGAACACAATCACTTTGTCCCGCGCATGGCGGCGCAAGAGGTCCTCAATAGTCGCCAGCTTGGCCTGGGCATTGAGCGCCACCAGCCGCGCCTCGTGATGCGCCCGCAGCGCCCGCCGTGCGGCTGGATCGAACCCGCTGCGACGCACCAGCGCCGAAAACATCTGCGGACCGCCGCCCAGCTGCGCGCGCCGCGTCGCCACATACCAGCGCCATTCCGCCATCAGGGAGGCATAGCGGAGCTCCTCCTCCGGCGTGAGGTCTACATACACTCGCCGCTCGCGGTACGCGGCGATGTGCTTCTGCGCCGACAGCACCTCGGCCTGCCGCTCGAACACCACCGGACCGACAAGCGCGTCGAGGTCGGCGTGCGCGCCGTCAGCACGCTCCAGCGTCGCGCTCAATCCCAGCCGCCAGGGTGCGTCACAGGACTTCGCGATCGCGCGATAGCTGCGAGCCGGCAGGTGATGGGTTTCGTCGAACACCAGCAGCCCGAAGCTATCCAGCTTGCGGTTGCGCATCGACGCCGAATCATACGTGATGACCGTAATCGGGCCTATCCTGCGCTCGCCGCCGCCCACAATCCCCACCTGATCCTCTGGGGCTCCCAGCCGGGCGACAATCTCACCATGCCACTGGCGCAGCAGCTCGATGGTCGGCACCACCACGAGCGTCCGGACGGCCATGCGCGCCATCACCGCGAGCGCCACTACGGTTTTGCCGGCACCCGTCGGCAAGACGACGACTCCGCGCCCGCCCGCGGCGAGCCAGCTATCCACGGCGTGCACCTGGTACGTGCGCGGCACGAGGTCCAACCGCGGCGCAAAGGGGAGGGCATACCGCTCGCGCAGGTCACGCCCGAACGACAGCCCGTCTAGCTCGGCAGCTTCGCCCTGGTCGTCGGGCTCGTTCAGATCGTCGAGCGCCGCGAAGACGTCTTCGCTCGTGCCATCGCCGTCGTCGTCGCTCGCGGTGACATCAACATCAGGCCGCACCTGCGCATCGAAGTCAGACAATGTGCTCTCCCCTCGCTGTGGAACACCCGATTCGTCGAGCGGCATGCCACTCGCTCCTGGCGGCATCGCGTGTGCCGTGCGGCCGGAACGCGACACGGCGACACGCGCGTGATCGCTCCCTACGCCGCCGAGGGCAGGTGCTGGAGCACAGCCCGAGCCGCGTCCTCCAACACCTGCTCGCTGCGCGGGCCAAAGCCGTAGTGGATGCGCAGCTGATGGGCATGCGCGGCCACCCACAGCTGCTCCACGCTGTGAATGCCGAGCTGACCGACCAGCCGCAGCGCCGTACGGGGGCCAACATGCGGTACGGTCATCAGTTCCCGCACGTCCTCCGGCAACGACTCTTCGCATAGGTCGTCGTAGAACGTCATCCGCCCGGTTGTGATCAATTCCGTGATCTTGCGCCGCAACCGCTCGCCGATACCCGGAATCGTCAGCGGCTCGCCGCGTCGCACCATCTGCGCTACCGAGTCGTCGAGCGACAGCACGATGCGAGCCGCGTTGCGGTACGCCGCGATACGGTAGGGATTTGCCTGCTGCATCTCCAGCAGCGTGGCGATATTGAACAGCACTTCGGCGACCCGCGGATTGGCCACGTTCGCCGGCAGGCCGCGATCTTCCTCGCCGGGGTCGGCCATAAGCTGCACCATCTGTGTGAATTGGAACATAGGACACCTGAGCCTTTTCCGGGCCACGCCAGGCAGGCGAGACCGCGGACTGTATGGAACTTCCGTTCTAATTATACGTCCCAGCGGCGGGTGAATCAAGCTGATCGTTGGGCCTCTCAGCGCAGGCCACATCTGGCATTACGCTCCACCGTTACATTCTTTTCGCGCCCCCATTGAGCGGAAGCGCGCGACCGTATGTGACCAGGTCCGAATACTCGCTCCCGGGTGGGGTACGGGCGTCCAATCGGCGAGTGCGCCGGCTCTCCGTCGTGGCGATCACTGGCCGGCAGGCCGGGGCAGGCTGACCGGTTCAACGGGTTCAAATAGATGGCCCGCCGCCCGCTTACACGGCCTGCCACACCTGCGCGGTATGGTCTTCACTGACGGACGCGACTAGCTGCCCACCGCGCGACCATGCCACCGCGCGCACAGGCTTGCGGTGGCCGCGGTACGTGAACCCGACGCTGTCAGATGTCGCGTCCCACACGTGCACTAATTGCGTCAAAGCGGCATGGCGCCTGGGTGCTCGCGCCGGAGGGAGCATGGCATGTGGCCACGTCCGCTCGCTAAGGACGTCGGAAGCCGGCCGGCGAACCACAGGCCCGTGGCACCAACCCTCCGCGCTCGCCCTGCCAGAGCCCCGATTGACCGCTCTCCTCGGCCGGTGCTATGCTGGTAGGTGGCGACAGTCCGGCGCGCAGCGCCGGACGAGAAGCCATGGTCCACCAGGTATCGCCGAGAGAGGACACCGCGCGCATGGCCGTTCTGGAAAGCCGGATAGACCGCTCCAGCACCGAATTCCAGGAGAACCAGGCGTACTTCGAGGGATTGATCGGGGAGCTGCGCCAACGGATGGAAGTAGCGCGGGCCGGGGGCGGCGAGAGCGCCATCGCAAAGCACCGCGCGCGAAACAAGCTGCTGGCGCGCGAGCGCATCGAGCGCTTGTGCGACCTCGACACGCCTTTCCTCGAATTCAGCCCGCTCGCCGCCTGGGATATGTACCACGGCGACGCGCCCTCCGCCGGCATCGTAACGGGTATCGGCGTTGTCGAGGGGCAGGAATGCGTCATCATCGCCAACGATGCCACCGTCAAGGGTGGCACGTACTATCCCATGACCGTCAAGAAGCATCTACGCGCCCAGGAGATCGCCGAGCAGAACCACCTGCCCTGCATCTATCTCGTGGACTCCGGGGGCGCCTTTCTCCCTTTGCAGGCGGATGTGTTCCCTGACCGCGAGCACTTCGGCCGCATCTTCTATAACCAGGCGCAGATGTCCGCGCGCAACATTCCCCAGATCGCCGCGGTCATGGGCTCATGTACCGCCGGCGGCGCCTACATCCCCGCCATGAGCGACGAGACGGTCATCGTGCGTGGGAACGGCACCATCTTCCTCGCGGGACCGCCGCTCGTCAAAGCGGCCACCGGCGAGGAGGTCAGCGCGGAGGATCTGGGCGGGGCCGACGTGCACAGCCGCACGTCGGGCGTGACGGATCACTACGCGCTCAACGACGAACACGCGCTGGCGATCGTCCGGTCCATTGTCGACCATCTCAACCGCCAGAAGTATTACCCCTGGGCAGTGCGCGAGGCCGAGCCGCCTCGCTATGATCCGGCCGACCTCTACGGCATCATTCCCCACGATAGCCGCAAGACCTACGACGTCCGCGAAGTGATTGCCCGGCTGGTGGACGGCAGCCGCTTCCATGAATTCAAGGCATTGTACGGCACCACACTGGTCTGCGGGTTCGGGCACATCATGGGCATGCCCGTCGGCATTGTCGCCAACAACGGCATCCTCTTCTCGGAGAGCGCGCTGAAGGCGACCCACTTCATCGAGCTGTGCTGCCACCGCAAAACACCGCTCGTCTTCCTGCAGAACATTACAGGCTTCATGGTGGGCCGCCAGTACGAGGCTGGCGGGATCGCTAAAGACGGCGCCAAGATGGTGATGGCTGTGGCCAATGCCACGGTGCCCAAGTTTACGGTGATCATCGGCGGCTCGTTTGGCGCCGGCAACTACGGCATGTGCGGCCGGGCGTATGGCCCGCGCCAGCTGTGGATGTGGCCCAATGCGCGCATCTCCGTCATGGGAGGCGAACAGGCGGCCAATACCCTGCTCACCGTTCGGCTGGACAGCCTCACCGCGCGCGGCCAGCAGATGTCGCCCGAGGAACAAGACGAATTCAAGGCGCCCATCCTGGCCAAGTACGAGGCGGAGGGGAATCCGTACTACAGCACGGCTCGCCTGTGGGACGATGGCATCATCGAGCCCGCCGACACACGAACGGTGCTCGCCCTCGGCATCGCCGCCGCGCTCAACGGCCCCATCCCCGACACGACGTTCGGTGTATTCCGCATGTGAGGGACGCTTGCCGTTCGGGTCAGGGTCTGTCCAGGGCGTGCTATGCTATACTGTGACGGTGGCTTACGAAGCGAGGCGCGGCCACGCAGCCACCACCATGGGAACCAGGATGCCGAAGAAACTCTCCAGCACCATCCTCCTTTTTCTCATCGGCGTCGGATTTGGAATTTACAGCATCACCAGCCTGATCCACGCGAGTAACCGCGACGATGTGATCCAGGCCTGTCTGTACCTCATCCCCGCCGTGGCGGCTTTCGGGGCGTTGATCATGCTGCCTTTCAAGGCGCAGCCATGACACCCCGCGCAGCCTGGAGCACAACTGCATGAGCACGACGATCTCCGGCGCGCAGGACTTCTCGCGCGCCTCAATTGATCAGACCACCAGCGCTGCTCCCCCCGTTCCGCGTCGCACGCCTCAGGTGCCTGGCGGCTTTCCCGCGCGGCGGCTGCGGCGGCTGCGCCGCACGGAAGGGCTGCGGCGCCTGGTTCGCGAGACGCAGCTCGATCCCGCCGACTTTATCTATCCGCTGTTCGTCAGTGAAGTCGTGCGTGAGCCAGTAGCCATTGGGTCGATGCCCGGCCAATATCAGTTGCCCCTGAGTGCGCTCGCGGCCGAAGCCGAGCGTGTCGCTCGGCTGGGTATCGGTGGGCTGCTTGTGTTCGGCATTCCTGCCGAGAAGGACGAGCTCGGCTCCCAGGCATATGCCGCGGACGGGATCGTGCAGCGAGCGATCCGCGAGATCAAGTCCGCCGTGCCAGAGCTGCCGGTCATCACCGACGTGTGCCTGTGTGAATACACCAGTCACGGTCATTGTGGGCTGGTGCGCGATGGCGCGGTGCAGAACGACGAGACGCTCGAGCTGCTCGCGCGCGAGGCAATTTCGCATGTGGAGGCCGGCGCCGACATCGTCGCGCCCTCAGACATGATGGATGGGCGCGTCGCGGCCTTGCGCCAGGCGCTCGACGAGCGTGGGTTCCAGGATGTGCCCATCATGGCCTACGCGGCCAAATTCGCCTCGGCGTATTATGGACCATTCCGCGAGGCCGCCGAATCCGCGCCACAGTTTGGCGACCGCCGTGCCTACCAGATGGACCCGGCCAACGGCCGGGAGGCGTTGCGGGAGGTGGAGCTGGATGTGCTGGAAGGCGCCGACATCGTCATGGTGAAGCCCGCCCTCCCGTATCTCGACGTGCTGGCCCGCGTGCGCGATCGCTGGGACCTGCCCATCGCGGCCTACAACGTGAGTGGTGAGTACGCGATGCTCAAGGCCGCCGCGGCCAACGGGTGGATCGACGAGCGACGCGCGACGCTGGAAGCCCTCACCGGTATTCGGCGCGCTGGGGCGGACATGATCATTACCTATCACGCCCTGGATGCGGCGCGCTGGCTGGCCGAGATGTGAGACCGTTTGACCTCTGACACGTGGTCCAACTGCCGCGTATGACGCGCATCTTACGTCCCGTTCGTCATAGGTAGTGGAGGTGACTGATCACGGAGCACCTCGCGTCGCGCAGCGGGCGTGGCGCCTCGACGGCCCAGCAGCAGACCAATGACCCACGGGCATGCGCAATGCGTCGCCCGACGCCAGATTGTAGACGGGTCGACAGAGGGGCACCGGGTCGAGCGCCACGGTACGCTAGAGCGAGATTGCCGTGAGGCGGCCGTGCGAGGCGATGTAGGAGCAAACAGGATGAGTGCGGGTGCCAGCACGCTGGGGCATGAGCAGCCAGGACCCTCCCAACCCACACCCACCAGTCCAAATTGGCCGCCCATACCCGGCTTCAAGCCCAGGGCCGAGGATGCCCTGGCGCACCTGTTGGCGCGGACCCCCGCCATGCGTCTCGTGCTCGGCGCCGGCGCCGCCTCCGCCGTCATCTACGCGCTCTTCATCCTTGCCTTCCCGATCACGGTCTGGTGGGGCCAGCCCCATCAGGTGCACAATCCCAATGCCATCAACGACATGGGGTATATCACGCATTACAGCCCCCTGGCAGCTGTAGCATTTGTGGTGGCGATTCTCCTGCTGTTCTGGTGCCAATTTCTCGTGCTCAACGCGATCTCCCGACGCGAGGAGCGGCCGTCACGCGCAGTGCAGGGTCTCGCCGTAGCCTTTCCCGTCGTCTTCGCCGCCATCCTCATCTGGATGCAGCCGGTCACCACCACGGACCTGTACGGCTACATCGCCCGCGGCTACCTGTACGTGCACCTCCATCTCAACCCGATGACGAGCCCCGCGTTCCTGCTGCCGGGGGACAAGTTCGTGACGCGCCCGGCCTCTCCCTACGGCCCGGCCTGGCTGCTGATCTGCGCGCTGTTCTCTCTCATCTCGGGCGAGAACCTGCTGCTCAACATGCTGCTGTTCAAGCTCACAGGCGTCGTCTGCCTGGTGCTGGCCATGTGGTTGCTGTATGTCCTGGCGCAGCGCCTGCACATCTCACGACCAGAGCGCGTCGTGACGTTCTTTGCCTGGAATCCGCTCGTCCTCTTTGAAGCCATCGGCAATGGGCATAATGACATCGTCATGATGGTGTGCGTGCTGGCGGCGCTGCTCCTCATGTTGCATCGCCGGGCTCGTGCCGCGTTCGCGCTGCTCGTGCTGGGGGCGCTCGTCAAGTACATCGCCGCCCTGCTCGTCCCGCTGTGGCTGGTGTACGAGCTGAACCAGCTCCGTCACCGTGTTGACCAGCGCCGCCTCGTCGCCGCGCCGTCAGGCAGAGCCACCGGCGGACCAGGTGCGCGGCGTCAGCCTACGCGCCTGGCCGAGCAGCCGGCCGTCCTCACGCGCTCGGCACCCACGCGAGCGAGCGGAACGGACGGCCAGCACGACAGCGCACCGCGGAATCCTGGCGCGCGTGCCGTCGCGTCGCTTACCAGCAGCGCGCGTGAAGCGCTGCTTGCCATCAACGAAGTCGAGCGCCGCGCGGCGCTCGAGCTCATCGCGGGCGCATTCGCCATTGGCCTCGTGCTCGTAGTTGGCTTCTATATGCCGTTCTGGCAAGGGATCAAGACCTTCGCGGGCGTCGGCCAGCAGCTCCGCCCGCTCTATTACAACGGCAGCATCGTGCAGTTCATCGTAGCGCCGTTCGAGCTCCTGGTGCCCCCGTCCAATTACGCCGCGTTGGACAAAACAGTGCGGCTCCTGTTCTACGCCATCTTCGGCGTGTACGCCTGGATCCAGACCCATCGCCTCTGGATAGCTGGCAAACGAGCCACCATTCAGGATCTCATTACCGCTGGCGCCAAGCTTGTGTTCGCCGCGCTCATTCTGATCGCGTTCTGGTTCCAGCCGTGGTATGTCGTGTGGCTCTTGCCACTGGCCGCGCTCTCCGACGACTCGTTTGTGCGTAGTCGCGCCGCCATCCTCTCCGGCGGCAGCCTGCTCACCTACGCGGTCGCCAATTATCTGTTCGTCCATGAGACCGGCATTGGCCAGGCGCTCTTCGTGCAGTTTTTCGAGGTGCTCGTGGCATTCCTGCCACTGCTCCTGTTGCAAGCCGCACCGACCGAGCACCATTGGGGAGCCATCGCGCGTGGCTATCTGGGCTTGCTCGGCGAAGGGCTGCGGCGCCGCAGCGCGCTCTGGGACCGCATCATGCTGGCGCTGATTCTGGTCGTCGCCGTGCTGCTGCGCCTGGTTCGGCTGGGCAATCTCTTCGGCGCCGTCTCGCCGAATAGCGCCAGCAGCAACGCTCTGGGTGAGATCAGCGGCGATCTGCGCCTGATTCTCGCCGATCCTCGTGGCCTACAAGGACCATTCAATCTGCTCCAACGCGGTCTGGTGATGGTCTTCGGACTCTCGCCGTTCGCCATCCTGCTGCCGTCCGCGATTATCGGGTCACTGACGGTGTGGCTCATCTACCTCGTCACCACGGCCATTCTCTCCGACGGCTCCGCCATCAGGGCGCGTGTCACCGGCCTGCTGGCGGCGCTGCTGGCCGCGACCTCGAATTGGCATGTCTCGCTGAGCCGATCGGGCGTGCAGGTGCTCGTCCTACCGCTGTTGATGTGCCTGGCGGTATACCTGCTCGTGCTGGCGCTCCGAATCCGCGTGCCCAGCGCCCGCCCGGCGTCGCGCACTAGCAGACGCCATGCCGGCAGACACCACCGCGCGCTCCATGCCGCGCCAGAGGCATCGTCCGACCCAATCATGCGCAAGCGCATGCTGCTCTTTGCCGGCAGTGGCGTGGCGGCCGGCCTCGCCAGCGATCTTGCCCCTGGCCTGTGGGTGCTTCCGCTCATCGTGCTGGGCACACTCCTCGTCGTGCGATGGCAGCGCCCGCGCTGGTTCTATCGCAGCCGCGGCGGGCTGGCCGCCCTCGCGGTTTCGCTCGTGGTGACAGCCCTTCCGGGAGCATGGCAGTATTACCTGAGTGCGTACATCAGCTTGCCATTCCTGGGCAGCACGGTCGCGCACTCTGGACCTGGAGCGGTCCCGGCCCACCATGCCGCCCTCACACTGCCGGCCTTCATCGGCCAGGTCGCGCGCAATGCGGACAGCGTGATCCACGTGCTCACCGCGCAGGATTACAGTGCGGGGTGGCCTACCAGCGGTGGCATCCCGATCATTCCCGGGTTCATCGCGTGGTTCCTGTACGGCGGCATCGTGCTCGTGCTGGTGCGCTGGCGCCGCTTCTCGTCGCTGATTCTCCTGCTGCTGCTCGCTCTGCCACTGGTGGCCAGCATCGCCGTCGGCACGGAGCCGAGCGTCGTCGAAGCGGCCGGCGTTCTTCCGGCGCTCTGCATCGTCCCGGCACTGGCCATCTATCAGCTGGCCGCCTGGCTTGGCCGCCTGCCGATCGCCCTCGATCGCGCGCACGGAGCGCGGGTGTTCGCGAACCCAGAGAGTATCGGTCGCCTGTTGCTGATGGCCTTCCTATTGTTCAGTACGCTACGCACGTTCTACTGGTACTTCCAGGCCACGCTGCCCTCTACGCCGCCCAACGGCACCATCGCCTCGTAAGGCACGTCGGCTCGCCTTGGCCGCGCTACCATACGCGGTCATCTCGCGGCGCCCCAACGCGGTATACTTGGAGAGACGAGCGGTCGTTCTGATCGCATGGTGGGCGAAACACGTGTGTACGGAGATGGAGATTGCCTGTATGAGCGAGGCCACTGCCGAAACCCTCGAGTCGCGGCGCGCACGCGCGGCTGAGATCATGTCCCGTCTGCGCCAGGCATATCCGGATGCGCGCTGCTCGCTGAACTTCAGCACGCCGCTCGAGCTGCTGGTGGCCACCATCCTCTCCGCGCAATGCACCGACGATCGCGTCAATCAGGTGACGGCAACGCTGTTTCAGAAATATCGCACCGCCGAGGATTACGCTCAGGCGCAGCCCGAAGCGCTCGAGCAGGACATCAAGCAAACCGGCTTCTATCGCAATAAGGCCAAGCACATCCGCGAAGCCGCGACGCTGATTGTGGAGCGGCACGGCGGCGAGGTGCCGCGCACCATGGCCGAGCTGACAGCGTTGCCTGGCGTTGCACGCAAGACGGCCAACGTCGTGATGGGCAATGCGTACGGCATTGTGGAAGGCGTCGTCGTGGACACGCACGTCGGCCGGCTGGCCCGTCGCATGGGTCTCACCGACAGCGAGGATCCCATCAAGGTCGAGCAGGACCTCATGGCGCTGCTCCCACAGCGGGACTGGCTAGATCTGTCTCATATCTTCATCTATCACGGTCGCGCCGTCTGTCAGGCGCGCAAACCGCTGTGCGAGCAATGCGTCGTCGCGCAGCTGTGTCCGACTGGCAGGGCCAATTTGGGGCTGGATGGCGGCCCGGCATCCGTGGCGGCGCCAGGCACCGCCGGCACGCGCGCACCTTCTGGAGCCGCTGGGCGCAAGCGCGGCCGCTGAGGCGCTCGCGCGCCTCGCGCATGTTCGGAAGCGGGCTGGCCGAGGCGGCGCCACCTCTTGTCGCGCCGCCTCGGGAACGGTATACTGGCCGAGCGATGAGTCAACCACATCCATCTCTGCCCCCTGCGAGCGCGCCCACTGCTCCAGCGCCCGACCGACCCACGCGCACGCCTCGTGGTCCTGGCGCGGGCTCCATCATGCTCATCGTCGTGCTCGCCGCCGCGTATTTTGTGCCGCGCGGGCCGATGTGGAACGCCGACACGCGCATCTTCCTCACCGCGAGCATCGTGGACCGCGGTCAACTGAACATCGATCCGTTTGCCGTGTTCACCGGCGACGTGGCCTCGTATCGCGGCCACTATTACTCCGACAAGGCACCCGGATTGTCGCTGTTGGCCGTTCCCGTCTACGCCGTCGTAAAGTACAGCCTGCTCGCCGGCAAGCCCTATCGTTCCCTCTTCAACGTTCCCGCGGACCAGCGCGTCGACTTTCTCCCACGCTACCTCCTGGCTCTCGTCTTCGCCGGTCTTCCCACTGGCCTCCTGGCGGCGCTGCTCTATAGCTTCCTGGCGCGGCTGGGCGTCCGCCGGCCATGGCGCGCGCTGCTCGCCCTCACCTATGGGCTAGGCACCATCGCGCTTCCCTTCGCTTCCGTCTTCTTCGGCCACCAACTTGCCGCCGCCCTCCTGTTCGGCGCGTTCGTCCTGCTCTTGCGCCTGCGCCGCGGCGAGCTCGCTCCGCGGTATCACGCGCTGGCGGGGTTGCTCATGGGCTACGCGGTCATCACCGAGTATCCCACGCTCATCATCGCGGCGGGCCTGGCCGTCTACGCGCTGACGAGGCCCGGCAGTCGTCGTCGTGCCGCGGCGCTGCTGGCGCTGGGCGCGGCGCCCGCGCTGGCCGTAGCCGCGATCTACAATACCCTCGCGTTTGGCAGCCCGCTCAGCCAGGGCTATGCGCATCTCGCTGGACCGGCCACCTTCCAGAGCGGCCAGGCACAGGGCCTCATGGGCGTCACCTATCCTCATCTCGACGCTATCTGGCAAACGACGTTCGGACCGTATCGTGGGCTGTTTCTACTCTCGCCCGTCCTACTGCTCGCCGTGCCGGGCTTCGTGCTGCTGGCTCGGCGCCGCGAGTGGCGGGCGGAGACAGTGCTCTGGGCCGCCATCGCCAGCAGCTACTTTGTCTTCATGGTCTCGTACTTTGAGTGGGACGGCGGCTTCAGCCTGGGCCCACGCCACTTCCTACCCGCGCTGCCATTCCTGGTGGCGCCCATTGGCGAGCTGCTCCGGCCAGAGCATGCGCGAGCCTGGCGTATCGCGACGGCGACGTTAGGCGCCGTTTCCATGGCGATCGTCGGACTGGCTACGGCCACAGTTCCGCTCATCGACCCGCGATTCGATGCCCCGCTGACGGAATGGGTGCTCCCCTCGCTTCTGGGCCTGTCGCCCGACCCCACACACCCCGCCGCGGCCGTACCCCGATCGCCCTTGACTGTGTTTGGGGCGGCACCATTCTTTACGCATGCCCAGCTCGACAATAATTGGGGCATGCTCATCGGCTTACCGGGCGCCATGCAACTGTTGCCCTTGCTCGCCAGTATCCTCGTTGTCCTCGTCTGGCGCGCCTGGAGCGCCTCGCGGGTGCGCGCTGCCGCTGTGGAAGCGCCAGCCGCCGCTCAGGCGGTGGTGGCTACGGTGGACGAGCCGGTAACTCAGCTGTCTGAGTCTTCAGCCGCTGCTAGGCCCGCGCCTGACACCGCCCACCAACTCCCTGCTATATCGATCAAGCACATCAGTCGCCCGCTCGGCGTTGGTGCCGCGAGCGGGCAGGGGCGCGTGGCCATTGTCGCACCGGCCAAATCCACGGCCTGGGAAGACGCCATTCTCGCCATCGCGCGTCAGCGTGGCGACGAGCCTCCGCGGCGCATCCAGCAGGCGCTGCTGGCCGTCAAACTGGCCCTCGTCCACATCCAGCAGGTGTACTTCTTCCGGCGCATTCGCTCCATTGTGCTGTATGGCTCGCTTGCGCGGGGCGAGGATCCATTCCGCGAGGTCAACATCCTCATCCTCTGCGAGGCGCTCAAGGGTCCGCACGCCATGGAACACGCCTTCGAGGAGCTGAGCCAACTGACGGCGCAGGTGCGTGAGCAGACGGGGACCACAATCCACACCCTGCTGGTCGTGCGCGGACAATCCGAGCGCCAGGTTCCTGGTGAGCCATCCTGGCGTGATCTGGCTGTTCGGGGCATGCTCATTTATGGCGACAACGTGTAACGATCGCGCGCGTCAGGCACATGGCATGATAGCCGAGCGCATGGCATAATAGAACGAGCACAAGCGCCCGGCAAGTGACGGCCCGCCACGCGCGTGGAGTGGCATGGACGAGGGGAGTGGCGACCGTGAACGGCCCACGCAGCACGACCACGCACCTGGCCGGGCTCTGGCTGAACTTCGCCGGCGCACTGGTGCTGGTGGCTGGCGCCGTCATCGGGTGGGTCGTGCCTCGACTCTCGCAGATCCATGCTTTCGCCCTCGTCGCGGGATTGGATCAGCGTATCGGCGCGACACATATCGACGTCAGCAGCTATCTGGGCGCGGACATTGCCGCGCTCTCCGTCACGATTGCCATCGTCATCGGCTTCACGGTCACCATCCTGCAGATGGCTGGGCAGGCCCACTCGCTCAGCCTGGTCCGCGGCATCTTCACGTCCACCGCGCCGTTTCTGGTGTGCTGGGGCATTACCATGGCGGTCGCGCTCTCCTACTTCCTGAGTCCTCCGATGTACGTCGCGCAGCTGTGGCAATTGTTCGCCTGGTTTGGCGCGGTCACGCTGCTCATGGTCGGCTACACGTGGGATCTGCCGTGGCGGCTCTCGGGCGAATACGTCGGCCGCTGGGCCATTCGCGCGCTGCGCGGACGGCCGGTCGCGGAGTGGGAAGCCGTCGAAGCGTATTCCGTGCTGCAGACGTCCATCGCCTCCGCCAGTGGCCGTGGCGATCTCGGTACCGCACGCGCCATCATGCTCCGGCTGGGCCGTTTCCTGCTGACCTTCCGCGACCGCCGCGCCGAGGCTGCCAACACGTATCATCGTGGCCGCTACCGTGCGCTCAAGAGTCTGCTCTCCGGCTGCGCACAAGGCGCGACGGACGCGCCGAACGCCTCCGCCTACTATCTGGGGTATGTCCAGGCGGGCATTCTGCTGCAGGCCGTCGCCTGCGGCCACCCCATGGACGATCCGGAGCACGACCTGTTCACCGGTGTGGTACGCACGCTGCGCGCGAATGCCGATCACGTCAATCCACTGTGGACGGGTCTGCGCCACGCGCTCTGCCGGCCCTCGGATGGCGGCCGGCCCTATCTCGTCGACTATTGGCTGGAACACGACACCTGGCCCGTGGACGATCCCCGCCGGGTCGAGCGCATCGCCGCGGCGCTCGCTCGCTTCCACGCCGCCTGCGCCGCCGTGCTGCGATCCACGCAGGCAGATACCGCGCCAGGCCAGTCCGCCGAGATGGCGACGGACCTCTACCGTGACATCACCGAACACCTCGGCCCGACGATTGGCCGCGAGCGCCACCGCATCACGTCTTTGCGCCTCCCGGACCTTCCGCTGTCGCTGCTCGATGCCGTCCAGACTGGCATCATGCGGGGCTGGCCTGACAACGCCCCCGAGACCAAAGCGGCGCGGGTAGAAGTGGTCAACGCCTACGAGACCTACCGCGCAGCACTGGGCGCCGCGCTCACCCGCGCCGCCGTGTAGCGGCGCCCACGCGCCTTGGCAGCACTGCGGACAGGCTCGCGCGCACCAGCTCCAACACATCCGCCGCGGATGCACCGTCGCTCAGCGCGAGCACCGTCCGGAGCCGTTCCCCCTCCTTGCCACCTGGCAGCACCTCCACTCCCGCCGGACATTGGCCGCTCAGCTCCTCACAACAGAGCAGCAGCCGCGCCAGCGCCCCTTTGTGCGCCGCCGTGATGGCCGCGACTGGTCCCTCGCCCCCACGGTCCGAATAGTAGCGCACGGCGCCTCGATCGTATTCGGCGCGCACACCGAGCGCGCCTATGCCTTCGTCAATGCTCCGCAGCAGTGAGCTGCGCGCCGCCCACTCTGGAAGATTGCCGGTACCGGCGGGCCGCGCCGCCACCTGCTCCGGCCAGGCGATGGGGAAGAGCAGCGCCGGCAACGGCTGACCATGCTCCAGGTGGCGGCTGAGCTCGTGCAACAGCCGGACCCCCTCGCCGTAGAGCACCGCCGCCGGCTCCTTCTCCGTCTGGAAGGCCAGTCGCATCAGCAGGGCCGTGGCGGTCGCCAGCCAGAAACGCGGCTTCCATCCCGCGTCGTCGAGCTCGCCACTGAAACGGTCGATCGCATCCAGCACGAGCTCCTGCAATCGAACGGTGGCTGACCGCCCCAGCGCCGGGTAGCGGACGGCGCTCTCCACCGTCCCAGCCTCGGCCGCGGGATTCGTCGCGAATTCGATTGAGGCGCGCGCGAGCCCGAAGTCTCGCTCCGGCTCGGTCACCCTCCTGTATACGCATACATCTTGCAGCAACGTCCCCAGGTCCGCCAGATAGTCACCGGCGCGCGACAGTTTGTCCAGATCAATGAGCTTCAACATGGCGCAATCGCGGTCCAACATGATGTTGCGCGCGTGGAAGTCGCCGTGTGTCAGCCCGAGCCAGCGCGGCTGGAGGGTGTGCGCATGCTTGGTGACGATGCCGAGGTAATAGTCCAGGCCTTTGTAACGCTGTTCGCTTACGCGGAAGCTCTCCAGCGGATTCTTGAGCCACGGCACGCGCTCTACCGCGCGCGTCAACTTGCCCTCGATCTGCGACAGGTAGAGACGCGACAACTGGGTGCCGGGGAAACCGGAGCGCCCGCTGCGCCCTGCCCGAAAGAGGCTGAAGACGGCATTGCAGATCAGCCGTGCGGCCTGTTCCAGGAGCTTCCGCTGATGGTCGGACATGGCGCGCTGATCGAACTCATTGAACAGGTGGCGGAACGTGTAGAGATTGGTCAGGTCCTCCATGACCAGAAAATACGACGACGACTGCCCCGACTTGTATACCTGGGCTTCTGACGGCATGCGCACGAACAGCTCACGCAGCGGGATCGGCAGCTGATTGTAGTTCTCCGTCGCCACGAGGAACGCATCGCGCGTGCTGCGCTTCACGATCATCGAGGTTGAGCCCGGCCGGTCGAGCTGGTCGCGCCGGTCCTGATCGCTCCCCGGCGTGGGGAAGATGTAGTTGAACGGCACGCGGTAGACGCGGTCGTCGGTAAATCCGCCGGACAGCTCCTTGACGGCGCCAAGCTGCACCTCCAGCCGCTCGCGCACAATCGACTGCAGCTCTACTTCGAGCAGGTCGCGCTCCACATCGTGTTGCCGCTCCGCATCGCGCAGGAGACGCGACGCCACCGCCCGCGTGTACGCGGCGTCGCCGTAATATGTCAGCAGCAGGCGCAACACGAGCGTGTGGCTCGTGAGATCCCACCGGCGCACCATCTCGCCCGCCGCGTAGAGCGAACGCAGCTCTGCCAGCAGGTTGACCAGGACTGGCTGCACCATCTCGTCGCCACGATAGTGCTCGGCCAGCTGCAGCGCCGCATAGAGCGCATGCATCATGTCACCGCCGCGTGCCCCGCCGCGTCCCTTGACCACGCCCAGCAGGTTGGCTACCGCTCCCGTTGCCACCCGCAACGGCACATTCTCACGATCCGCGTGCAGCAGCAACCCCAGCGCGTAGCTCAGATCGCGCGCGTTGTCGATCTCACAGCGATTTACACCGCGCCCTACTGAGGGCCTGGTCCCCGCGGGCCGCCACGCCCGCAGCTGCAGGCGCAGCGCGCGCACGATCGCACCGTATTGCTCGTCGGAGCAGACGTCCTGCCGCCGGCCCGCGCGCTGCAGCGTTACCAGCGAGTCCAGCACGATGCAGGTCGTCAGGACATCCGACTCGCCCACATTGCGCACCAGCCCGCTGACCTCCTTGCGCAGGAGGGTGTAGAAATCGCGCCGCACTTCGTGATCGTCGAAGCGACCGAGATACGCCAGCGTTTTGAAGCGACTGGGGTAGAGGTGCATAGAGAAGCGCTCCGCCGAGGGATGCTCACGCACGGGCAAATTGATCAACCAGTTGCCCGCTTCGCGCACCATCGCGGCGGTGTCTTTGTCCAGATCAATGCGATGCAGCACTTCGGCCGCATGGCACGTGCGCCGCAGGGTTTCGTGCTCGTCGCGTCCCGCTGTCACCCAGGCGCCCGCCCGGCGGTCGAAGCCCTGGCGCAGGTAGCGCAGCAGCAGCGCGCCCAACGCCGCGTCAGCTTCTTCGGCCTCCAGGTCATCGTCGATCTGCAGCTGATTCCGCGCGATGAAGTCCTCCACCCCGTCGCCTCCCTCTCCGCCCGCTCGCGACCCGCGCCACAACGCATCTCTTAGGTCTATTCTAGCATTGAGGACATAGACGCCATCCGACCCACCGTACAGGCGGCCGCGGCTACGTCGCGCGCACAATGCGCAGGCGGCGCGCCGACCGGCGCGCCGCCTGCCACCAGGATGACCGCTTGTCGCGCTCACACGGAGGCGTGTACCTCGATGCGATTGACGACGCCCCGTACGCCGGGAATGCGCGCTGCCGTATCCTCAGCCTTACGCCGAGTAGCCGCATCCTCCGCCATGCCGTGCAGGCTGATCAGGCCGTGTTCCGCCAGCGCCGTCACGCCGGTGATGCCCTTCTCCGCCAGGGCCTGCTCTACCAGGTCGGTGAGTGACTCGTCCACCAACAAATGGCTCACGACATCCACCACGCCGGGCGTCGCCTCCAGCTCACGGATCGCCGCCTCTTCGCTACTGGCCAGCTCAGCGCGGCCATGGAGCGACACACGCCCCGCCCGGACTTCCAGCGTGATCAGATGCCGCGCCCGCGGGGAGAGCACCGCCCGGTCCACCGCTACGGTTGCACGCGCCATGACCGCCGCATCCATCATCCACGGCGTCGCGCTGCTAAGCTCAGCGGGGGTCATTCTCAGTCCCAGCGCAGCCTCGGTCCTTCCCTCGCGCTCGACGTACTGCGCCAATACCAGCGCACCGGCGGGCACGACGACGGCCTGGCCCGCGCGCCGGCCCGACCCGCCCGGGCGCGCCACGACGAGATGAGTGAGCCGTCCAGGCTCCTTCGCCTCCACCTCTTCCACACGCGCTCCCAGCAGCATCACGATCGTATCAGCGGGGCGCCCCAGCGTAAAACCCAGCTCCGTGTCACGCGTGACCACCAGCACATTCTCCGGAATCTCCGCTACATCCGGCACGCGGGGCAATGGCTCGGTGCGCCAGCCATCCCCGGACGCCGTCAGCTGGATGCCGACGCAGACGACATCGTCAGATCCCGTCTGCGCGACGGCGGGCGGCCATCCTTGTGGGTCGCCTTCCTTGTCAGGACCCTCACGACGCAGGAACAGATAACGTACAGGACCACTCGCGGCAGTCATCACGGACCCTTTCCAACAGCGAAATGATTGCGCCGGCACATGCCGAACCGCCTGAGGAGGAACGGGCACGCCTCCCCAGCGTAACTCACCCCTATTGTATCGCATCCCGCCGCAATCCGGACCACTGCGTGAAGACCGGCCGGCTCCTGTGCTACAATCGGCCCGGGACACGCGGCGAGCGCGTCCCAGTCATCCGAAGGAGCCCTCCGCCCATGAACGATCTGGCCGAAGCCCGTGCCCTCACTCCCGACGATTTGTGGAATGCGCAGCTGCCGTCCGATATGCGCCTCTCGCCCGACGGCCAAACCATCGCCTTCACAGTGGAGAGCTCAGACCGTGGCGCCAACGAGCGCCGCGCCGCCATCTGGCTGGTGAATACCGCCGGTGGCGAGCCGCGGCAATTGACCAGCGGTACCGCGCGCGACACCAGCCCGCGCTGGTCGCCGGACGGCCGCCAACTCGCATTTGTGAGCACGCGGGCAGGTGACGCCGCCCAGATCTGGGTAATTCACATTGACGGCGGTGAAGCCCGCCAGCTCACTCATATGCCCCATGGCGCCTCCAATCCGTGCTGGCTCGACGGAGGAGAGTGGCTCAGCTTCGAAGCGGAAGTCCATGAGGGCGATGAGCACGACTTCAGCGCAGCGTCTAGAGACGCCAGGACCACTCCCTCCACCCGCGAGTCTGACCGAGACCTGCCACGTATCATCACGCGCCTCGTCTACCGTTGGGACGGCAATGGCTACGTCGAGGGGCGCACCCATCTGTTCCGCATGCGCGCCACGGGCGGAGCCCCCGAGCCCATCACCACAGGGGACTTCGACCATAGCGGCGCCGTCGCCTCGCCCGACGGCACCCAGCTCGCCTTCATTAGCGACCGCGCCGACGATCGCGACGCCAATGTCGCAGCAGATGTGTGGCTGCGTGACCTCGCCACCGGCGAGGAGCGCCGCCTGACCCATGGCGACCAGATCGTCTCGCAGCTCTCGTGGTCGCCAGACGGGTCCCGCCTGGCCTTCCATGCGCAAAATGCGCTCGTCGATCACGCATATCGCGACGTCCACCTCGTCGTCGCCGACATGACTACCGGGACCATCCGCGACCTGCTGGACGCAACCGATCTCAGCGCCCGCCCGATCCTGACCACCGACCTAGTCTCGTCAGCGTCCTGCCCGCCGGTCTGGTCGCGCGACGGCGAGAGTATCTACTTCCGGGCGCAACTGGGCGGACGGGTAGACGTGATGCGCGTGTCCACCAGAGATGGGCAGATCGAGACGGCGGTGACAGGCGACCGCCACATCGCGCAGCTCGCCGTTACCCCTGATGGCCGCCAGCTAGTTGCGCTACAATCCGACTTCACGACGCCAGCCGACATCTGGACGTACGATCTGACGGCGGATGTGGATGGTCAGCCCGCCAGAGCGCCCACGCGCCGGCTCACCAGCATCGGCGCCACGTTCGTCGCCGAGCGCTGGCTGGCGACGCCCGAGCGCTTCACCGTGCCGACATCCGACGGCTACGACCTGGAAGCCTGGCTGGTGCGTCCTATGCGCGACTCTGCCGAGCCGGCGCCGCTGGTGCTGCGCATCCATGGCGGACCGAACTCGGCCTTCGGCCACAGCTTCTACGCCTGGCTGCATATCTTCGCTGGCCAGGGCTATGCCGTGTTGCTCGTCAATCCGCGTGGCAGCACGGGATACGGCGAGGCCTTCGCGCAGGCCTGTGAAGGAGACTGGGGTGGCGGCGACTTCCGTGACCTGATGACGGCCGTGGATGCTGCCATTGCCCGTGGTGGACTCGACCCTGAACGGCTCGGCGTGACGGGCGTGAGCTACGGCGGCTACATGACCAACTGGATCGTCGGCCAGACCGATCGCTTCAAGGCAGCCGTCACCATCAACAGTATCTGCAACCTCGTCAGCTCGTTCGGTACCGCCGACGAGGATGGTCTATGGGCTGGTGGATACTACGGCTGGCCGTGGGAGCGCCCGGACTTCTATCGCGAGCGCTCGCCCATCACCTATGCGGCGCGCATGACGACGCCTCTGCGCATCATGGCGGCTGAGAACGACTACCGCTGTCCTATCTCGCAGAGCGAGGAGCTCTATACCTGGCTCAAGAAGCTGGGCCGCGCGCCGGTAGACTTTGTGCGCTTTCCAGGGGCGAGCCATGTCACCCTCGCCACGCCGCGCCAGCGTGTCGTGCAGCTTCAGCTACTGTTGGAATGGCTCGCCCACTACCTCTGACACCGCGCGATGGTTGTCTGCCTACCCCACTGGACAGCGCCACAAGATCGTCGCGGTTCCCTGGCTGCTAAACGACACTGCGCTCCCCCATAAGGCCTCTGGTCCCCATGGGCCAGCAGGATACAGGAACGCGTTGCCATTGCGCAGCGCGGGCGCAATCTGTCTCCAGGCCGGCTGACCGAGCTTCCAGGCAGAGAAGGTCACGCTGGTTTCCTGTTGGTAGTTCTGTTGGGCTTGACGGCTCATGAAGGGCACGACGATCGATCCATCGTCCATCACTCCGGCGATGAGAGTCTCCGCCCATAGGTTGCTGGGAAGCTCAAGTGCCGGGGAGGCCGTCCACGTGTGGCCGCCATCCGCGCTCACTTGCAGAATGCCAGCCTGGAGGCGTTTGCCAGGCGAGCTGATCGCCGCGCCCATACCTGACGACGTGTCGGCGTAGATCAGCTGCCGGCCGCCCGCATCCACGACCGCCACCAGTTTGGGATTGGCGAAGGGAGCCGGCGGGAGCTTGGCCCAGTTCGCGCCCGCATCGTCCGACCGCCAAAGTTGAATCACGCCACGGCTCTGAACGTCATCAGCAACCTCCGCGAAGATCGTCTCACCGCCAGGGGCGACCGCGTAGCTCATGATCAGACCACCACCCGCGGCGATCGGCCCGTCCGCAATCCGCCACGAGACCCCGCCATCCGCACTTGTCACCAGGCGCACGCCGTCGGTCACCATCGTACCCTGGAGAGGGGGGGTAATCGTATCGTACAGCCGGCCGCCCTGCGTTCGCAGCGGTGTCGCAGGCCCGTTGCCGTACGAGAAGCCAAGCATGCCTGGAAGCGGCAAATGGTCGGCATGCCAGTGCTGTCCGCCATCCGTGGTGTAATACTGTTCCGTGCAGGTCGGGCCTGATAATGACAGACTCGCCAACCATTGGCCCTGCCCAGCCGCCGCGTGCGCCTGCGCTCCAGCGTTCGACTGGCATGGTGCGCCGTCAGGCCCGCTACTGGGAAATGAAGCGAGCAGGAAGACCGTGTGTGCGTCGAGCGGACTGATCATGGCGTAGAACGATCCAGAGGTGCCGGAAGGAGACGTCGTACCGGCGGGCACGGGCAATTCATGCCAGGTTTGTCCATCGTCATCGGTGCGCCGTATATGCGGATACGCCATGATATACACCACCCGCGGGTCGCTTGGCGCGATCAGCGGGGATTCCGAGCCCGGGAGGCCAAATACGCGGACCCATTGCCCCATCCGCTGTGGTGCGCTCACCGTGGTAGTCGCTGTTGCCTTCGCCAGCGGTTGTGTTCCAATCCGTCCAGCGCTCAGCTCACCCAGCAGTGCGCCCATCAGGCCCACGATCACTATCGCCGCCGCCGCGCCGACCAGGCCGCGCGTACGCCTCCGGGCACCGTCGTGCTGGCTGGATGGCGGCCGATCGTCCGGACGCACAACTCGCGCAAGCGGTTCACTCTGCGTTGCCGCCGCGCCTTCACGTGAGCGAGCGCGTGGTGACAGCTCCACCATCGCCGCCAAGCTTGCTGACAGCCGCTCGCTGGAGGTCAGCTGCGCACGCCACACCACACCGTCTTGCACAAGCCGCCAGTGGAGAGCGTGCAACTCGGCCGGTAGCATCTCGGTGTCCAGTGCGCTGTCGCCTTGGCGTCCATCTTCACGCATCAGCGACTCCTTTCTGTATTGACGGATGGTGCGTCCCCGATTGGTCCGCTCAACGTCTCGCGGAGCAGTGCAAGCGCGCGGCGCAGCCGCGTGCGCACCGTGGCGGACGGCAATCCCAGCATGGCGCCGATCGCCGTGGCGTCCAGCTCGGCGTAGTAGCGCAGGAGCACAACGACCCGCAGGTCACGGTCGAGCGCGTTCACTGCCCGACGCATGTCCAATGCCCCTGTGTGGTCACTCGTGCCGGGGTCAGCCGCGATGGCCGCAAACGATTCATCGTCGGCCACGCCATCGAGTGGCGCGCTCAGTCGCTGCGCAGTGCCGAAACGACCACGGTGCCAGTCGCGGCACACATTGACCGCGATACGCAACAGCCACGAGCGGAAGGCCTCCACGTCGCGCAGCGACGCCAGAGCCTGCCACGCCCGCACGATCGCCTCCTGCGCGGCGTCCTCGGCATCGGCTGGCCCCACCAGGGCTGCCGTCACTCGTACGAGAGCCGGCAGGTGTGGCGTCACGCGAGCCACGAACGCTCGGTCGCTCAGGTCCCCATAAGCCCTGTCGTCTCCCGCCAGTCGCGTGGGCAGCTTATCTCGTCCCGTGTCCTGTTGTTCCACCCTCACGCCTTTCCATAGTGTGGCCTCCTTGCCGCGCATGACGTCCCTACTCTCTGTGACGTAATGACGGAGGCGAAGTGTTTGCGCTCGCGAGCACGTGGCGATGCGCGGGCACGGCGTGAGTACACCAATGGTGATCGGAACCGGCTAGGCGATTCAGCGCCCGCTCGTGGTATGCTTTGCCCGCGGGGCGTGGCGCGTGGGGCCACTCCTGTGGCATGGAGGGCGTCGGGCGCGTGCGCGGTGCCTGGTGCGGCAAGAGAAGGAGCGCGCTATGGGTGAATATGTCATCGCGGTACTGGGCGGAGACGGGGTTGGGCCGGAGGTCACGCATGAAGCGGTGCGCGTGCTGGCAGCTGTAGGCGAGCGCTTCGGCCAGCGATTCACCTTCCGTGAGGCGCTGGTGGGCCAGGCCGCCATCCGCGATGAAGGCGCCGCGATCTCGGATGACACCATGGCGATGTGCCAGCAATCCGACGCCGTCCTGTTCGGTGCGGTTGGTGGCGCAGGGGTTGGAGACCCCAGCTCGAAGGTCCAGCCGGAGCAAGCGCTGTACCGGCTGCGCGGCGAGCTCAAGCTCTTCGCCAACCTGCGACCGGTCCGGCCGTTCCCGGCGCTGCTCGGCACGGCGGCGATCAAGCGCGAGCATCTGCGCGGCGTGGACCTGCTCGTGGTGCGTGAGTTGACGGGCGGGCTGTATTACGGCAGGCCGAGTGAGATTCGGGGTGAATCAGGCGAGCGCAGCGCGGTGGACACGATGGTGTACACCGAGCATGAAATCGCCCGCATCGTACGGTTCGCCTTCGACCTGGCACGACAGCGCCGCCGCAAGGTCACCTCGGTGGACAAAGCGAACGTCCTCAGCTGCTCGCGGCTCTGGCGCGACGTGGCCAGCCACATTGGGCGCGCGTATCCCGATGTGGAGCTGCGTCATCTGTTGGTGGACACATGTGCGATGAACCTGATTCGCCAGCCCCGAGACTTCGACGTCGTCGTCACGGAAAACATGTTCGGCGACATCCTGACCGACGAGGCATCCATGCTCACCGGATCTATGGGCATGCTCCCCTCCGCCAGTCTTGGCGAGCGGCGTACCGCTCACGGCCAATTCGGACTGTACGAGCCGATCCACGGCACGGCCCCCGACATCACCGGCCAGCACAAGGCCAATCCACTGGCGGCCATTCTGAGCGCCGCCATGCTCCTGCGCTACTCGCTCTCGCTGGCACACGAAGCGGACGCCGTGGAGGATGCCGTCTCGGCGGTCATCCGGGCCGGCCACCGCACCGCGGACATCGCGAGATCTGGCACGAAAGCGCTCTCCACGACAGCCATGGGCGACCTGGTCGTGCGCGCCGTCACCGCGGGATGAGCTCGCGCCGGGAACGGCGGCTCGCCAAGCACCCTGCGACCGACGTTGCCACGTTGGCGCCCCAGGTGTGCCCCAACGTGACAATGATACCAGGTCTGGATGATCGCTCATGCATTGTAGGGGCGTCCGGTGGACGCCCGTCCGGTGGAGGCCCGTC